>NZ_JAKDLO010000038.1 GCF_030452765.1 Intrasporangium sp.
GCGACAGCGGACGGCGCGGCAAGCCCACAGGGTGTCGAATCGCGACATACCCTCGGTGCCATGGCAACCACCCCCAGCCCAGACACCATCGAGACTCGCGCCCGCGAGCTACTCAACAGCCGAATCGCCTCGGTTCGGCTGCTAGTCAAAACCCGCCAGACCCTTGACGAGCAGCGAGCCAATGTCGCGGCCGCCGAGGTCGAAGACGTCAAGGCCTATCGGGCAGCCTTGAGCGACGGCTGGTCCGCCGACGAACTGCGCAAACTCGGCCTCGACGAACCGGCCAAGCAGCAACGCGTCCGGCAGCGCGGGACAGCGGCCAGAAAGCCAGCGAAGGAGCCGGCTACGCCGGCCCCGGGTGAGTCTGTATCTCCCTGACCCTGGCCCTCATCATGGCGACCGACGAGGCCCCGTCAAGCCCGCTCCGCGGGCCTCTCCCCCACAAACTCTTGGCACGCGCTCAGTCGTACCTCCCTCGCTTAACCCGCACCAAGACTTTGCTCCCCCGATCCCTCCGGGTTGACAGAACCTCGCGGGTCGCTGTTTGGCCTAGAACGGGTCAGGGGGAGGTGTGGCCTTGACGCGCTAAGTCGCGGGTAGGTGGCGTTCACGTACGAGAGGCACCGGGCGCCGAGGCTACGGGATGACGCCCGACGCGGGGGTGGCTGATTCCGGATGACACCGCGACTCGGAGGCTCGCCGTCTATCGCACCAAGACGTGGAAGAGCAGCTCCGGCACCGCTGACATCGCCGTCCCGAGCAGATGCTCGATAGGCACAGCGTCCGTGCTGATGTTGACGTTGGTCATGGTCGCCCAATCCTCCGGCTCGTACCGGGCCAGCATCGAAAGCCGGAACAGTATCGCCCACCACACCATCAGCGGATGAACCGGCTTGTTGCCGCCGTCGAGCGCTGGATAGACCCGCCAGCTCGCTCGACTCCGAACTCCGATTGACCCCAGGAATGCATCGGGGGACGAATAACGAGTCAGCGTCTCGTCCGGCCATCGGAAGATGACCGAGCAGGTCCCCTCGTCGTGAGGTTGCAACCCGATCGGTTGGCCGGAAGAAGTGAAAGACGTGCGGTCCGAAAGAGTCGGGTATCGCGACAAGTAGTGGTCGAGAGCGTCGGCCTGAGCGGCATAGTCCCGGCCCAGGCCGCTGGCGTACGAAAGCTCAGGTTCCACCCCCTCGGCAAACCTCGCCGGTATCTCTAGGACCCTCACCGCAGGGATACCTGTCGCCCACCCGGTGCGCTCGGTGCTCACGCTCAGTGACCGGTCATCTCCGCTCCCGGGGAGGGGGTGCCGCGCAGTCTCGTTCAGCAGTGGCCACAGATCACCCAATTGCGTTTGAATCGGCACGGTCGAAGACTCCAGCACACTGACCAAGCGGCCGAACGACCCGCGCGGCCCAGGGTCTACCGTCATTTCGGCCAACGACTTACCCCTGTCACCCTTTCCTGCCGTGATGCCGTGCCCCCGTAATCGCCACTCATCGGCCGCGTGAACGGCTGCGACTGCTCGACCCGCCTGCGAGAGACCGTAGAACGCGAGGAGTGGCTTGGTTGCTACCCCGACCGAGGCTGCTGCCCCGAAAAGTTGCTCGGCCTGCTCCAACGCTGAAGAGAACACCTGGCGCCGGTCCTCGCTGCCGGCGAGACCCGGCGGACCGGACCGGAGTGCCCGCAGAGCGCTCCACGACCTCTCCGGCGGCACCTCGCCAGCGTCTGCGTAAGTCGTGTAAATACTCACGAACCTCAACGTAACGATTGTTGGCTGGTTCTCAATTGAACTACTCACCAGGAACCGGTCCGGCTTAGCGCACGATCCTGCGCCGTTGGTACTCGCGCCCCTCATGCCGCCCGTGCCATCGTGCCGAGGCGGACGCCTTCCCTCTTGCCCGGCGGACGGGCCTCCTGCTGGAGCTCCCCGACGCTATCCGAGGGCAGCCCCGCCGAACCGACAAAGGCCGCCAGTCCGTCGCCCTGGCGGCGCTCTACAACGTCCACCCCCCTACTGCCGTTTAGTGATGAGCGACTAGCCCGACCGGTCTGCATCGCGACGAGGCCGCCCGCTCCGACGGATGAGCCCAGCTATCGTCTTCACGGTGCAGATCAAGCCGTTGCGCCAGAGCCAGAGCCCGGACTTGCCGGACGTCCTGCTCCACATGACGGGACGCAACGGGAGGAGGGCACCGGGGGCGCTTCCCTTCGTGCAGGAGTACGACAGCGTTACGCGCCTCGCCAACATCCTGTGGTGGCGACAGGTCTTCGCGGCGCCTGCCTTCGGCTCTGACTGGCCGGTCATCTGCTTCACGCAGACCACACGACGGGCGCTGGCTCACCTGACAACTCAAGCGCACCCTCGCTATGACGGCATCGGCCTGGCCTTCCGCGTCCAGGCGGTGTTCGATGCTGGCGGGGGTCCGGCGTTGTACGTGAGGGGTAACGAGTTCGACCACTGGCAGGGCAGCTCCCTGCCAGAACCGATGAAGGCCCGCGCGGTCAGGTACTGGCCGGGATCGACTCAGGAGTCAACCGACGACTTCTTCTCCCTCGCCAACCCCGTTCAGAGTCAATGGCTTCACGAGCGGGAGTGGCGTATCCCGCGGCCGACCGCGGATCCTCCCACCTGGAGGTGGGACTTCGTCCCCAACGACGTTGCCTTCCTGCTCCTTCGGGACTCCGGACAGCATGCGCAGCTCTTCACAACCCTCGGACGCTGGGCAAGTCAGGGTCCAGTGCCCACGGACCTCTCCTGGGCCGGGGGCCTGCCAGTCGCGTATCTAGGTGGCGATGCCTGGACAGTGGCTCCCGAGGTCGCTGGATGGCCGTAGCCCCCAGGGGCGCCGCCTGCTAAAGAGGATCAACGCCCGTTCACGGGCCAACGTCGCGGCGGTCATCGCGACGATGGATGAATTCGACTGACAACAAGCTCAATGTAGCCACGTCACCTCCCGAAGGAGGGGGGCTTCGTCATGGGGCCGCGGAGGAGCTAAACCATGACGGTTCCGGCTCACTCCTCGGCAAAACGCCTCAGCATGTTCGCGAGAAGGATGACGGCATCCGCGACGATGCCCGCCTCGGTCCGCGTCGGCGCACCGCCATGTTTCACCGCCTGCGACAGGTTGATGACGGAACGAGCGAAGGCCCGCATCTCAGCGTTGTCCTTCCCTGGTAGACGTGCCTCCACGTATCGCTCAAGCCTCAGCTTCGTCTTGGCTACCGGGGGCTCCGCCTCGCCATCCGGAGTGTGCGACGCGTGGTCGTAGACCTTGCGGCTCAGAGCCTCCGTGAGGTGCACGCAGTCGTTGCCGATCCCGCGGTAGTCCTGCGGAGTCACGGCTGTTCGGAAGTGCCGTCGAAGCTCTCCGATCTCCGTGTCTACCTCGGGCCAGCCGAGGCGTTCGTGCGGTGACACGGAGAGTGCCAGTGTGGAGTCGAGAGCGCCGTCCTGCGCCTCCGTCAGTTTCGCGTAGGTGTCGTCGAACAGCGTTCCCAGCAAGTCTCGTCGCGCCTGCCAGGAGCCGTGGGCGCCATTCCGGTTCCACCATGACCGCCATCCGGTGTGGTCGCGGAAAGGCACCTTGAATTCGAATCCGGCCCGAGCGGAGACGCGCTCAAGAGCTCGGATGGCGAGGCATAGCTCTTGGTCGGCGAGCAGCTCGCCGCCGCCAGTCCCGGATTTCTCCAGGTCATCGCGAATTAGGTCCATGAGCGCGAGTGAGACATCAATGTCATTGTGCGCAGGATCTCGCCGGTCGACTAGCGCGCGCACGCGCTCCTCATCCAGCGACTCACCGCGCACGGGCGTACCCCAGCCTCCGCTGGAGGTCTCTTCGAGGATGAAGTCGGATGCGGTTATGGCCACGGGACGACGATAGGTGCTGTTCGCAGCCGGGGCGCCGGAACTAGCCCGGCCGTGCCTGCGAACGAGAAGGGACTAACTGAGGTCAGAGGTTCAGACGTGCCCGCAAGGGGAACCTCCTGCGGGACACCCACACTCGGTGCAGCCGGCTCCGAAAACGGACACCCGCACGCTCAGGAACTCGGCCTGCAGAATCCCACAAGCCCCGCCCGCAAAAATGCCCGGTGACGGTAGCCTAAACGGTTACAGTCTGCTGGTGGCCAGGATGCTCGTCGGGTACGCCCGCTGCTCAACCGATCAGCAGGACCTCACCGTCCAACGCGGCGCGCTTACCGCGCTCGGGGTGACACCGAACCGGATCTATGTCGAC
Organism: Intrasporangium sp.; assembly: GCF_030452765.1. Classification (GTDB taxonomy): domain Bacteria; phylum Actinomycetota; class Actinomycetes; order Actinomycetales; family Dermatophilaceae; genus Intrasporangium_A. Next base: position 4,239 of record NZ_JAKDLO010000038.1, read on the forward strand.
CACGGCCTGACCGGCACCAACCGGGCCCGGCCCGGGCTGCGCGAGGCGCTGGCTGCCTGCCGATCCGGCGACACGCTCGTCGTCACCAAGCTCGACCGGCTGGCCCGGTCGCTGACCGATGCCCGTAACATCGTCGAGGAACTCACCGAAGCCGGCGTGAAGCTCAACATCGGCGGGTCGGTGCACGACCCGACCGACCCAGTTGGGCGTCTGTTGTTCAACGTCCTCGGGATGATCGCTGAGTTTGAGTCGGACCTGATCAGGATGCGGACCCGGGAAGGCATGAAGGTCGCCAAGGCCAAAGGCCGGCTGCGTGGCAAGCAGCCCAAGCTCAAGCCCGCCCAAGAGGCCCATCTGGTTGAGCTATGGCGCGCAGGAAGGCACACCAGCGCCGACCTGGCCGAGCTGTTCTCCGTGGCCCGCTCCACCGTCTACCGGGCCGTGCAACGAGCCGGCGGGCCGCAGCTATCAGATGCGCCCGCGGTGGTTGGTGAACACGACTCCTGACCAGAACCACGCACCGTGCACACCACTTCGGACACCATTCGTGTCAACAGTGCTGTGCACAGGCCCCCCAGCCACGCCCGACCCGGTGCGGCCGACTTCGGAAAACGACAGGCTGCCTCCTTCAACATCCGGTGGCTGTGGTCGGCGCGCAGAGTTTTGAAAAGTTGAGTTGTACTTCACGAAACAAGTCCCTACTATATAAAACAGTGCGGGAGAAGCTCGCACCTCGTGGTGAGGGATAGGACATGGAAATCGAGTTTGTGTCGATCAAGGCGACGCCGGCTGAGTTGGAGACGCCCGAGGGGCGAAAGCTCATGGAGATCATCGAGTCGCGAGCCCGGGGGTTATACGTGCGGGCTGACGCTGCTAGTAGCGTCGTGGTGACGAGGCCAGCTGACGGCGACACCATGAACACATGGGTGCCTGGCGTTGATGAGGAGGGGCAGGCGACTGTCCGTAACCTGATCAAGGGCAACCCGGAGGGAGATCTGTTCCGCGAGTTCCTCGAGGTCGTGGCGTCGTGGCCTGACGTCCACGCTCACGGGATCAAGCGCCACGGGGCTGCAGACGGCGCGCCGCTGGATTTCGGTCGCTACCTTCGCCTGCGTCGGCAGGGCAGCAGGCTTGGGGGCTTCGCGTACGTGTATGCCAGCGACGGTATCTGCAACTTCAGGCTGAGCTACGCCACGGATGAAGAACTGGCGGCGATCGCGCAGGACGCTTGGCGCCGGCACAGCGGGCATCGGCAGTACCGGGTGAATGTTCAGATCGTCGATCGAGGCACGCTCGACCAGGCCATCAAGCTGGCCAGGCTTGCCTACGACGCCACCTGAACACAGAGGGGGCCCCGCGCGCTCTAGCGGGGCCCCTCTACCTGCGTCTGTTGAATGCAGGCAACGATTCGCATCGTCTCCGTGCCGTTCTCAGGGTTGGTGATGTGAGGGGTGCCTCCGTTCTCATGGTCTTCGATCAGTAAGGCGGTACACCTGAAATGCTCGGTTGGCGACGGTCGCCTTATTGCTCCCGCAACGAGCTCAGTTGGCCGCGTCGACGTTCCGCTAACCCCAGTCGCGCGGCAGCGTGCTCCCGGGTGGTGCATAAGCGGGCCAGGAGTCCGGGCGGGTTGCGTACGGAAGCAAAGGTCGCCCGCAAAGCTGTCGGGTCGCGCCTCGATGATCCGGGGCAGGCACGCGCAGCGCGCGGGCGTTACTGAGCTGCGGTGTCGGAGAATAAATCGCCGGCGAGCCAGTCGCTGATCCTGTTGATCAGTAACCCCGGTCCGTCTTGGTACGCCAGCGACATTAAGTTCAGTGGGAGAGCGGTCAGCTCGATGTCACTGCCTCCCAGCGCAGAGGAAACCCGCCACACGGTCGGTGCACGGTCCGCAGCCACCGGATAGGTCAGCGAGACCCGTTGGCAGCCGAGAACGTGGCCCGCGGTCAGCACCTGATACGTGTCCGGGGCCTTCGGTCGCGTGCCGAGGCGCTTGTACTTGGAGTCGGTGACCGCAACCGGTGTTCCTTGGACATCGCGGAAGACCACGTCGGGAGTCGTTTCCAGTTGGGATCCTTCGCCCGCGATGACCTCGCTGAACCTGATCGCGCCCTTGTTGACTCTTTCGCCGCGGCGGCTGGCCGCCCTTTGGCACAGCCAGTAGATGTAGTTCTCATAGATCACGTCGGAGTTCCAGAGAAATCCGGACAGGGCGTGGTCACCGCGGGCGTGATGAACTCCCGCACCTTCAAGAAGCAGCAGCCCGACTACCTTTGCAGCCTCGAGGCTCTGGTGCTGGATGCCCAGGGAGATCCGCTGAGCGTCGAGAAGATGGGGAGGTTGCCTCCCGACATGTGCGAGAGCAGCCGCAACCTCACGCATCGCTCGAGCACGTCCGGGCGCTTTTACAGTCGCGGCCAGACACTCGGCAGCCCAGTGGAGCAGTCGCGCCAGCGGAGTGTCGTCGGTCAGGAGGTCGGCGACGTAGGGAAGCTCCCACGGACGCGCCACCCATTCCCCGAGCCGCGAGATGTCCAGGCTGCCGCGGAGCATAGTGCCCGTCGCCTGCTCGGTCACGTAGCCGCGAGGCAGACCGCGGGCAGCGCCCTTGCCGTAGGACGCGAGGAACATCTCGGCGAGCAGGTCCGGCATGGACAGCGAAGCGAGCTGATGAGCGGTCGTGAGGTTGTCGTCGACGTAACCGCCCTCGACGACCGTGAGGATCCGCCACAGCACCGTCTGCCAGCTGCCGTCGGCGGCACTCAGGAACTTCGGGGCGATTTCGATGTTAGTGTCGCCGACTCGAACGACGCCGGTTACAGCTTCGGCCCGCAGCTTCACGAGACCGTCGCCGATGTCCTCGACCCGGATAGGGTCGCCGCCGAGCCCCAGCGCCCTACTCCAACGCTTGTTCGCCTCGGCGAGTGCATGGAGATCAAGATCCGCGGCTTCGCAGACCACCGGGGCGCCGTACTCCTGGAGCTCGATGCGCGGCGGCGCGACTACCGCGTCAGCCACCTGATAGACCTCTTTATGACGTCGATCTCGAGCTCGCTCACTCGGACGGGTGCGAGGGTGCGGGCCTCGACGGTGCCGCCCTTCGCGGTTCGCAAGGTCCAGGCGTAGCCGCCAGGCGCCGGTGGGGTGTCGACATGCAGAAGATCCATCAGCTGCTCGGGCCGACCGGAGTAACGGTCCTCTAGCTGCGGGAAGATGACGTCGTCCCAGGTCTTGGCGAGGCTACGCCAGGCGTCCTTCTCTTCAGTCGGTTGCGTGGTCCCGTCGGCGGCCGTCTTGTTGGCCAGCACCGGGGTCAGGAGCCCGTGGCCCAACTCAAACTCGGGCCCCAGGCCGGAGGCGATTGCCACGTTCAGGCGGTCGAGGAGGAGGTAGCCGGTCTCAAAGGGGCTGAGCGTCTCCCAGTTGTGCTCGGTCGGCGTGGGAATCGCCGTCTCGTCCAGACTCCAGTGTTCGGCGAGGACGTCCAGGTCGGGGCGCATCTCGATCCTGTCGAACCGACGCGCGAGCGCGCTATCGATCGGGACGGCCGCCCGGTCGACGCTGTTCATCGTCGAGACGATGTAGACATGCCTAGGAAACGTGAAGCCCTCAGGGATCGTGGTCGTCTTGCCTCCGGGCCGGCGTATCTCTTCGCTCTTGCCGTCCTCGTAGGTCAGCTGTCGAAGTGGCAGCGGAAGGGGGACGCTTCCGCCGTCGCGGTAGTCGAAGTCCAGGAAGGTCATGAACTCGCCGAAGATGCGGGCGGCGTTCCCGCGGTTGATCTCGTCGATGAAGATCACGACCGACTCGTACTCGGACTCGGGGTCTGCGAGTTCGAGCGCAGCGTCGAGGAAGATCCCGGCCCACGGCTGCAGGCGCGTGCCCGCGGCTGTGATCTCAGGCCGCAGCCCGAGCACGAGGTCCTCGTAGCCGTAGGACTGGTGGAAGGTGGTCCAAACCACCTTGACGGGCTGGGGAATGGTAATCACCTGATCAGGCCGGCTGAACGGAGCCTCGGCGTCAGCTATGTCGAGAAGGATGCCGCGCTGCGCCTCCGGCGGGTTGTTCAGAGCATCGAACAACTTGCTGATGAGCCTGGTCTTGCCGGTGGCCGGGGGTCCGTAGAGCAGCGCGTTCCGGCCTGCGGTCCAGGACGACAGGATGTCGTCGATCTTGTCAGCCATTTCGCACCTCAGTCCGCATCGATCACGCCGCCCACCACCTTGCCTCGTGGGTAGAGATCCCACATTGGGTGGTTGCGCCTCATGTCGGCTGGACGATGCCCCTTAGTGAATCCGGCGTAGTAGTCGCCTTCCAGGGTCTTGGCGATGTAGACGCGGAGCCCGCCGTCGGGGAAGTGCGGCAGTGCTTCCCCTTTGTTGCGGACATCGTCGGGCGCGGTCGGAAAACCAAAGGCCGCTGTCCACGCCGGGTGCCGCTGGGAGTTCGGCTGCTGGCGGTTCTGACGCGCAATGCGCATCCGACTGCCCTTCTTCCGCTGGAACTCGATAGGACCGGATAGGCCCGGCTGGCCGACGACCCCGACTTGGATCGTGACGACCGGAAGCTCATCCACGTCGGCCCCTGTCGCGTCGAGGAAGTCGAGGGTGACAGGCACCATCGAACTCGGGATCTCGATGTACAGAGATCCGCCGCCTCCCTGAATCTGATGGTGGCGCTCGATGTTGTAGAACTCGCCCGGCTGGACGTTTCGCCACCATATGCGGTCGATGTTCAGCTTCTGCGCCATGGTCAGAAGGCCTCAACGTGGTACAGCCGCTCCAGCACTGATCCATCCTTCACACGGTCGTTGCTTCGGTATCGGGCGTGGGGTTGTTCATGAAGTGTGACCTTGCCGAAGTCGCTCAGGATGGAGAGCAACTCATCTTCCTCGACCTGGCCGTCCTCGCTGTAGGAGATAAACACGTGGGGGACCTCGAGCCGCTTGAGCGTCTCGCGGAAGGCCTGCCCGGCGCTGCGCCGGTAGCAGAAGTCGGATGCCTGGTCCGTCCACGGCCGGAGCCCGCCGTCTCCAGCGGCGACCGGTTCATCCTCGCGGGCTAGTGTTTCCAGTACGTGGTAGTTCCCGGCGTACTGCCGCTTGGTGTACGGCGGATCTAGATAGACCGCGTCCGTTGTGAAGGTCGAGGCGAGTTGCTCAACGCGGCCTTGGATCACCGCGTGGTCGCCCGTTGTGCGTTCGAACTCGATCGGCTCGAACGTGAGGGTCTGGAGCGCCGGGCGAGAGAGGGTGCGCAGGAAGTACCCGTAGGTGCCGCTGATGTTGGCGACCCTGTTGGTGCTCAATATCAGATGATGCAGCAGCACGCTGTGCTCGACCTCAGTGAGCACACCGGCTGCTGCTAGTTTCCGGATCCCGTCACGGACGCCGTCGATGTGCGCGGCGTTCTTCGCCGAGAAATAGAGCCTTGGCGCGCGCCCGTTCGCAGGCTTGCCCGCTTCGCCGAACTCCTGGAAGAAGTAGCCCTCCACGGGCACGGGCGAGCGCATCCAGTCCAGGGCCTTGTCGTAACCACCAAGCGCCTTGAAGGCCGGCGCTTGCTTAGCCAGCAGACGAGTGCGCGCATGCACGACGGGGAAGGTCAGCTCGTCGGCCGCTGTGACGGAGTAACCGGCGCGGGCCAGGGCGATGGAGACAGCTGCGGTCCCGCACATCGGGTCCGCGATGGTCGAGCCCGCCGGGAGAACTCGGACGATCTCGCCGACGATCCAGTCGGTCAGCCGGGTCTTGTTACCGAGGTAGCGGTACGACATGGCTACCTTACTTTTTTCGTGGAACGAGTCATGCCGGCTGCTTGTTCTTGATGACGATGCGGTCGTACATCCGGCGGTAGGTGCCGTCGCCGTTCGGAAGATAGAAGCGAGGCCCGCCCTGCTGATAGGTGCCCTTCTTCGCGATCTTCGACATCGGACGGCCGAGCGTCTTGCTGGAGCCGAGGATGTCGAACTGCCTCGGACTGTACTTGTCCAGGAAGGTGATCGGCACGCCCATGGGACCGTCGTAGTCGACGGGGATGTCCATGGTCTTGCTGACGTCGATCGCGTCGAAGTTGGCGTACGTCGGGTAGGCATGCGGGGTGTAGGTCCTGTGGAGTGCCAGCTCGTCGTGCCGCCCTGGGTAGTCGAGGTTGGTGAACCAGCGGACGCCCTTCACCCGAACGTACTTGTTGCCGTCGTTGTCGACCCGTGTACCGGCCGCGGTTAAGGGGTAGTCATCCGGCACGCGGAACTCGCGGTCGCCGCTGCGGATGCTGGGGCCGTACCACATCTGGTCGTTCTGGAAGTGCGGGAAGATTTCCTTGTAGGTCAAGGCGTTCATGTTCCCAAGGATCAGAAACTGCTTCTGGTGCTCCATCAGCTGCGCGACGTACTCGCGGAACAGCGAGAACGGCGGGTTGGTCACCACGATGTCGGCCTGGTGAAGCAGCTGGGCGCTCTCGGCGCTGCGGAAGTCGCCGTCGCCGGAGAGTGGCTCGATGCCGATCACCTCGCCGTCCGACAGGCTGGTGCCGTTCCTGTCGCCGGTGTACTCCAGATACACAGCGTGGTCGGAGTCGGCGCGGCCGAACTGGTTGGGGTACTGGCTGCGGTAGCAGGTGGTGATGAGCTTTTTCAGGCCGAGCTGCTCGAAGTTTCTGGCGAAGAAACGGAAGAAGTTGCTGGCCCGAGGGTCGTCGCAGTTGCAGTACACGACCTTGCCCTCGAAGTGGGGCGTGTAGTGCTTCAGCTCGCGCTCGATGTCTTGAAGCGACGTGTAGAACTCATCGGCCTTGGCTCTCCGTGCTTCCTGGAAGTCTCGGTTCCGGGTGGTGATCGTCATCTCTCCTCGTTCAGCTCCCGGGTACCTCTTCGTTGCCCAGCGGTAGAACGCAGACTAACGAGGAGCAGCGACGGTTGCGCTGAGACCCGCGGTGGACCGAGCAGATTGAAGCCTGCGAACGACGTTGCCGCCGCCGACGAGACATTTGGGAACCGCTGGCAGCCCAACTGCCGAGTTCTACCGGGTGCCGGCCGTTGTGACGGTTCGAGAATGAACCACGCGAACGCGATCAGGAAAGCGAGGGCCACCGCGAGGGCGGCGGCCACTCCGTTCACGGTTCCCACGTCGGGGTGGTCACGCCAGCCACCACAGCAGTCCGATCACTACGACGACGACAGCACCGCCCAAGACGATCGCGGCGGGGATGCCGCTGCCGTCGCGGTGTGCCCGGTTGTTCCGCTGGATTTGCTCTGGGGTGCGCGGCGTGCGCTGCCCCTGCTCCTCGCTCATACCTGAAACTCTCCCCTGACCTGGGTTTGACACCTCAACGTCAACATTGCTGGGTTGGGTGGTGCGGGGACCCGGGCTGAGTAAACCTGGTCCCCTGCACCTGGCACTGAGAACGGTTTGAGCCTAGAGAGGAAAACGGGCTCGTGCGCGTCTCGGTGCCGCAAGCGCCCCTCGACGCTCGGTTCTTAGGGTGCCACCCATCGCCCGTCGAAGCTTCGCCGGCGCCACGCCCTGGCCTGACGGGAAGGGACGTTACTTCGAGTCAGGGATCTCGTTGCGCAGGCGGGTGACTTCCTCGCGCAGGACGGTGGCTTCTCCGCGCGCTCCGGCGGCGTCCTCGCGGGCTTGCGCGCGTTCGGTGTGGGCCGTCTCGAGGTCGTGGCGCAGCGTCTCGACGGCCGCCTGCTGCTGGGTCAGCTGTTCCTGAATCGCAGCGAGCTGGGTAGCGGCCTGGGCGGCGTCGCGTTGGCCGGCGGCGGCCAGCTCGTCCGCGGCGCTGATGGCCTCGTCGCGTTCGATCTCGACCTGCTCGACTTGGGCGCGCCAGCCTTCGACGGCGTGCTCGTGCTCGACGCGGGCGGCCTGCACGGCCTCGGCCCAGACCCCAGCGAGCCGGGCCGCTACCACTTCGGGCACCGGCGGGACGGCGACCGTGGCTGCCGTGCGGGCCTTCCACTCGCGGGCGACTTCGGCCGCGACGGCCATCTGCACCCCGGCCGCTTCCCGCACCGAGCGGGCCGTGACGGGCTCCCCCTTCGCGGCCAAGGCCTCGGCTGCTGCCACAGCAGCGACCCGTGGGTCTTTCTGCGTCTGATCAGCCATTAATCTGCTCCCTCACATCGGGTAATCTTGGTAACGAATAACGTTGTTACTCGTTACCCTATCGCGACTGGTTGAGCTGGTCCACCCCGGGCGGCCGTCCGATACCGCGCCTCAGCGGTCAGCTGCCATCTTCGCTGCCCTTCCCCCCTCGCGGCGTTCGTGCTTCCTTGGTGTGCGGGGACGTCCGCCGAGCGTGAGCGTCCCTGGATGGGATCGCGGGGTCCGCTCCCGCCGGCCCCCAAGCTCGTTACGGCATACCTTCACCTTTGACGGTGGCCCTTGCTCGATCTAACGGGCGAGGCCGCCCAGCTTCGGTAGCCACTGCTGGCATAAGCTTTTCCGGCGGGTGTCATATCCCCGACATTGGGCATGTTTCATCCACAGGTTCGTCCAGTCTCTGTGGACAACCCTGACGGAGCCGCCTGTTCTTCGTATAAAGCACTTTGCTCACAAACGCTGGCGATGCCGCAGAACTGGGCAGCACGGTGAGGGTGGGCCGGCTGGTAGAGACCATTGCCCGTCCCGCGGTAACACTCGGGTGCGGGTCAAGGGCCGGGCCGGCACGGTCTGGGTGATTTCCGCCGCGGCGCCGGCGGCGTTTCAGACGGGCTGGTGAAGGAGGGGGTGGACGCGCTTGGCAGGGGGCTCCCCCGCCGGGGCGGCGGCTGCCGGGCTCGTTTACGTGCCCGTGTGGTGCCAGGGTGTGCGGCCCTCGCCGCGGCACCAACGCTGGCTCCCGCGCTTCGAGGTCACTGCGCAGACCCGCGCAGCTTGGCTCAGGGGTTGATGTGACGAACCCGCGGCCGTCAGGGGAGGCGGCCGCGGGATCGAGCTGGTCAGTCGGGTCGTCGGCTTGACCAAGCAGAACGATAATACGCACGAGCAGGCAAGCGTTCAGCCCACCAGCCTTGTCCTGGTGGTCACAGCAAACCGCCTTTCCCGTTTAGCGTTCTAGGCCGGTCCCGGGTGTGGGCGTGCCTGGTGCACGGCGGTGGTGGCGGGTTGGGCCGGGGGTCGCGGTTTGCGGAATGGATGTTCCGAAGGGGTGTTGTGCTGCGCGGCTGCCTGGTCGGGCTGCGGTCGCCGCAGTTTGGGATGCGGTGTGGGCGGTGGTAGCGGCCTCGACCAGGGCCGTGGCGTGTCTCGTGTCCGGGCCGAGGGTGACCCATCGGCCGGCGGTTTGGGCTTGGGCGAGTTCGGGTCGTTCTTGTAGTTCGCGGCGGTCGAGTCGTCGCGCGGGGGTTGCGAGCCGGTTTCCGGTCGTCCATTGGACGGTCGTGGTCAGGTACTGCCGGCCCACCTGTTCGACAGTGTCGAGGGCTCGTCTCATCACCGGGGCGAGGGTGGGCAGGGACTCGACACCGTTCGGGAGGCGCCACTGGCCCTCGGGGCGGAGTTCTTCGTGGATCTGGCGGCCGAGCTCGTGGGAGGCGTGTAGGAAGTCCCAGTCGGTTGCGCCGGGCACGCCCAGGTGCGGTGGCCAGCTGCGTGCGGCTTCACTCCACGCGCGCTGCGCGGTCTGGGTGGTGGTGGCTGAGCCGGCTGGTAGTCGGCTGGCCAGGGCGTACAAGTCGGCGGCCGCGAGGACGGTGCGGGCCCCGCCGAGCAAGAGCGCGGCATCGGCCGCGACGCGTTGGGCGCCGCTCGACCCTGTTCGGGGGTCGGCGAGCGTGCGCCGCGCCTCCGCGCCCCACTGGGTGATGGTGGCCCCGAGGCTGGTCTCCCCCGTCTGGTAGACGGCCAGGTCGTCGTAGCTGCCGTTGCGTTGGCCGGGTGGTCGGAGGAGTTCCTCGTGCGCGTGGTTCACCAGCTGGTGCAGGAGCTGCCGATCGACTCGTGTGCCGGTGTAGTCGCTTAGTCCTGTCTGGTCCAGGTGGGTCAGGGTGACGCGTGCAGTGGTTTCGAGCACGGCGAGGATCTTCGACTCGACCCGGGTCAGGTCTTCCTCGTCACGCGTCGGGCGGGCGTCGGTGAGGAGGTCCCCGACAGTTCGGACCAGGTGCGTGATCCGGTCGACACCGGGGTCGGGCTCTTGTCCGAGGTCGGGTCGGGCGTAGCGGCGAAGGTTGTGGGATGGGGTTTGGTCTGACAGGCGTTCGAGGGTGCGTTGCAGCGGCGTACGCCTCCAGCTGGTGGTGGGCCACACGGCGATCACTCCGAGCGTGGACTGTCCTGCTCGGGCCAGCGCCGGCCAGGCGGCCAGGTGCGCCCGGAGGGTCGGCCACGTCTGCCGAGCCCGCACCATCGGGCTTCCCGGCTGGAGGTCTGCCCGGGCGCGCGCCAGGTCCCATGCGGCGCGCTGCGCCTGTTCGAGCAGATCTCCGACGGTGGCAGCCACCTAGCGGCTCGTCTGGGTCAGCGTGGCCTGCAGCTGGGCCCAGGCCGGGCCGAGCAGGTCGGGCCGGTCGGCCGGGTTGATCGCGTCGAGCGCCACTGCAGCCTTGGTCAGCTGCTCGGTGCCGTCTGTGGTTCCCTCGATGTTGTCGGCGGCGGGCCACCTCGCGCCGGCGTCCTCGAGCAGGGTCTCGACATCCATGCAGGCTCGCGCAGCGATCAGCCCGGGCTCGTCGGCGTGGGCCAGGAACGCGGCGGTGGCGTACTTGACGTGCGCGTATGCCTCGTCGAGGCGGGTCTGTGCGTCCATGCGCACGCACGTTACCTCGGTCATCCTCATCACCTCCTCCCCTCGGTCTTGGTCGGTCGCTTCCGTGCTTGGGCGGTTAGTGGGCGGCGGGGCGCCCACGGCGGGGTGTTCCCAGCGGGAACGGCTGCCCGTCGTTGTACTCGTTCTCCAGGCGCTGGCACTCGCGCAGCATCGCGTCCTCCATCCATTCCGACATCGTGGCGAACCCTTCCCGTAGGCGCGCGGTGTGCTCGGTCGCCCGGATCCGGGCCAAGGTGTCCGGGGCCGCCTGGAACGGCATCCGCTGCTTCGGCTGTCCCGAGCGGCGCATCGCCTCCTGCTCGGGCCGCGCTTCCGGCTCGGCGGTCTGCCCGGCCGGGACGTGGCCTCCGGCCGGGGTGGCAGGGTGCTCCCGGGTCAGTGCACTGGCTCGGTACGTCGGCCTCTTCCTGCTGCTCTCGCCGGTGCTCATGCCTGCTCTCCCATCAATGTGGTCAGGTGCTTCGCGTAGATCTCGCCCACGGCTTGCCCGTGCGGGCCGAGCTCGTCGAGGGCCACACCCTGAGCGTTGGCGGCCCCGATCCACGTGTGCCGCGGGATCGCGGGGTCAAGGAGGGGCAGCCCGGCGCCGGCGAGCTCGTCGAGCCAGTGCCGGGTCTGCAATGTGGTGGCGGCCTCGTGGTGGTTGACGATCACTCCCCCGATCCGCAGCTTCGGGTTGTAGTGATCGCGTACCGCCTCGATCGTCAGGCGCAGCTTGGCGATCCCGTTCGCGCTGAATAGGTCCGGGTTGGTGACGATCGCGGCCACGTCGGCCGCGGTGAGGGCGTTGAGGGTCAGCTGGTCCAGCGCCGGCCGGCAGTCGATGAGCACGATGTCGTACTGCTCGAGCACCGGCTGCAGACCCCGTCTGAGCGAGCTCTCGCGGCCAGCGCCAGCAACGACCAGCTCGTCGCGCACGTTCTCGAGCACGTCTCCCCCGGCGGGCACCAGGTCCACTCCCTCCCAGATGCTCGGCACGATCACGTCGGCGATGCTCGCGGCGGACCGGCTCGAGAGGGCATCGGCCAGGCCGGCCACATCAGCGGGCAAGTCCTCCGCGCCGAGAGCGTCGGTGAGGTTGCCTTGCGGGTCAGCGTCGACGACGAGCACCCGCCGGCCGAGCTGCTGACCGGCACGGGCCAGGTTGCGGGTCGTGGTGGTCTTGCCCACCCCGCCCTTCTGGTTGGTCAACGCGATCACGCGCATGGTCGAAACCTTTCTTTCGCCGGCGTTGGTGTGAACTGTAGTAGATGTGTGTACTGGAACAAGGGAAGAGATAATGCCATTGTCTGCGTTGACACCTCAGGGTCAACAGTCGGTGCTGTGGGTGATGCGCGGGGCCCCCCGGGTTTGAGTGTGTCGTGCACCGCTGGCCGTCGAGACGGCCAGGGTGGTGCACGGAGGGGGAGCCCCGACCCCATCGCGGCTCCCCCTCGGTCACCTCGGCCGTAGCCGGGATGGGTGTTGCCCTTACTCCCCCGTTGGCTCCTCGGCGGCCGGGTCGTTCTCGACGGCTGCCGCGCTCGAGCGGGGGGTCTTGGTTGCTGTTGCGGTGTGGAACTTCAGGGAGAGTCCGACGTCGCTGGCCTTGATGACCTGGGCGGTGCGAACCTCGCCGGTGTCCTTGTCGGCCCAACGGTCGGTGGTGACGATTCCGGTGACGGTGACGCGGTCGCCCGTGCGGACGGACTCGACGACGTTCTCGGCCAGGCCGGCCCAGACCTGCACGCGGTAGCGGTTGGGCTCGAGGTCCTCCCACTCCCCCGGGTTGGCGCCGCGTCGGCTGCGGTTCTCCAGCACGACGAAGTTCGCCAGCTGCGCCCCGCTCGGGGTGAACCGAATTTCTGGGTCCGCCGCGACGTTCCCGCTAAGGGTGATGGTCATGATGTTCCTCCTGTGCTATCTGTGTGTGTTGTGCATTATGTGTAAAAGGCAGATATGCTGTCAATGGGTGAAGTCGATCTGGCTGTGGATCCGGACGGCGGCATAGGCGACGTCGTCGACGCACTGCTCGAGGTCGAGCTTCTGGGTGGTCTCCACGCTGAGCCGGCCTGGCTCGAGGCCTTGACCGTCTGAGCGCAGGCGAGCCACTCCGGGCTGGGCGTCGTTGAGGATCTCGATGACGGCTGCCCACCCGGCCGGCCCGATGGTGCGGGTGGTGGCCACGCCACGGCATGAGAACCGGACCTCCCGGGGGAGCTCTTCGCCGGCGAAGGCGACGAGCGAGGAGGGGACCGAGTGATAGCCGTCGTCCATCCCGTCGAAGCGGCTGCCCTCGTAGCGGCTGCACAGTTCGCCCACCACGCTGTAGGTCGGCCCGTCAGCCCATGAGACGTTGAGCCATCCGTGGCTGCTCCCGCGGTTCATGCGCACGGAGAAATTCACGCCGGGGAACGCTGCTCGCAGCGCCGCGCGGAGCAGGGGAGCGGTGTCCTTGGTGGTGATCCAGGTGAGCGTCGTCATTTATCTGCCTTTCGGTGTTGTCTGCCTTTATGTCAGCCGTGCGAGATGGTGCGCTACCTCCGGGACGGTCATGGCTGCGGTGTCGAGGACAACCACCCCCCGCCCCCTCCGGGCAATGGAATGAAGCGCGGCCAGGAGCCGGCGGGTGCACCCCGTAGGGGCCGGAGCGAAGCGGAGGACGTCGGGTTGCCCCGCAGGTCGGGGGCGGGGGCGAGGAAATAAGCGACGAAGGAGCGCCGAGCTCCCGGTTCGGGCCGGAGGGGTCGAGCGCAGCGAGCCGACGTTGCGCCTGGTGGCGGGGCCGCGATCATGGAATGCCCGGAGGAGGAGGGGGACCAAATGATGCTGCGGCCGAAGGCCGTCAGACAGCCGCGAAGCGGCCGTCTTTGGCTTTGTCGGGGTGCAGGTAAGAATGCTGTCACTAGCCCCAAACCGCCGGTGACCTGGCGAATCGCGTCAGTTCTGGCGTCGGCCGGTCGGGTCTTGTCACGTGCCAGAAGCAGGTCGACCTGACGAGCCACCGTCAGAACGGTGGCTCGTCGTCGTCGCCGGCCTGCCACTCGTCGCGATCGTCGAGCGGGGCCGAACGGGTTGCCGGTGAGCAGGCGGGGCACTTGACCACGGTGCCGGCCTCGAGCTGGATCCACCCGTGCCCGTCGCAGTCTGCCCGGGTGCACGGTTCCGGCCCGGTGATTGGTCCGGCCGGGTGAGGGCCGAACGGGGGAGCGTCTGGGTGGTCGGCCACCTCGTCCATGACGCGCAGCAGACCGGCGAGCACGACCGCCGGGCGGGTCGCGATCCGTTCCGGTCGCAGCTGGCGGGTGATGCCCCGTCGAAGCGCGCCGTCGGCCAGGACGAGCACGATCTGCTCGGCCGTCCATGGCACCGGGGCGTGTGCGAAGCGTGAGAGAGCAGGTCCGCACCGGCCGGGCGACTCTCCGTAGAGCCACGGGAGCCGGTCGATGAGGGTGCTGGCGAGCCGGGCAGCCCGCCGTCGTCTCTGCCGCGACGGAGTCGCGTCCGCTTTGCCGCTTGCGGCCTTAGTGGTGGGGGAGTATCCGTCGGGTTTCGCTCGGCTTGCCCTACCACTGGTAGGGGTAACGACGTCCACAGGCCGCCGATCGCGGTGCACCGGCCGGCGGGGCACGGTGAACGCAACCTCTGTGCATAACCCGCGTTGGGATGAGCCGCGCAACCGGGCCGCGATGCACTCACTGGCGGTGAGCATCCGCCCAGGAAGCACCACCACCTCGAGCCCTAGCGCCCGCGCCGCCCGCTGGCACCGGTGCACCGTGTTCTCGGCGACGTCCAAGACCGTGGCGAGCACCTTCGGGCGCACGATGCAGCGCCGGCCGGTGCGCATCTCTTGGACGTAGCCGGTGCGTACGCGCAGGTACGCCAGAAGCAGCTCGGCTGAGACCTGCTCTTGCGCGAGCACCGCTGCCCCCTCCTGGAGTACGACGGCTGCCAGGGCCAAGTAGGCATGCCGGCCCGACCAGGCCGGGATGTTCGCGTAGGCGCCGGGCGGGGCAACCACGTGATGGCCACGGTGTGCGTTGGCCTTGCCACGGTCGGTCTGGTGCCACCGGGGGAGGCAGGCTGTGTCGGTCAGGCACCTTGACCGGACAAACGCGGCGTGCTCGGGAGCACACACCCGGTGGGTCCGCACCGCCTGCAGACGCGCCAGATCGTGCGGTGACGCAGGCTGAGACACACCCTCGCTGGAAGGACTTGTTCTGTCGGTGGCATGCGCTAGTCTGGGCAGCACAAAGGCACTCCTCGCCGGAGTCAGATACTGGTTAGGCCGACTACGAATCGGCCTTACGACTTTTCAGAGAAGCTCGCGGTTGGCGCCGCGGGCTCTCTGCTTGTCAGGGCATTGCCCCGAGGTCAGGATGCGCGTAGATCAAGCTCCTCCGGCTGGTCTCCGGCGACGGGCCCTTCCCACCAGGTAGGGACACCACGTTCGTCGCACTCGATGTGTCGCACGATCGCCTCGATGACGACGTTCTTGTGGCACCCGGTGGCGGCCGCGATGGCGTCTATGACCCCCTTGGTCTCGACAGCGATGTGACTGTAGAGGGGAACCGTCTGGACACCTCGGCGTTTGGTACGAGTAGCCATGTCGCGACGCTAGTCGCGGGTGGCGTATATCAATATCAATGACCTCGGCGTGTCGGGGTCCAATGTGGTGATCGCGGCGTTTTGGGTAGCAAACGCTGACACCCCCTAGTTCTCGCGTTCGAGCTGCCGGGCGACGTCGGAGGCGTCGGCGTGGATCGTCCACTCGATCGAGTCGAGCGCGGGCATCCCGTGTGCGTCGTCGACGGCGAGACGGTACCGGCGCGCCTTGACCTGCAGGTCGCGCGAGGACAGTGCCCCGTTGATCAAGTGCGCGGACGCCTCACCGGTGCGGCCGAGCAGGTCGACCAGGGCCTCATCAAGGATCTGGCCCCACCGGGACCGCGACAGGGTCCGCACGTCAGCTCGGGCTGGGTCATCGCTGAGCATCTTGTAAACGTGTGGCCGGGATCGGCCGATGGTCGTGTCTCCCTCCGACTGGAGGCTGCGTATTCATGGCCGCGCGCAAAGCCAGCGACCCCCCGACCCGCCTTACGAATGAAGGCGGTCATCGGCGCAGAAAACGGCTGGAGTCCGCGCGCACCCGACAATGCTCGAGGGGCGTCAGCACATGATGCAGCGAACTGCAGTAACCACTCCTTGGTTCGCCGAGGTGGCGGTCGAGCCTGCGCCGACGACCGCCAGCGCAGCGAGGGCGAGGGTCGCGAGCATTTTCTTCATCAGGCGTCACCAGTTCGTTCGGTCCCGGGGCTTTGGACAGAGATGGTATCGGCTGGTCTGTAGGTGTGGCTATCGTTCGTGGGTGCCCACCACTGACTCTGGCGAGTCGCACGCCGCTCGTCTGCAACGTTATCGAGCGATGGCTGATCCGAATCGCCTCGCCGTATTAGAGGCGCTGCGGATCCGTGGCGAGCTGACTACGAGTGAGTTTGGTCGACTACTGCCCCATGCCCGGGGCAGCATGCGCCACCATCTCAAGGTGCTGGAGGATGCTGGGCTGATCGCGTCGTCGGGTACGTCTTCATGGGTAGAAGCGTCGACCGGAGCCTTGATGACGAGCACGTCTCCCGCGTCTGAGGATTCCGAGGAAGCCACGGTGATGCGCTTGCTCGACTTCATCGTCAAACATCGGCGGATTGGCCGTATCGAACGCTGGGAGCGTGAGCGTAAAGACGGTCGGTGGCCGGGGTGGGCTGAGAACGATCTTGGGCGCGACTACGTCGTCAAGTTCACGCTCGATGAGCTCACGGCTCTCGATGAGGATCTCGACCGAGTCGTTGTCAGTCATCGTGAGCAGGCCGCAACCCGCCAGCGGGAGCGGGGTACCGAGGGGGAGGAGATCGTCTTTCTGACGCTGCTGGGCTTCCCTTTCACGTTGGGGGAGTAGTAGTGGGAGGAGTCCGTGGCGTCTGGCGCCAGAGGGGGGTGCGGGCGTGGGTGTCCGCCAGCACTCTTGATGCGGTCGCGGACACATTGTTCTTCGTCGCGCTCGGCTGGGCGGCCGCATACAGCAGTAGTGAGATCTCCGTATCGGTGGTTCTCGCTGCGGGTACCGTGCCGCGGGCGGTGCTGATGGTGGCCGGGGGAGCGGTGGCCGATCGGCTGGGGCTTGCTTTGACGGCCAACGTCACCTTGGTGCTACGTGCCCTGCTCATGGTTCCTTTCGCGATTCTGCTCGCTGGGTCCGGCCCGGTGAGTGCCGTAGGCCTCGTCGTCGTATCACTGTTGTTCGGCGTGGCCGACGCTCTACATGTACCTGCGATGGGGGCCCTGGTGGCCGTCGTAGCCCACGATGCGGAGCTACGGTCTGCGCAGTCCCTAGTCACCACGCTGGGACTCATCGGCCAGGTGGTCGCGGCGCCTGTTGCCGGCTTCTTGCTGGCGCTACGAGGGGGTGTCGTCGGGTGGGCCGCGGCGGCGTGCTTGGCTGCCGCTGCAGCGGTGATGTTGAGTGCTCGACGGCAGTTCGCCTCGGACAAGCCGGGGACTGAGGTAGGTGAGTCGGAGCCAGCAGGTCGCAAGATTCATGAGCTGTTGGCCGGCTTCCGATTTGCTCGAGCGCATGCGCCTGTCTTGACGATCCTGGCTGTCTTCACGATCGCGAATCTGACTGCAACTGCCCCGCTGGCGGTGGGAATCCCTCTGAAGGCGCACGCGTACGGATGGTCCAGTGAGATGTACGCGGTGGCTACGCTCGGATTCGCAGTTGGGTCAGCGCTGGGAGTAGTGATGATGGAACGCCACGCCACAGAGGCGACTCGCCCTTTGCGGCTGGCCGCGACGTTCCTGTTCGCTGGTGCGGGCGCCAGCTACGTCCTTGCCTTTGCGACGCATCCCGTGATGGCAGGCATCGCATGCCTGGCGCTGGGGGCGTGCTTTGCGCCGGCGGCGGTGCTGCTGAAGGCGGAGCTGTTGCGAATTACGCCGGAGTCGCACTTGGGTCGCGTCGGCGGGCTTCTTGGTTTTGCGATCTTCGGCGGCATACCGGTGGGGTTCTTGATCTACGGCTGGCTAGCCGAAGCCGTCTCGATTGCGATCGCCGGCACCGTGATGGCGACGGGCTTGGCCGTTTGCTTGATGCTGCTACTGGTCCCCGCTCGGCCGCGTTCGGTCGAGCAGAGTCTGTAGCACCTGGGAAGCGACCTCTTCATCGAACCAGTAGGCAGGGCTGACCTCGAACACCTGCGACAGGGCGCTAATGAGCCGCGCACTCGGGTTGTCTTGATGGCCCGCTCTGAGGAGTGAGACATGTGCGCGGCTCGTCGGCTCTGACACATGGGTCAGCGCGTCAGCCAGTTGTTGGTTGGACCGGAAACCGACCGTTGCTCCGGTGTCGTGGTCGACCCAGCGGTACATGTCGATCAGACGGTTGAGACGTTCGGCAAGGTACGGGAGGCCAGACTGCGACAGCGGGTCGATCATGACGTCACCGTATCGCAAAAACGTAAGTGTAGTAACGGTCATCCTGTCGGGTTTCTTGGATGAATCTTTACCTTTGAGTGCGTTGTGAACTACAACTCCTGTGACAGTGTTAACCACACGTGACAGGAACGACGTCGGGGGACGCAGCAAAGTGGCCCTGACACGAGTGGCGACTCGCGTCAGGGCCTGAACATCCCGACTTGCAACGTTGGTGCGCTGGAAGGGGGACGGTGAAAATTCTAAACGTGCTGCTGGGTGCCTATATCGGCCCCGCCACCCGCCAAGGGCCTCGTGGCCGCGCCGCCCGGTCAGGATTCGCGCCGTGAGGGTTCGAACGTGGGCGGTTCTTGGCGCGGTGCTGTTAGTCGCTCTTTGCGTGGTGGCGGTGGTGCAGTTCCGTGATGGCCACCCCTCGTCATCCTCGGTGGCCTCCTCGCCGGCGAGTATCGCGCCGGAGACGGTACCTCCGGGAGCGGTGGACGAAGACACCGGCCAGGTGGTGACAGTGGCCCCGGTTCCGGTGTGGGACTCCGCTTCGCGCGATGCCGCGCTGGCCGCCGGTACGACGGTGATGGATGCTTTCGCTCGCCCGGTGAAGCTGGACGAGCGGCAGTGGTGGGAGGCATTGGAGCCGCTGCTGACCCCGCGCGCCCAGCCGGACTACGCCACGGTCGACCCCCGTAACGTGCCCGTCACGAAGCTGACCGGCAAGGCCGAGCTGGTCGAGGAAGGCAGTGCGTACGTCGCGAGGGTGAAGGTTTCGACCAACGCCGGCGCATACGTGGTGGTCCTTAGCCGGCGAGATGCGGCCGCGCCGTGGCTGGCCGATGACTTGGTCCCCCCGGGTCGGCAGCGATGAGTGGCGGGGGCGACGTTGGTGCGGCCGCCGCCGTCGGTGTCGCCGCGGTGGTCGTCGTTCCCGTGGGCCTGGTGGTCGGCCTGGCGATGTTGATGGGTGGTGCGCAGCAGCAGGCTGAGGCAGCGCAGGCGTGCGCCGCCCGGGTCGTGCCCGCGGGAGCTCCCGGGCCATCGAGTCCGCCCCCCGGCCCGGTCCCGCAAGGAAGCGCGGCTGGGTACTCAGGCGTGCAACTTGGCATCGCGGCCGAGATCCGACGCGCCGGAGTTGACCAAGGGCTGTCAGAGCGCGATCAGACCATTGGCGTCATGGCCGCGATGGGTGAATCCGGCCTCCGTGTCCTCGAGTTCGGCGACGGTGCCGGTCCCGATAGCCGGGGCCTGTTTCAGCAACGCGCACAGGGGTGGGGGAGTTTGGCGGACCGGATGAACCCTTACATCTCCTCGTGGAACTTCTTTGCCGCCGAGAAGAAGATCCTCGGCAGGGACCTGATCCCTCCAACCAAGGTCGCGAACTTGGTGCAGCACAACGCTGATCCTTACCACTACGAGCCTTTCTGGGGTCCAGCCGGCGAGGTGATGGAGCACTTGAAGGTCAGTGCGGCAGGCCGCCCGGCCCCGTCTGCGAGCACCGCCGGGACTGGAGCCCCTGCGGCAGTAGCCCCCGACGTGGCGCAGGCGGTCGCGCTGGACTGTCCCGCCGGCGTCGACCCGGCCGTGGCCGGTGGTGACCTGCCCGTCACCGGGGAGTGGGGTCAGCCAGGTGCGGGCCCGGTGATGTCGCCATACGGGCGCCGGAATCTGACGCTGCCGGATGCGACCGGCAACTGGCACACGGGCCTCGACCTGCAGGCCGGTGGCTGCAAGGGCCCCATCTACGCCGCCGCCGCCGGGACCGTCTCCACGGTGTACGCCGACTCCTACGGCGGGTGGACGGTTCACCTCGATCACGGCGCCGGGGTCACGACGAGCTACAAGCACATGTACCCGGCCGGAATCTTCGTTCGGGTCGGCAACGTCGTGAAGGCGGGCCAGCGCATCGCCGAGGTGGGCAGTTCAGGGTTCTCGACGGGCTGCCACCTGCACTTCGAGGTCATCGTCAAGGGCCAGAAGATCAACCCCTCGCCCTTCATGGCCGCGCGCGGCGTGGTACTGGGCGCCCCGTGAGAGCAAGCCCCGAGCAGCAGTGACCAGGAGACAGGAGAGGAATCGCTATGAGTAGTAAGACCGACGTAGCCAAGTTCGCGGCGGGGGTCAACCCGTGGCCGACGGTGGAGATCGTCACCGTGGCCGGCGCGCCTGCTCGGGTTGTCACCAACGGCGCGACTCGGCTGGTCGAACCCACCGATGGCCAGGACGTACGCACCGCGGCTCTGGCCATGATCACCGCGACCGCGGCGGGCCTGGGCCGGCCGGTGCGCGTCACGGCCCGCGACGACGAGGGATCGTGGCTGCTGGTCGTCGGGCCGGACGGGTCGGTGACCGGTGACAGTGATCCGGAGCCTCCCGATCGACTGGAGACTTCCACGCGCCAGCTGCGTAGTCCCGGGCCGGATGACGCCCAAACGAGCCGCGAGCGAGCCGCGGCGGCGGTCGCGGACGAGGCATCTCCGGCGACGGTGGCCCCGGTTCCGGAACCTGCAGCGGCCACACCGCCGGCGGGCTCTGCCCCGGCCGGGCCCGTCCCGGCCACCCGGCTCGAGGCCCGTGCCTCGTTCCTGGGCTCCGGTGCCCGCGAGGAGCCAGCGACGCGAGGATGGCGCGGCGCAGCCGCTCGGCTGGGCCTGGCGGTCGCGCCGGGCCGTTCGGAACGCACCGAACGCGACGAGATGCGCACCGTAAGCCAACACTGGCCCGGCCCGCGCACCATCGCGGTGGTCAACGGCAAGGGCGGCGCGTCGAAGACGCCGACCACGATCCTGCTCGCGGCTGTGTTCGCCCGTCATGGTGGGGCCGGGGTACTGACGTGGGACAACAACCAGACCCGCGGGACACTGGGCTGGCGCACGGAGCAGGGGCCGCACGAGGCGACCCTGCTGGACCTCCTGCCTGCCTCGAGTGGCCTGCTCGGTACGGGTGCGCAGTCCGCAGATCTCGCACACTTCGTGCACCACCAGACCCGTGACCGCTACGACGTGCTCCGCAGCAAGCCGCTGGCGCTGGCCACCGAGCAACGGGTGCTGCCCGAGGACGTTGACGCGATCCACGCCGTCGCGGCGAAGTACTACCGTCTGATCCTGCTTGACAGCGGTAACGACGAGTCGGACCCGATGTGGCGCCGCATGATCGACCTGTCGGATCAGATCGTGGTGGCCACTACTACGCGCGATGACCACGCGGAGGCCGGCGCGCTGCTTCTCGAGGGTCTGGCTGCTCGAGACGAGCGGTCGGCTCAGCTGGCGAGCCGCGCCGTGGCCGTCGTCTCGCAGGCCGACCCCCGGTCGACCCGGGCCGATGTGCGACGCGTCGTCGAGGGCTACAGCTCTCTGACCCGGGAGACGGTCACGATCCCGTGGGACCCGGCCATGGTCGACGGGGTGTTGGCGTTCGGGTCGCTGCGACCGGCAACAGCCCGCGCGTGGTTGACCGCTGCGTCTGCCGTGTCGCGAGGGCTCTGACATGGCGGCCCCGAGAGCGCAGGCTCGCAACCCCTGGCTTCCGCCACTCGCGGCGGAGCCTCTGACGATTCCCGTCGAGGCGCCACGTGAGCGGTCGGCGGGTCCGGGGTCACCGCAACGTGGTGTCCCGGCCCCGGACACAGCCGACCAGCTGCCCCTGCGTGACGTGCCGGCCGGGTCCACGCTCTGGGTCGTTGGAGCGCACGGCGGCGCGGGCGAGACCACCGTCGCTGCGCTGCACGACCAGTGGCTCCCCGCCGGCCGGTCATGGCCCCGGCGAAGCGACGGCGCCCCCGTATGTGCCGTGCTCGTGTGCCGGAGCCATCACGCAGGGCTCAGGGCGGCCCAGAAGGCCATCGTGCAGTGGGCCTCAGGCCTCACGCCCGGCCTGCAGCTCGTGGGGCTTGTGGTGCTGCCCGATGCCCCGGGCAAACTCCCGCGCGAGCTGCGTGACCTGATCCGCCTGCTGCAAGGCGGGGTTCCCCGGGTCTGGGAGCTGCCGTGGGTGCCCGAGTGGCGGATCCACCCCTGCGGCGACTACGTGCCCGGCCGCGTCGCCCAAGTTGTCACCCAACTCGAGGCAGCAGCCCGAGCGTCCGACAAGCAGTAACCCACCCCGCCCTTCCCAAGGGAAGGGCGCTTCACCAAGGAGACACCGCATGTCAACACTGACCCACCTCGCGCTCGAGTTCGCCGCCAACCCGCTGTACGACATCCCCAACCCGGATCCCAAGGCTCCTCCAGGGTCCGCCTTCATCTTGACGATCTTGTCGTGGATCAAGTGGATTGGTCTCGCCGGTTTCGTCGGCGGTCTTATGGTCCTGGCGCTGACCGTCGCTCTCTCGGATGGTCACCGCGTTGAGTGGGGCTCGCGCAGCGCGAAGTTCGTTGGCGGCATCATCGGCTTCGGCGCGGCATCCTCCATCGTCGGGCTGCTGCTCGCATGACGACCCCCGTCAAGCCCTCCCCAGCCGACCCGGCTCAGGACGACGACGCGCGAGGCCGCCTCACCCGAGCCTGGTTGCCGGTGGCAATCGCTCTCGTCGTCGTCCTGGTCGCCGCCGGCGTGTGGCTGTCGGTCACCGATTCACCTCCTCCCGCAGCTGCCCCAGCACCGTCTGTCGCTGCTCCCGCCGTACCGGTGCCGTCGTCAGCGGCACCGTCCGTGACCGTTGCCGGCCCGGTGAAGTCCGACAGCGTGTGCGGGCTGCCTGGCTTGGTCAAGGACGGCACGGTGAGCCGCGCCCCCGCCGGCGCGACGTGGCCGTACGAGGGTCGCACGGCGTTCCCGATCTCCCGGGTCGCCGGTCCGGGGTCGCAGTCGCCGCAGGGCTGGCGGTCCTGCTTCGCGCACACTCCCGAGGGGTCGGTGTTCGCCGCCGCCTACGTTCTCGCGATCGGGAACAGCTCGAACTTCGAGCGTAAGAAGGCGTGGGCGTCGTACGCGCTGGCTGACTCCCCCATTCCGAAGGCTGAACGGGTCGCCGCTGCCGTGGGCTCGGAGAGCACCAGCGGCTCCCGCGTCGAGCTGCTCGGGTTCCGTCTCCTGAGTTACAACGGGGCCTCAGCGCAGGTCGAGGTGGCCTTCCGGCTCTCGATGACTGGCCGGACTGGGTACTACGGCGCGGTCTACCCGCTTCGGTGGCAGGACGGCGACTGGAAGGTCTACCTGGCAACGAAAGACAACCCGTTCGGCCTGGTCCAGGTGCCAGACCTGAGCGGCTATATCCCTTGGAGCCAGGCCAGTGGCTGACTGCGGCTCCTTCGACTTCGCATGCTCCGCAGGGGCGGCGGTCGGCGGATTCCTGTCCGACCTGGCCAAAGGCGTCGTCGAGGGAGTGGGCAAAGGGTTCGGCGCGGTCGGGACGGTCTGGGTCCGCGTCGCCGTCCCCGAGTTGACCGACAAAGCGGCGGTCTCTTCCGCCGTCGCCGGGGAGAACGGTGGTGGCACGGAGGGCCTGGTCACGATCCTGTCCTACATCACCTGGGTCAGTGGGGTGCTGGCCGTTGGCGCGTTGATGGTTCTCGCGGTGCTGTTCGCCGTCAAGCGCGATCAGGGCCTCGCCATAACCGACCGCATCGTGATGGTCCTCGCGGGCGTGATCGTCCTGTCCGGCGGAACCTCGATCGTCGCGGCCCTGCTACCGAACGGCCCGCAAGGGGTAGGCGGCACCGTGCATTTCCTCCAGGCCTCGACGTGGTGGTACACCGTCGCCGGCGCGCTGCTCGGGGTCCTGATCGGGGGCGCGAAAATGATCGCCCAGCAACGTGCGACGGCCGGTAAAGAGTTGGTCCAATCCTTGGTGACCCTGATCCTGGTCGCCGCCGGCGGGGTCACCGTAGTCAACCTTCTGATCACCGCCGCTGACAGCTACTCGATCTGGATTCTGAACAAATCTCTGACGTGTGAGCTCGACACCACCGGTAACTGCTTCGGCGCCGCGATGACCGCCATGATCGTCTTCGTCGGCGTGACCAACATCGCCACCGGCGGCTTCGGCAGCATCCTGATCATCATTCTCGGCATCATTGCCCTGCTCATCGTCCTGGTCCAGATCGTGCTCATGATCGCGCGTGGTGCGATCCTCGTCGTGCTGTGCGGGACACTGACCCTGTCGGCATCGGCCACGAACACCCAACGTGGTGGCGCGTGGTTTCAGAAGGTCATCGGCTGGATCCTCGCGTTCATCCTCTACAAGCCAGCAGCGGCCACGATCTACGCGTCAGCGTTCCGTCTGACCGGTACCGACCCCAGCGAATCGGGCAACGCGATCATCACGGCCATGTCCGGGATCATGCTGCTCGTTCTGGCCTTGATCGCCCTCCCCGCGCTGATGCGCACCATTGTGCCGGCCGTAGGCGCGGTCGCCAGTTCGGCCGGTGGCGGCGCCGCGGGAGCGGCCCTCGGCGCCGCAGCGATGTCCAACCCCTCCGGCGCGATTGACGTCGCAAAGCGAGGCCTGGGCATGCTCGGCGGCAAGACCTCCGGCGGGGACGGCGCCAGCGGCTCCTCGGACACCGGCGGCTCGGACACCGGCGGCTCGGGCAGCGGCGGTGACGCGAAGAACGTCGGCGCGGACACGACCGGCGCAGCGGCGCCCGTGGCCGCCTCGACCGCAGGAACCGCGGCGACCCCCCCCGGCGGGGGGCCCCGACCCCCGGGCGGGGCCCCCCGCCCCCCCCGGGGGGGGGCGGGGAAGGGCGCCGGCC
>NZ_JAKDLO010000171.1 GCF_030452765.1 Intrasporangium sp.
CCGGCCGCGCCGGCACCCCTACCCACGTCTCCCCCGGACCCACGTCACGCAGCACGACCGAGCCCATCCCGATCAGGCTGCCCGCCCCGAGCGTGAGCCCTTCGCGCACCGAGGCCGCCATCCCGACGTAGGCGCCTCGCCCCACGACGACGGACCCGCCGAGCACGACCCCGGCACACAGCGTCGCGTACGGCTCGATGCGGTTGTCATGCGTCAGAACGACATTGGGCATCGCGACGACGTGCTCACCGATGACGACCTGGGTCGTCGCGACGACTCCCGCCAGCACGATGGAGCCGTGGCCGATGATCGTGTCGGGAGCCAGCATCGCTCGCGGATCGACGATGCTCGCGTAACGCCGCTCGTCGACGCCAAGCCGGGCAAGCCGCTCGACGATCCGATCACGCACCGTTCCCTTGCCGGCACACACGACGAGCCCGGCGTCGGGATACCGCCCGAGGTCGTCCAGGCTCCCGAGGACCCTGAGACCGGGTGCCACCTCCTGCCCGGCGAGCGCGGCCGAGTCGTCGAGGCACCCGGTGACCTCGATCCCGGCTGCCCGGGCCGCCGCGGCAACCTCTCGCGCGAGCCCGCTCGCCGCGAGCAGCAACAGGGGCGCGCCCTGTCCAGCCATGTCCCTCCTCAGCCGTGCCAGCGCCCTCGACGCTACCCGCTGAGCGCTCCGTGCGTGGCGGGTTGGGCGACCTCGTCCGTATGCCGCTCAGCCCGTCGCGCGCGCACGCCGCGCAGCTCGTCGGCCCGGACCGCGACGACGCCGCCGATGATGAGCGCGCCACCGAGGAGCTGGACCGGCATGGGCAGCTCGCCCAGGACGAGCCACGCGAAGATGATGGCGAAGAGGACCTCGGTCAGGGAGACGAAGGACGAGACCTTCGCACCGAGCATCCGCACGGCGGCAACCCCAGCGACATACGAGAAGGCCGCGGCGACGATCGACACGACGAGGATCGGCACCCACCAGGGGGCCGGGGTCGAGCCGATCTCGACCACGGACGCGCCGCGGGTCATCTCGAGGATGCCGGTCGCCCCGGCGAGACCGAGCACGATGGCCCCGACGATGAGCCCGGAGCCGGCGAGCGCGATGGCCGGCAGCGCGTCGGCGGTCTTTGCCGAGAGCAGGAAGTAGACGACGAGGCACACCGCTGCCATCAGGCCCCAGGCCACGCCGACGGCGCTGATCCTGGCGCCACCGGTGAGGTCGAGCACGAGGAGCAGCCCGAGCAGGGCGAGGGCGACCCCGATCAGGGTGAGACGCCGGGGAGCCTGCCGGTGGCGCACCCAGAGCCAGCCCACGATGAGCACCGGCGCGAGGTACTCCAGCAGCAGGGCGACCCCGACCGAGAGGTGGGTCACGGCGTTGAAGTAGGCGAGCTGGGCGCCTGCGACGGCGGTCAGACCGTAGCCGAGGACGAGCGGCGCGTTGCGGCGGAGCAGCGGCCACCGACCACGCAGGCTCAGCAGGGTCGGGACGAGAAGCACGAGGGCGGCGATCCCGATGCGCAGCGTGACGACGGCACCGGGCGACCACCCGCCGAGCAGGAGGCTCTTGGCGAAGGCCCCGGACGTGGCGAAGGCCGCCGACGAGACCAGTGCGACGCCGAGACCGAGAGCAGGCCGACGCTGGGACACAGGACACCTCCGTCATTAGCGAAATGGATTACACTGATGACACTAGTACTCGCTGCCGTCAGGAGTCAAAGTGGTTTTAGCCCATGATACGGAGGTGGCCCTCGAGTTCGTCGTGAGGCTTGTCAACAGCGCGACGACGGGCCCGGACGGGGCTGACACGTTGTGGACCGTCGGCGACCTCGAGGCGCTCCTCGGCGACGACGGCTGGACCGGCAGTCGCACCCATGACCAGGCCGAGGTCGAGGCGATGCGCCGGCTGCGCCCGGGGCTGCTGGGTCTGTGGATCGCCGGCGAGGACGAGGCTGTCGACCTGGTCAACGACCTGCTCCGGAAGTCGAAGGCCCTGCCCCAGCTCGTCCGGCACGACAGGTGGGACTGGCACCTGCACGCGACCCCCGCGGACGCGCCACTGGCCACCCGCGTGGCGGTCGAGACCGCGATGGCCTTCGTCGATGTGATCCGGGCCGGCGAGCTCGACCGGCTCAGGGTCTGCGATGCCGACGAGTGCAACGACCTCGTGCTCGACCTGTCCCGCAACCGCTCCCGGCGCTACTGCGAGGGGGGGTGCGGGGCGCGGGCCCACTCGGCGGCATACCGCGCCCGCAAGGCCGAGGCACCCCGGGCCGAGTGACCGGAACGAGCTGTGTGACGTGGCCAGGCTGAGCACGAATCGGTGCCCAGCCCGGCGCTCGATCCGGCCGGTTGACCCGTAGGGCCGGCCAGCGAGTTCTGTAATACGATTCTCGTGGTCGGTGTGTAACGCAACCTGCTGCCAGAAGGATGGTGACGATGCCTACGACATACGGGACCACAGCCGATGGCACCCCGATCACCGACGAGCTGGTCGAAGTGATGGCCGACGAGGCCGAGCGGGGCTACGACGTTGAGCAGATCAAACGTCGTCGGCGCGGCGGTCGCCCGCCGTTGGGGTCGGCTGCGTCCTCGGTCGAGTCCGTTCGACTCGACCCTGAGCTCAAGCGCGCCCTGATCCTGCGAGCTGCCGAGGAGCACATCAGCGTGTCTGAGGCCATTCGCCGTGCCATCGGCCAGTACCTCCACGCCAGCTGAGCACCCGGAGGGTCACGGGCTCAACAGTTCCCTTCTGCGCATCAGGGTCTTGCCACGGACCATGACGGTGGGGCCGGATCAGCACAAGCAGCGATCAGCAGCTGGGCGGCATACTCACGCCTTGCCGTCGAACAGGCTCGTGACCGAGCCGTCCTCGAAGACCTCGCGAATCGCCCGGGACACGAGCGGGGCGATCGACTGGACGGTCAGCTTGTCGAACCGGCGCGACGCGGGGATCGGCAGGGTGTCGGTCACGACGACCTCCTCGACCTTGCACGCCTCGAGCCGCTCGACGGCCGGGCCCGACAGGATCGCGTGGGTCGCGGCGATGATGACCGAGGCGGCGCCGTCGGCCATGAGCGCGTCGGCGGCCTTGGTGATCGTGCTCGCCGTGTCGATCATGTCGTCGACGAGCACGCAGACCCGGCCCTTGATCTCGCCGACGACGCGGTTCGCGACGACCTCGTTGGGCCGGCTGATGTCGCGCGTCTTGTGGATGAAGGCCAGCGGCGCGCCCCCGAGCCGGCTGGACCAGTCCTCGGCGACCTTGATGCGACCCGCATCGGGCGAGACGACGGCGAGGTCGAGGTGGCCGTACTTGTCGTCGACGTAGTCGGACAGGATCGGCAGCGCCATGAGGTGGTCGACCGGGCCGTCGAAGAAGCCCTGGATCTGGGCGGTGTGCAGGTCGATCGCCATGAGCCGGTCGGCGCCGGCGGTCTTGAACAGGTCGGCCATGAGCCGGGCCGAGATCGGCTCGCGGCCGCGATGCTTCTTGTCCTGGCGGGCATAGCCGTAGAACGGCAGCACGACGGTGATCCGCTTGGCCGAGGCCCGTTTGAGCGCGTCGATCATGATGAGCTGCTCCATGATCCACTCGTTGATCGGCGCCGTGTGGCTCTGGATCACGAAGGCGTCGCAGCCGCGCACCGACTCCTCGTAGCGCACGTAGATCTCGCCGTTGGCGAAGTTGTACGCGGAGGTCGGGACGAGCTCGGTGCCGAGCTGCTCGGCGACCTGCTGGGCGAGCACCGGGTGCGCCCGGCCCGAGAAGACCATGAGGTGCCTCTCGGTCGTCTTGCTCAGGCCGGTCATCGGGCATCCTTCGGCTCGGTGGGCGGCGGGGACGTCGGAGCCGGCCCACCGGGGCCGCTCTCCAGCCGGTCGCCCTCGAGGACGGCGCCCGCCTCGGTCGCGAGCGCCTCCTCGGCCTCTGCCGCCGCGGCCGCCTGAGCCGCCTTCTCGGTCTTGGTGCCGGCGCGGCGCCGAGCCACCCAGCCGTCGATGTTGCGCTGCCGGGCCCGGGTCACCGCGAGCTGCCCCGGGCCGACGTCGCTGACTACGGCCGAACCGGCCGCGACATAGCTGCCCGCCCCGATGGTGCGCGGCGCGACGATGACCGAGTCGCTGCCGACGAAGCTCCACGCGCCGACCTCGGTGTGCGACTTGGTCAGCCCGTCGAAGTTGGCGAAGATCGTGCCCGCGCCGATGTTCGCGCCCTCGCCGATCGTCGCGTCGCCGCAGTAGGTCAGGTGCGGCACCTTCGCCTCCGGCCCGATGTCGGCGTTCTTCGTCTCGACGAAGCCGCCGATCTTGCCCTTCGCGCCGAGCTTGGTGCCGGGGCGCAGGAACGAGAAGGGTCCGACGGTCGCGCCCGGCCCGATCTCGGCGAGCTCTGCCTGCGTCCGTATGACGCTCGCACCGTCGGCCACCTCGGTGTCCTTGAGCGTCGTGTCGGGTCCGATGACGCACTCCGCGCCGATGGACGTCGCGCCGAGCAGCTGGGTGTTGGGCTGGATGACGGTGTCCTGGCCGATGCTGACGTCCGCGTCGATCCACGTCGTCGCGGGGTCGATGACGATGGCCCCCTCGCGCATCGCCCGGTCGACGAGGCGGCGGTTGAGCTCGGCACCGAGGCGGGCGAGCTGGGCCTTGTCGTTGACCCCCTCGGTCTGCCAGAGGTCCGCGACGAGGTACGGCGTGACCCGCAGCCCCTCTGCCCGGGCGATGCCGACGACGTCGGTCAGGTACTTCTCCCCCTGGGCGTTGTCGGTGCCGACCTGGGCGAGCGCCTGCCGCAGGACCGCCACGTCGAACGCGTAGATGCCCGAGTTGACCTCGTGGATCGCCAGCTGCTCCTGTGTCGCGTCCTTCTGCTCGATGACCGCGGACACCCCGCCGTCGGAGTCGCGCAGGACCCGGCCGTAGCCGGTCGGGTCATCGAGGGTGGCGGTGATGAGGGTGACTGCGCTGTGGGTGCGTTCGTGGTCGGCCAGCAGCTCGCGGAGCACCTCGGCGGTGAGCAGCGGCACGTCGCCGTAGGTGACGACGACCGTGCCGCTCAGGCTCTCGGGCAGGGCCTGCAGGGCGCACTCGACGGCGCGGCCGGTGCCCGGGACCTCGTCCTGGTCTACGACGATGGCCTCGGGGTCGACCCGCTCGACGTGGGCGGCGACCCGGTCGCGCTGGTGGCGGATGACGACCTCGAGGTACTCCGGCTCGGTGCCACGCGCGGCGCTGATGGCGTGCGCGACGAGGCTGCGGCCACCGATCGTGTGAAGCACCTTGGGGGTCTTGGACTTCATGCGTGTGCCCTCGCCGGCGGCGAGGACGATCACGGCGGCCGGCCGTCGATCGCTCACGGGTCGCAGCTCCTCCTGGTCGGTGACGCCGGTCGGCAGGCGGGGGCCCGGGGCGCCGCAGCCATGCTACTCGGGCGCGGTGGCGGTCCGGGGGGCGCGCGTCTGCCCCGTACACCACGGCCGGCGTCCGCCTGCGCGACCCAGAACCCGCGGCTCAGACCGCCTCGACCACCGCGCTGTCCAAGTCGTCCCCGGCGCGCCACCCGTTGATCCACGTGCCTCGGCTGGTCCACGCCGTGGTCCGTGCCCTGTGGCATGCATCGCGTTTCGAGAACAGCGCTCGCTCGGCAATCGAGCGAGCACCGATTCCCAGGAGCAACGCCCCGCGAGCGATCGGGGCCTGCCAAGCAGGCAGATACTGGTTGTACAGGGTCACGATGCCGCGAAGGGTGAGGATTTGCCGTTGGCCTGGACTCGAACTTGCACCACCCACATGCCGGTACCGGGCGCGCGGCGTGAACATGGGTCGGCAACCCAGTTCCGCGGCACGCATCGACAGGTCGGCGTCCTCGCCGTACAGAACGTACCTCTCGTCGAAGCCGTCCAGCCGCTGCCACAGAACGCGATCCACCAAGAGCAAGCCTCCCGTGAGCACGGGAACCGTGCGGATGTCATCACGTTTCCAGCCTCCGAGGGAGTCGGGGTTGAGTCGCGAGGGCCACGGCAAGGCTGAGAAGCCCAGCCCGAACGCAAGGGACTGCCTCAGGGATGGGCGGGCCAGACACGACTGCGGGTGCAGGCGCCCGCTCGTATCGGTCGCGCGCCCTCCGTACAGACCCGCGTTGGGGAACCGCAGGGCCAGCGCGAGCAACTCGTCTATCGCACCGGAATCGAGGCTACTGTCCGGGTTGACGAGCAAGATGTATGACCCTGTTCCCTTGGCGGCCGCCTGGTTCACCGCGCGAGCGAACCCGGTATTGGTCTCGTTTCGCACCAGGTCAGCTTCCGGGTGGGTGATGCTGACCACGTGGGGCGTGCCATCCCGAGAGGAGTTGTCGACGACGGTCACTGTCAGCTGCGCCCAGTGTGAGCGCAAACTGGAGAGGCACCCGTCAATGTGCGCTCTGCTCTCGTGCGTCACGACCACCACGTCGACTCGAAGAGTCTTCTCATCGTGGTCCGCCAAAACTTCCTCCCGTAGCCGGAGCGCCCGTCCCCATGGAGGCGTTCGCGCCTGCGGGAGCCCCTTGAGCGACAGCTGCACGGTTGCACTGACGAGCAAGAAGCCTGGCCAGTGGAACCAGGTGCGCGGCCCGGTCATGCCGAAGTGGCGGGGACCGCGCTGCCACCTTCGCACCGCTGACCGCTGACCGCCCGCTGCCAGTTGCCGATTCCCCCAACGCCAGCGACGCAGGACCGTGACAAGGTCGCGCCCCTCCGGCATCACCAGCAGAAAACCACCCTCCGGAGCGACCACTCGTTCCGTCGGGTCGAAGCGAGTCCGGACGAAAAGGTCGTCGGCAACCACATCCGGGAAGGTGCCCCATCTTCGCCGTCCAGCCGGGTTGGCCGCGTAGCAGCCCGCACCGACGACATCGTTGGCCACGCCGGGCAGCTGGCTCCAGATCGCGGCATAGGCTCGCGTCAGGCGCAACAGTGGACGGACGAGGACTGGTACTGGTGCCGTCAGCCGAGGGCCCGGAGCGGACAGAACCGCATGGACCGACGCCAGTGACCCCGGCAGCAACACCGTGTCCGCGTCCAAGTACACCACCGAGCATCCGCGGCAGTAGGTGTCGCCGATGTTGAGCGCGCGGACCTTGCCTGCGCATTCGATTTCCACGACCACCAGTTCGTGTCCACGCTCCCGCGCGAGCGCCCTCTCCGCATTGGCGGCCGATACCGTGGCGTCGGTGCAGCCATTGGCCACGACGATCACCCGCAGCGAGGGTCCCGTAGTGGTCAGTACTGCCCGCAGGCAGGCCGGGAGCAGCGCCTCCTCGTTGTGCGCCGGGATGACCACGTCAAGACAATCATCCATATCGGAACCCCCTGTCCGGATGCTCGGCGGCTGCGGCAATCAGGTTCACGGCCACGAGAACCCCAAACCCTGGCCAGGAACGGGGGTGCCGCACGATCGTTCGCGCCAAGCCGGCCTTCCGAGACACGTCGAATCCGTCGCGCCGCGGCACTTCGCGATTTCCTCGGTTGTACCGTTGACGGGCACTCACCAGTTCTCGGAGACCCTCTGGCGGGAGCACCGAGTACGACTCCGTTTCGACCAACGTTCGCTCAACGGGACGAAACCTCGTTCGCACGAACTTGTCGTCAGAGTGCAGGTTCGGGAACTGTCCCCAGCGTTTCCGCCCGAGTGCACTGACGGCATACGCCCCGATGGTTGCTGGACTCTGCCGCACATAGGGGATTTCACACCAAGCTCGGTAGTAAGCCCGAGTGCACCACGAGTCGGATTCCGGTGGCCGCAGGTGCAACGCCGCGAAGTGATATCCGGTCTCCGGAACAAGTCGGGCAGCCAGCTGGGTCACGGCGCCCGTCGACAGCTCGGCGTCCT
The DNA here is from genome assembly GCF_030452765.1 of Intrasporangium sp. Classification (GTDB taxonomy): domain Bacteria; phylum Actinomycetota; class Actinomycetes; order Actinomycetales; family Dermatophilaceae; genus Intrasporangium_A. The sequence continues at coordinate 7,873 of NZ_JAKDLO010000171.1, forward strand.
GGTCGAGGTACAGGCGGGGGCCCTCCGGGAGCAGTCCTTCGGCGCCCGCGAGGGCCGCAGGTCGACCGGGACTCGTGTGCACGACCTCGCAGCGCCGTCGAGCGGATCGAATCGTGTGCGCCAGGGCATCGGCGACCAGCCACGTCTCAGCGGAGCCGTCATTGACTGCGACGACGACGTGCAGGTCTCCCGCGAAGTCCTGAGCAGCCAGCGACAGCATGCTTCGAAGCAGGGCCGGCCCAGGTTTGTAGGCGGGAATGACCACCGTGAACGGAGGCATCGTCAGGGTACGATCAGGGGTTGCGCGAGGCTCCCGCGAGGCGGAGCGGCGATTTCAACGTGCGGGAGCAGTTGCGCGAGGGCTGCGGCGTCCATCGCCATGTTGGGGGGCCGCTGCGAGCCGCCTTGGAGCTGTTCCCGGCCGACCGGCTCGAGCCGGGCGATCTTGCCGACGGACCTGGCGAGCCGCTCGAACAACTCATACGGGGAGATGGCTTCAGGCCCCGCAACGTGCAGGAGGCCGGCATGACGCCTCCTTCCCAGCTCGGCGATGACCTGCGCCGCATCCTCCAGGCGAAGTGGCGTGCGGACCTCGTCCGTGCAGGCCGGAATCACGGAACCCGCGGCGAAGGCTGCGAAGACGCGCGTCCATGTCGTCTCACGCGGACACAGCGGGAGCCCGTAGAGCAAGGAGAGCCGTGTGACGCAGCCACGCTCATGGGACAGCACCCCGCCTGCGGCGACTACCTTGCTGCGCGCGTAATGAGACATCGCGGTCGGCCGGTCGGTTTCGCGCCAGGGTCGGCCACGATCGGGCCCCCAGACAAAGTCCGTCGACGGATAAAGGAGCCAGCTGTCGTGGTTCTTGGCCCAATCAGTGATCCGCTTCGTCACCACGACGTTCATCTCCCAAGCCATCTCCGGGAGTTGGTCCGCCTGCGCCGGCGAGGTCATCCCGGCGAGATGGACGACATGCGTGGGTTCGAAATCGTCCATGATGGACTCGAGCTCGGGACTGCGGACGTCTACCCCAATGACTTTGCCGTGTCGAGCACAATGACGCCTTCCGAGTCCCACCGTCTCACGTGGGCTCTCGGACGCGAGGATGACGGCGTGCATGACTTGCGCCCCCAACTGTCCACACGCACCAGTAATCAGCCATCGTTCACGCATGAAGACTGTCCCCCAAGACTCGACTCAAATCAGAGAGTACAGAGTTCGATACTCGGAGTCCATAGCATCTAGAGCGTCAAATACAGCGCATTTTCTATCAGACGGCGTGTTGTAAACATTCAGCCCCTGCCGGGCCGGTCCTGCGGTTTTGCGCGGCCTGAGCGC
>NZ_JAKDLO010000172.1 GCF_030452765.1 Intrasporangium sp.
ACAGGCCCATGCCGGACCAGTCCACGGTCCAGTACGAGGTGGCCCGGACGGTGTAGGCGCCTTGGCGGGTGTAGGTGTGCCCGCAGTCCGGACTGGACTGGCGACCAAAGGAGTCCGCGTACGGGGTGCCCGATCCGCGGCAGGTCACCACGGTGCCGTCGCCCATCTGCCAGACGATCCGGTCGGCCTTGGCGGTGGCGGTCACCGAGAACCCGCCCGCGGATGCGGTGCGGGTGATCGGCCCCAACGTTGACGGGCCGGGGTCCTGGACCCACATCCAGGTCGGCATGCCGATGATCCCGACCCTGCCGGCCACCGGCTCGGGGACGATCCCGATCGACACAGCCTTCAGCCGCATCTGCGCGATCGCGGACTGCGCCAGCACGCGCGGGTCCGGCGGGGCGGCCGGTCCGGCGGGCGGAGCCGCCGCCCAGCGGTAGGTGATCGGAATGCCGCCGATGGCGGCCACGAGCGGGTCGTAGCACTCGTAGATCGCGCCGTCGGTGTGGCCGGCCCAGCGTGGGTCGCTCTTGGGTGGCTGCGGGGTCAGCGGCTTGACGTAGCAGCCCCATGCGTTGCTCCACCACGACGCGCCGTCCCGGCAGGGCAGCTCGTCCCCGTTGGCGTTGACACACGCTTTGGGGGCGCCTCCGCCGCTCTGCCCGCCACCACCTTCGGGTCGTGGGGACTTTGGGTCTCCCGGGTCGGTGACAACGATGGTGCAGACACCACTCTGGGGGTCCAGCTTCGACGGTGGCGGGCATGTCACCGGATCCCCTGCTGATGCGGGCGAGGCGGCGAGCAGGCTCAACGCCAAGGCAACGGTGGGAATCACGGAGGCACGTGTCAGCACGTTTCCACCGCCTCGTCCTTCATCACGTAGAACGCGCCGTCCGTCCCCCGCTCGACCACGAAGGCGTATCGCACACGAGGCGAGCGGTTCGCTGCGACGACGGACTTGCCGTCCTTGTCGACGAGGTTCGTCTTGCTCACGTCGATGCACGTGTCGACAGTGAGCTTGCCGCCCGTGGACGCCGCATCAGAGGAGACGATCGTCGTGCTGCCAATCTGCCTGTGTCCCTGACGACGCCGCTGGGTCAGCAGCTCCCGCCAGGTCTCGAGGCTCTGGTCCCGCGCGACAGTCGTCAGCTCATCCAAAGAACGCTGCGGGTCGGCGCCCAGGGCATCGACCAAGCCCCAGAGCTTCGCGACGGCGGCCTCCGCGCCTGCCAGCTGCGGATCGGCTGCGGTCGTCGACGTCGTGGTCGTTGGCGTAGCGGTGGGCGGCACCGCAGTGGTGGTCGTCGGGGGCGCCGCAGGGTCGGTGCACGCCGCGGTCGCCAGGACGGCTGCGAACGCGACTCCGACGACGGCCCGTCGGGCGTGGATGGTCATGGCATCTCCTTCACGTCTCATGTGGCCTAAGGCGAGGATGTTCCTGCGGGCGATCACCTTGGTCCAAGGGATTTCTGTTCGCACGGGGCAGCGGTCAGTGGACACGGCGCCTGTCGAATCGCTGCTTCAGCCCTCCCGGAGCTCGGCGCGGGCCCGTTCCGATGGTGGAGAACGGGCGTACTCGCTGTCTGCCGCACCCAGCCCACCACACAACGGGCGGATGCGCTCGTCGAGATCGACCGTTCCACAGGGTTGCCCAAGCCAGCCGGGTTATCCACAGGTCCCGCCGACCGGGTGCCGACTCAACGGCCCTTCGGGCCCTATGGAGCGACAGACCTATCAAGACCTGTCCGGTCAGGAGGCACAACATGTCCGAAAACGCCCGACACCATCAGTCCCAGCGCCATCCCGACCGGCTGTCCGCTGACACCGCTGCTGTCGCGTTGACGGCTGCGGCTGCGGTCATGCCGACACTCCTGTCCGCGCAAGGCATGATCTCGGTAGGCATCGACGTGCTGCGCCTGACCGCCACCGTCGCCGTCGCCCTGGCGGTATTCCTCGAGCTCGCGCTCGTCTCCTCGGCGCTGCTGGCTCGGTCCGCCGTCCTGCGCGGGCGGTCAGCGCGAGCCGACCTGCTCTCCACGTGGGTGTTCTCCATGGTGAGCGGCGTCTTCTCCGCGGCGCACGAACTCGTCGGACAGCCAGACCTGCACGGCGTCACCACTTGGGAGCTGGACGCGCGCTCGACTCTCGCGGCCGCCGTCCGTGTCGCCGCGCCCTTGGTCGCGGCGTGGCTCTGGCATCGCATCCTGACCGGCGATCGACACGGCGCCGACAGCGCACCGACACGCCGCGAAGCCAAGCGACACCGGCTCATGCTCGCCGTCGCTACCGCCGCCCTCGACCTGCAGCGCACCCGGCAGGCACGCCCGGCATCACGCGCAGCGCTGCGCGCTCGCCGCCGCCTTGACCTACACCACCGCCGCCTATTGCGACACGTCCCAGCCACAGACCCTCGACTGTCCGGACAGCTGTCGTCGTGGCTGACGGAGGTGGGCCGAGTCCATCACCTTGACGCACAGCTGACGTCTGAGTCGTCCCCGATCCCGGGAATCTCGGGGGACACCCGAGGCGACAGCGAGATCCACACGGATGAAACGCCCCCGCCGGCGGACGGTCCGTCCGCACGCCTGGCTGTCGCTGTCGCCCTCGTATGTCGCGACGACACCGTCAGCGGCCAGGACGTCGCCGACGCCTTCACCCATCGAGGCTGGCCGGCGACACCGCGAACCGGCCAACGCTGGCTCGCCAAGGCCCGCGCATCGCTGGCCACCGCGCCATCCTCGGCGTCCGGATAAAGCGCGAGCTGAGCGTCGGCGAGTCGTCAGCCGCGGATACGGCATCGCCCCTAGTCGCACTGTCGAATTCCGTCTCAAACGCGGCGCTGCGCGAACGAGCTCGTGTGGCGTCATAGCATCGATCCGAGGTCGGAACCGACGGTTGGATAGGCAGCGGTCATGGACTTCAGCTCTCGCGTGGTGAGGTTGAGCCTCATGGCGAGCCCGATGATGTTGACCAGTTCCGCGTATTCGGGGCCGAGCAGGTGCGCGCCGACGATGCGGTCGCTGGATCGGTCGATCAGGATCTTGGCTGCGGCTGTTGTCTCTCCGATTCGATAGTTGGAGTACCAGCTGCTCGTGTCCATGTAGCGGACGTCGACCTCCAGGCCGAGCTCTTGGGCTTCCGGTTCGAGCAGGCCGACTCGGGTGAGTTCTGGAATGGTGAAGACCGCGGTCGGGATGCCGGCGTAGTTCGGGACGGTCGTGGCGGCCTTGAGCATGTTGGAGGCGGCGACCTTGCCCTCCGACACGGCGACCGGGGTCAGCGGCATGCCCGCGGTGTCAGCAGAGTCGCCCGCGGCGTAAACCCTGTGGTTGCTGGTGCTTTGCAGGTGCCGGGCGACGGTCACCCCACGCGGGCTCCAGGCGACCCCGATGGCGTCGAGGTCGAGAGATTCGAGATCAGGTTGCCTGCCGGCGCCATGCACCACGAGGTCGGCTTCAATCGTCTGGCGTTGGCCCGCGTGTTCGACGACGACCCGGTATCCCGACGTCGTCCGCTCGACCGCTGTCAGTGTGGTGGCGCCACGTACGGCGACCCCTACCTCGGCGCCCCGATCAACGAGGAGCTCCACGAGGTCTGGGTCGAACGCCTTCAGCGGGCGCGGCCCTCGGTCGATGATGACCGGGGAGCTGCCGGCACGGGCTGCGATGTGGGCGAACTCGAAGGAGATGAACCCGCCACCGACGAAGAGGATCCGGGCCGGGAGTACGTCCAGATCGAGGAACTCGGTGCTGTCGATCAGATGCTCGTGTCCGGGGAAGTCGAGGGGTCGCGCTCGGGCACCGGTGGCGATCAGGAAGTGTCTTGCGGTGTACGTGCGGCCGCTGATCTCGATGCGGTTGGCGCCGGTGAACCTGGCGTCGCCATGCAGCGTTGCCACGCCGTTGCGTGCAAGACTTGCTTCTATGGTGTGCGGTACCGGATCGGTGAAGCCGTGCTTGTGCCTCATCAGGTCGGTCCAGTTGATCGACAGCTGACCCTCGTCGATGCCCTTGCCGCGCATGAGTCGGGCGCTGTCGATGATCTCTGCGCCCCGCCGCAGAATCTTCTTCGAGTCACAGCCGCGCAGCGCACACGTGCCGCCGTACGGAAGCGCGTCAACGATCGCGACGTCCCATCCCTTGGAGGCACACTTGTTGGCTGCCGCTAGGCCGGCCATGCCGGCGCCGATCACGATCAGGTCGTGCTCCGTACTCATCTCACAGAGCCTTTCCGGGGATCCCCGCCGGTAACTGGATTCTGGGCGTTGCCAGCGGGGGTGCCAGCCGTGCCGACCTGATCAGCATCACTGATCAGCTCACGGAGCTGTTCGAGCGTCGGGGCACCCGCCAGACCCTGCGGGGTGGCGTAGACCCGGCAGGCAAGACCGACTCCGGCACCAAGGCGCGCGAAGGCGTCGACGCCGTTCACGCGGATGCTCGGCGACCCATGAAAGCCGATCCGTTCGGCCTCCTCCACGCTCTCCACCCGGTGCTTGGTCACGTTGACATCCGGGCGTTCCGCGGCGATCTGTGCGAGCCGCTCTTCAGCGACCACCCAGTTGGGACAACCATGGAAGTACAACAAGGTGATCTCCATGCCAACGACGCTAAACCCTGATCCGCGCTACAAGGTCAAGAGGTAGATTGGAGCGATGTTGATCGGAGAGCTCGCCGAAGCCGTCGGCCTGCCGAGCCAGACCATCCGCTTCTACGAGCGCAAAGGCCTCATGCCGGCGCCGGCGCGCGGCGGCAACGGGTACCGAAGCTACGACGACTCCGCCGTTACCTGCGTGAAGTTCATCCGCACCGCCCAGGCCGCCGGCCTCACCCTCGTCCAGATCCGCAGCATCGTCGACTTGCGCGACCAGGGCGCCCGTCCGTGCACGCACGTCACGGAGCTCATCGAAGGCAAGCTTGTGGAAGTCCGCCGGCGCATGGGGGAGCTCGCAGCATTGGAGAAGGAGCTCGAACAGCTCCGCGAACGCAGCCAGCGTCTCGATCCGGCCGACTGCACAGACACCGACATCTGTCACATCCTGGCCGCCCGGAACTACAAACGACGTACGCCGACGAACGGACGCATGCCGGCACCAAGGACTACACAGGCGACAGACAAGCACCCGGGCGGACCCGAAGACGACTGAGGGGAGAACAGCCTCCACTTCGACCCCGTCTGTCCGTTCGCTTGGGTGGCCAGCGAGTTTGTGGCTTCACCGCCTTCACCGCTTGCTAGGCATCGAGTTCATGCCCTCGAATGTCTCGATCATCCGGGTGACCAGCCTTCCTCGCCGACCCCTCCGGCGTGTTGGGCCAGTCCACCGTTCATCGGACAGTCCCAAGACCCTGTGCGTCAGGATCGGCTGAGAACCTCTTCCGAGCACGGCTTGACAAGGGAGGAGCACCAGAATGGGATGACTCACTGTCGCGAGTATTCCGAGAAACCCAGTCGGTGGTCCGGTGCGGTGAGGTCAGGCGTGCGTCTGGTGTTCGTGGTCGGCGTGCGCTGCGGACTCGAACTGGATAGTGGAGTGGGTCACGTCGAAGTCGGACGCGATGCAGGCCTGGAGCTCGTCGAGCATGGGGCCCAGGTGCCCGTCGTGGAAGCAGGATTCGTCGACGATGACGTGCGCGGTCAGCACCGGCAGTCCCGTCGCGACGAGGCTGGCGTGCAGGTCGTGCACATCGCGGACGTGTCCCAGCCTCAGGATCCGGCTCCGGACCCGCTCCAGGTCGAGGCCCTTCGGGGTCGACTCGAGCAGCACGTCGACTGCCTCGCGCAGCAGCCGGAGCGTGCGCGGGATGATCAGCACCCCGATCACCAGCGAGGCGACGGCGTCGGCCCGCAGCCACCCGGTGGTGGCGATGACGAGCGCAGCGACCAGGACGGCGACCGATCCGAGCGCGTCGTTGACGACCTCGAGGAACGCGGCCCGCATATTCAGGTTCGCGCCGCGACCGCGGGCGAGGATGGCCAGGCCGACCAGGTTGCCGACCAGACCGACGACGCCGAAGACGATCATGACCCCGGAGGTCACCTCGGGCGGCTCGAACAGCCGCCGCACTGCCTCGACGAGCACGAACACCCCGACCGCGAGCAGCACCCCGGCCTGCGCGGCCGCGCCCAGAACCTCGGCACGCCGGTAGCCCCAGGTGCGCGCCGCGGTCGCCGGGCGCCGGGCCAGGACCGCGGCGACCAGCCCCAGGGTCAGGCCAGCGACATCGGTCAACATGTGCCCGGCATCGGCCAGCAGGGCTAGGCTGCCGGAGATGAACGCGCCGACGACCTCGACTACAAGCACGGTCAGGGTGATGCCGAGCACCGCGGCGAGCCGACCGCGATGGTCGGCCAGCCCCGCAGCGTCATGCCCGTGGACGTGCCCGTTGCTCACGACTGACCGCGCGCCGTGGGTAGCGGCAGGACGCTAACGTCAGGGGGCTCTGAGATTCTCGTCGTGCCGCAACAGCCGTCGGTGCCCGCGCCGGGGCTGCCCTGTTTGCCCTCAGAGTCGAGACCTGGCCCGGTCGGGGCGCAGCCACAGGTCTCGCCGCGCCAGGCCTCGAGGCCCTCGCGGACCGCGACGGCGGCAATGACCAGCGCGGCCACCGGGTCCGCCCAGGACCAGCCCAGCAACGCGTTCGCAAGCAGCCCGAGCAGCAGCACGGCCGAGAGGTAGGTGCACAGCAGCGTCTGCTTCGAGTCGGCGACGACACTGCCCGAACCCAGCTCCCGGCCGGTGCGCCGCTGCGCCCATGACAGGACCGGCATCACCAGCAGGGACGCCACCGCGATCCCGATGCCGATCCCGGAGCCCTCCGCCGCCCCAGCCCCGGTAAGGGCCCGAAGCGAGTCAACCGTCACGTAGGCGGCCAGGGCGAAGAACGAGACCGCGATCAGCCGCAGCGCCCGCCGTTCCCGGCTCTCGGGCAGCGGATGGCGGAACTGCCACAGGATGACCAGGCCGCTACCCACCTCGACCAGCGAGTCCAACCCGAAGCCGACCAGCGCCGCCGAGGACGCGGCCGCTCCCGCCGCGACCGCGACGACCGCCTCGAGCGTGTTGTAGCCGACCGACGCGCCAGCCAGCATCTGCGCCCGGCGCCCCAACAGACGGCGCCTGTCCGCAGTTACTGCTGCCTTGAATGCAGGAGCCGTGGCGCTGTATGCCTCGGCGCTCACGACCGCTTCCCCATCCCGTAGCGCGGACACCGCGCCACCGCGTCCCCGGTCAGCCCCAGCAGCCGCTCAGCCGCCGCGAGCAACTCCAACGTCGCCTCCGGCTGAGCCAGCGAGTACACCGACGCACGCCCCTGCGCGCGGACCGTCACGATCCCGCAGTCCAGTAGGCATGCCAGGTGCCGGCTCACCGTCGACTGCGCCAACCCCAAATGGCCGGTCAGATCGACCACCCGATGCTCCCCGAGGGCCAGGTGCTGCACGATCGTCAGCCGCGACCGGTCGCTGAACCCGTGGAACAGGCAGACGGCTGCGTCCAACGCGCCCGCCTCACTGACCGGGACTGCATCGGTTAGCTCGGTTGTCATCGTCATAGGGCGATGTTAGCCCATTGGTACGGCTCGTTGCTGGCCGACCAGTGTCCCCCAGCAGCCGGCGCAGAAGGCGCGACGATCCCCGGGGCAGAAATACTGCTACTGCGTGCGGGGTGAATACATGATGACGGCGACGCCCCCGAGGCAGAGGAGTGCGCCGGCGACGTCATAACGGTCGGGACGGAATCGGTCGACCACCAGCCCCCACGCCAGCGAACCGGCGACGAAGACACCGCCGTAAGCGGCCAGGATGCGGCCGAAATGAGGGTCTGGTTGCAGCGTCGCGACGAAGCCGTACAGGCCAAGCGCAATCGTCCCGGCCCCCATCCAGACCCAGCCCCTGTGCTCGCGCACCCCCTGCCAGACGCGCCACGCACCCCCGATCTCGGCCACCGCAGCCACGACGAACAGGGCGATCGACCTCAGGATGTCCATGAGCGCCATCGTGCCAGCGGGCGACCCATAGCGGTCGTTGACGGCTATGGGCAGAGCCGAACCAAACGATTGACTGGACCCCCCAAGCTCAGGAGCGCGACTCCGGTGCGGGCGCCGAGACGAAAGGCCCCAGCGCCGCGGGTGGGCCATGACTATGCCATGAGGATGCGATGGCCGGATATTGGCCGGGTACACGCGGCCGAAGCCGGCATTTCGGGGGCTCATTTGGCGTCCGGCCATCACCTCCAGGCCAGGGTAGCGAGGGAACGGCCCCGTCACCGGCTCACCCGGGCCGAGAACCGGCGGATGAACCACATGAACCACATCGCCGCGATCAGCCAGATCTCCCCTCGAACCGACGGCCGGGCCTGCGGAGCGACTGAGAATCCAGGGCGGTCGACCTGCTCCCGCACATCGACACTTCGGATCAGCCACTTCACGGACCCGCGAAACCGCCTCTACAGCACCTAAGTCCGCAAGGAAGTCCTCGGCACCGATGACCGCCTCGGTCACCGGTTGACACCAAAGGGAGCCCGAATGACGCAACCTGAAGCGCCCTCACGCGGAGGACTCCGGTCACCACGGAGGCGTCCGTGATTTACCGGTTCTACCGATGTCCGGCTGTTCGGGATTGCCGGGGTGCGCGGACCTCAAAGGTACCGTGGGAATCAGTTACGTGGACTGGTCCTGGGCGGCAGTCAGGCCCACGCCGGCGGCGGCCAGCAGCAGCACGCCGCCGAGGTAATAGACCGCGGTGATCCCGCAAGTGTCAGCCAGCAAGCCGCCCACGCCCAAGGAGATGAGTCTCCCGCCCTGCCAGAGCACGTCCATCGCAGAGAAGATGCGCCCCCGGGCATGCTGAGGTGCCTCTGCTTGGAGCATCGAGTTGAAGGTGACCGCCCCTGACGTTCCCACCCCGTAAGCGACCAGCGAGCACACGGCCACCGCCGGCGAGGCGAACGTAGCAAGCGCCAGGTCTACGACGCCGCGCATAGCGAACGGGCCGAACACAAACACCGGCCGCCGGGGGTCGCGGATAAGTCGGAGCAGCGCTAGCGGGCCGAGCGCCGCGCCGATGCCGATCGCCCCGATCAGCATCCCGTAGCCGCTGCCGGAGACGCCGAGATGCTCCTCGGCCAACACAACTAGGAGCGCGCTGGTGGCCCCGGCGGACAGCGAGGCGAGGAGTTGACCGGCCCCTAGCGCG
>NZ_JAKDLO010000173.1 GCF_030452765.1 Intrasporangium sp.
CACTGGCTATGAGGGTACGTGCACTCTCCATCCCAAGACCTGCACTCTGGATGAGTGGGGGGGTTGGGGGGGGTGCAGGGGGGGGGGGGCGCGAGGCGGCGGCGCAGCCGACGGACCGCGAGCGCCAGCGCGACGTCGCGGTACTGGGCGGCTCGATGGACCTGGCCACGCCAGTCGGACCCGGTGACCCGGTGCTGCAGCTCACACGGGACCTCGCGTACGACGAGGCCGGCACCGAGCACGTCGACGGTCATGCCGACCTCGACACCCCAACCCCGGGCGAACGGCGTCGCCGCGGTGATCGCCTCGGGCGAGAGGCACCGCATCCCCGAGAGCGGTTGCACCGGCGCCCAGCCGGTCAGCTCCTCGATACCGCCCCGGGCCAGGCCGACGACGAGACCGTGTCCCCCACCGGCGGTGGGCTGGGGTGGCAGCGTCGCGATCGCCAGGTCCACCTCCCCCGTGGCGACCGGCTCGACGAGGACACCCAGCGCACCGGCCGACTCCTCGAGGTCGGCGTCGACGAACAGGACCGAGACTCGGCCGGGGAGCCGGCCCACCCGTCGCAGCCCGGCCACCCTGCCAAGACCGCTCATCATCGCGTCGGCCTTGCCGTGGTTGCGAGAGTGCCGGACCAGCTCCGCGCCGGCGTCGACGGCGACCTGGGCAGTCGAGTCGGTCGAGCCGTCGTCGACGACGATGATCGCCTCGACGTGGGCGATAGTCCGCGTCGCCGCCAACGTCGCCGCGATCCGGTCGGCCTCGTCCCTGGCCGGGACTACCGCGACCACTGCCTCGACGACTCGCTCAACTCGCGGGGCCGGCCCAAGGCCAGCCGCGCCGCGCGGGCCGACGGTCCCCACGCCCGCGCTCAGCGGAGGGTCACCTGTCGGTTCATCAGGCCCGCCCGGGCGCCGCGCTCAGCAGTGTCGAGCGGGCCGCTGTGGGCGGCGGCGGTCTCGATCCGATCACGCATCTGTCCGACCGGGGCCTCGAAGTCGCTCGCCTCGGAGGATGGCGCGACCTCCCAGACCGGGATGAGCAGACCACTCGAGCGGAAGCAGCCGAGGAGCCGGCCGCCGCTGCCGCCGAGGCTGCTCTCCCCGGCAGCGTGTAGCCGCGCGAGAGCCGTCGTCGCCGTGTCTTCGTCCTGGGGCAGCACCCACCGGACGTACGTGCGGTCACCGATGCGGCACCAGTAGCACGAACGGTCGCCGGAGATCCGCGTCGTGGGGATGGCCGACTCGTTCGCCCGCTCGAGCGACGCCTTCGCGTCGTCATCCAGGTCGGCGTCGGCGACCCAGAAGTCGAAGCCGTCGTGGACCGTCACCTCGAGTGGCACGGTCAGGTCGAGCAGGTCCTGCAGCCGTGGGGTGTCGGCCGCGGACAGCGGCAGGGCCGGCACCGGTTCTCCCGGTTCGGCGGCCGCCGACAGGAGGATCGCCTGGGCGATGTCGCGGCTCGCGTCACCACTGGGGCTGCCCGACTGGATGCCGACGAGCACCTCCCCCGACTTGCGATGCAGGCCCGGCCAGGCCAGCGGCAGCACGGTCGCGATCGTCACCGTTTCGGGCGTGCCCCCCGGCGCGCGACCGTCGGCGAAGCGCACCGTTGCGGTGGCTGCCGGGACGATCTCTCGCATCGCGACCCATTCGGTCTCGTCCGGCAGGCCCGCGAAGGGCCGGGCGACGAACGGCGCGGGCGAGGGTCGAGAGGCGCGGTCGGCGCGCACGGCACGGGAACGTCGAGAAGCCTTGCCCATGGGACGCAACCCTAATGGTCGCGAGCTGGCCACGAGAGCGCGGTAGGCGGCATACGGAACAGGGTCAGTGGGTGCGGCGCCGGGACGGGCCACCGAGCGACGCCCAGACCGTCCGCCCGGCGTGGTCGTCGACGACCCCCCACTCGTGCGCGAGCGACCGGACGATCCGCAGCCCCCGGCCGCTGGGGCCCCAGGTGGTACGCGGCGACGGTCTCGGGGCAGTCGCGCCACCGCCGTCGGACACCTCGACCTCGACGACGTCGTTTCTGACGGTCCAGTGGATGCGGATCGACCCGTCGGCCAGCGGGCGCGCGTGTCGAACGGCGTTCGCGACGAGTTCGCTGACGACGATCTCGGCCTCGGTGACGACTTCCTCGCTCACACCCCGACCGGTGAGGTCCTCGACGAGGGTGCGCCGGACCCGCGGCGCCGCCGACGCCGCCCATGGGACCCGCACCGTCCGTTTGTCGGTCGGTGAAGAGACGCCGCGACCGTGCGCACGGCCGCGCTGCCCCTGCGTGCTCGCCACTTCCCCTCCTGCGTGCCGGCTCGCCGTTTGCCTACGGACGGTAGCCAAGGATATTCCCATCCACAATGCCTCCACCGAACATATGGTGCGGATCACTCCGTATGTGGTCATCTATTGTTAACACTAGATAATGCGATAGATGCATATCGTGCCCTCTGGGCCTAGTCGTTGTCGTTGTATCGATATATCGTCGGCATATCGCGACTGTATTGAAGGCCAATGCAGCGAGAGCCGAGGAGGAGCCATGAGCGGACCGAACGAGGGCGAGGGCCGATGGGGGGCCGGCTGGGGTGGACGAGGCGGAGGCGGCCCGTGGTCCGGCGGCGCCTGGGGCGGCGGACCGCCTTGGGGGCCGCCCGGCTGGGGCGGCGGGCACCGGCATGGGCCGCCGCCATGGATCCGCGACGTCATCCGCAGCTTCGGCGGGCCGGACATCGCGCCTGCACGGCGCGCCAAGGTCCGGCGCGGCGACGTGCGGTCGGCGATTCTCGCGGTCCTCGCGCAGGAACCGATGAACGGCTACCAGGTCATCCAGCAGATCGCCGAGCGCACCGGAGGCGCATGGAAGCCGAGCCCGGGGTCCGTCTACCCGACGATCCAGCAGCTCGAGGACGAGGGCCTGATCATGGGCGTCGACGAGGCCGGCCGCCGGGTCTTGCGCCTGACGGACGCGGGTCGTCAGTACGTCGACGCGCACGAGGACGAGCTCAGCGAGACGTGGGAGCCGTTCGAGACCGGGGGGCAGCGCTCGGAGCGGAGCCAGCCGATGGGCGGCGAGTTCGAGCGCGTCATCGGCCAGGTGATCGGCGCGGTGTGGCAGGTCATGGTCAGCGGCACGCAGCAGCAGCGGGCCGAGGCGGCAGACATCCTCGCCGAGACCCGCCGCCGGCTCTACGGGCTGCTCGCCGACGAGGATGACGATCGACCCGATACCTCGGACGACACGGACTCGTGACGGCGCGGACTCGCGACAACAGGAACTCGTCCAAAGGCTCCCCGTCCGATGAGCAGATCCCCACGTTGACAGCCTGGCATCACCATCTGCGATGTTAGGCTGTCACCATGCGCACGACGGTCACCCTCGATCCGGACACCGACCGGATCCTTCGCGAACGGATGCGCAAGCGAGGCGTGACATTCAAGCAAGCACTCAACGACTCCATCCGGGACGGCAACGTCCGACCACGCACACGGCGACCGGCGACCAACCCCCGAGGCATGGGCGCACCCAAGGTCGACCTGACCAAGGCCCTCCAGCTGGCGGACGAGCTGCAGGACACGGACCAGATCGCCAAGCTGGCGCGCGGCCGGTGAGATGCACGTCGTCGACGCAAATGTGCTGCTCTACGCCGTCAACAGCGACAGCGTCCACCACGAAGACGCGCGGGCGTGGCTCGACGAGGCTCTGGCTGGCCGCGCGACCGTACTGTTCGACTGGAGCGTCATCCTCGCCTTCGTGCGTCTCGCCACCATGCGCCGGATCTTCGAGAACCCACTGACACCGCGAGAGGCCACCGACCAGGTCAGTGCCTGGCTGACGCAGCCCGGAGCCGAGATCGTCAGTCCGTCCGCAGACCACCTGGACCGGGTGACGGCGCTTCTCTCGGAGGCGAGGACTGGAGGCAACCTCGTGGGCGATGCTCACCTGGCTGCCCTGGCACTCGAGGCACGAGGCCTCCTCGTCAGCTTCGACAGCGACTTCGACCGGTTCGCCGGCGTGCGCCGCCTCCAGCCGCACGGTTGGGTCTGAGGGGCGACTGCTGCATGGGCCTGCCGCCCTATGCCACCGCGACGCAGCAGGAGCTCGTCGCGGAACGTGTCCCCGGATCGGACGAGGACGTCCACTTCACCGAAGCGATCGCCACCATGGTCATCGAGGCCTTGACAGCCCCGGGTGACGTCATACTCGATCCCTTCGCAGGCTTCGGCACGACCCTGGCCGTCGCGCAGCGGCTCGGGCGACGCGCGGTCGGCGTCGAGCTGCTACCCGAGCGGGTCGTCGCCTGCCGGGGTCGCGCCACCGGTGCCACCGTCATCGAGGGCGACGCTCGCGGACTGCACCGGCTCGTCTCGGGCCCGTTCGAGCTCTGTCTCACCTCGCCGCCATACCGCACGGCCAACGACCACCCGCACGACCCACTCGCGGCCTACGAGCTGGTCGGCGATGACTACGCGACCTATCTCGAGGACCTGGCCGACATCGCCGACCAGGTCGGCCAGGTCCTGAGGCCGGGCGGGCACCTCGTCCTCAACGTCGCGAACATCCGCCACGCCGGCCACACGACATCCCTGGCGTGGGACGTCGCAAGGACCGTCGGTCAGGTGCTGCCGTTCATCCGGGAGACCGTGGTCTGCTGGGACGCGCTACCGCACGACTTCACCGGGGACTACCTTCTGACGTTCCAGCGCGACGGGCCGGCCGGCGAAGGGTGACCGAGGGGTGCGCCCCTGATCAGCGGCACCGGCTGGGCCAGCGGCTCAGGGGGCCGTCGGCGTCGGGTCAGCCTGGTTCGGCGGAGCGGCCGGGTCGGTCGGCGCCACCGGGTCCGTCGCCCCACCCAGACCTCCGGGCGCGGTCTGTGTCGCCTCAGGTGACGACGGAACCGTGGGCGTCCCCGTCGGACTCGCGCCTGCCGGCGCTGGTGGAGTCGGCTGCTGATCCGATCCGGCCGTCTCGGCCGGGGTCGGGCCCGTGGCCGGCGTGGTCGCGGACGGACTCGGCGTCGTTGCGGCGCGCCGGCCCACGAAGCCACCCGAGCGTGTCAGCTCGCCGATGGAGGTCCCGCGCTGGGACGAGTCGGACAGCGGGTGGCCGAGCAGGCTCTCGACGCCCGTGATCGTACCGAGGGCGAGCACCGCGCCGGCGAGGACGCCGACCGCGACCCGCGGCCACGTGCGCCGGTGACCCACGCGGGTCGGCGTCGAGGCCACACCCGGAGTGATCGACACTGTCCCCCTCGTCGCCGCGGTCGCCGGTGTCGCCGCGGTCGCCGGTGTCGCCGCGGGACGGCGCACGAGCCGCGTGCCGGCTCGCCGGAGCGAGTGGCTGTAGACCGCCGACGCGACCGTCGCGACGATCGACCCGACGAGGGCCCCGAAGATCGTCCCGGCGACGCCGAGGTAGCTTGCGGCGTAGGCGGAGGTGCCGGCAGCCAGGGCGCTGCCGGACACCTGGGCAGTGCTGAGCCCGAAGAACCGGTCGGCATTGCGTTCGGGCGTCGAGGCGGGTGGGGCCTCACGAGTGCGCTCAGGGGTGCGGGAGGACGCCTCGGATGAGCTGGTGGACGGCGGGGCAGGAGTCGATGGCATGGCAAGCGGCCTGAAGTTGTCGGGAACAGGTGGGCAGGTACCGCCGCCCTTGCCGGTCCGCCGCCAAGTCTAGGCGAGAACCCCCCGCCGGATCGAATCCGTTCGACTGCTGGACGACGACCTGCCGGGGGCGTGGACGTCTGGGCTACCTCAGCCGGCCGGCTGTCCGGCGACTCGCGCTCTGAGGTAGCTGACCCGGCGGCAGGATACGCCACCTTGCCGATGTGGCGCGCTACCTCAAGAGCCGACGGTAGAGGGGTCAGCCACCAACGGCGAAGGAGCCATCATGAACACCAACAACCTCGGCGACCTGGCCCTCGTCAAGTCCGAGATCGAGCGTCGCCACCACCTGAGCAACCGCCGTCTCGAGCGGCCGGACTCGTCCCTGTCCGTCATCCGCCGCACGATGCGGCGCCGCCACTGGGAGGAGACCCACCCGGGTCGCACCCGCTGACGGCTGCCACGGTGTCAGTGCTGCCGGCGCCACCGTTTGCGGTGGGAGGGCGGACACTGGGTGGTATGCCGCTCAGAACGGGAGCCCTCCTCGGCCGGGACGTCGATCTCACCAGACTCGCTGCCGCCATCGGCCTCAAGGGCGCCGATGGCGGCAGCGTCGTACTGTCCGGAGACGCGGGCATCGGCAAGTCCCGCGTCATCGCGCGGCTCATCGACGACGCGTCGGAGCGAGGCTGGCGCACCGCGGTCGGGCACTGCGTCGGGCAGGCGGGCAGCGCGTTGGCCTACCTGCCGTTCGTCGAGCTCGTGACCGCCCTCCAGACGCAGGCACCTGAGGTCGTCGCACAGGTGGCGGCGATGCACCCCGCTCTCGGCCACTATCTGCCCGCGTTCGGCCGGCCGACCGAAACCGGGTCCATCGAAACTCGGCCGACCGAGTCCCGGCCGGGCGTGGACCCAGCCGCCGTCACCGCCGCGATCCACTCCCTGCTGACGGCGCTGGGCGCCGACCGCCCGACCCTCGCGGTCATCGAGGACGTGCATTGGGCCGATCCCTCTTCCCGCGACCTACTCACGGTGCTGCTGACTCGCGGTTTCACGAACCCGGTCGGGCTGGTGGTCAGCTATCGCTCCGACGACCTACACCGCAGGCACCCGCTCCATGAGACGCTCGCCGTCTGGGCCCGGCTGGCCGGCGTCGAGCATGTCGAGCTCGACGGGCTGGACGACGCCGTGCTGCGCGAGCTCGTCGGTGCGCTCGAGGGCCCCCGTGTCGACGAGGCTGTCGTCGGCGAGATCGCGCAGCGCGCCGAAGGCAACCCGTTCTTCGCCGAAGAGCTCGCTGCGAGCGCCGTGGCCGGTCATGGCCTCACCGGAGGCCTGGGTCGAGTGCTGCGTTCACGGGTCGAGGCGCTGCCCGACGATGCCCAGTTCGTCGTCGACGCCGTCGCGGTCGCGGGACGAGAGATCGGGCACGAGCTGCTCACCCGTGTCGTGGGTCTGCCCGATGACCGCCTTGAGGATGCGGTCGCCGCAGCGGTGGAGCATCACGTCCTCGAGACCTGCTGGCCGCCGGCCTATGCCTTCCGCCACGCGCTCCTCGGCGAGGCGGTCGCCGACGCGCTGCTGCCCGGCGAGCGACTCCGGCTGCACCAGTCGTATGCCGCTGCGCTGACCGAGTCTCCACAGCTGGGTCCCGTGTCCGAGCTGGCTCGTCATGCCGCCGCTTCGGGGGACGTGCCCACCGCCGTCGCGGCGAGCCGGGCCGCGGCGCAGGCCGCGCTCGCGATGGGCGGCGCCCAGGAGGCCCTTGGCCACCTCGAGCGTGCCTTTGCGTGGCTCGGCGAGGACGACCCGACGCGCGACGAGGTGACCATGGCCGCCTCTGAGGCGGCGACCATCGCCGGTGACCTCGTCCGCGCGGTCGATCTGCTCCGCGACCGCCTCGACCATCCCGGTCATGGACAGTCCCGGCAGACCCGGGCGGACCTGCTCGCTCGCTACGTGCTCGGTTCGGCCATCCTCGACCTGCCGCACGATCCGATCGGGCTGACCTCGGAGGCACTCGCACTCGTCGGGCCGGAGCCGACCGAGCGGCGCGTCCGGGTGCTCACCGCACGCCTGCAAGCGCTCGTCAACCGCGCAGGCACCGACGACATCGACGAGGTCACGGCCGTCAGCGAGGAGGTGACCCGCCTCGCCGAGGACCTCGGGCTGACCCGGGCGCTCGCCGAGATACGCACCATCCTGATCCGCCTCGTCGAGCGCCGCCACGACCTCGACGCCGTCGAGGAGCAGCTACACGCGCTGCTCGCGCAGCTCGCGCATGACGACCCTGTACGGGTTCGGGTGCTGCACCGGCTGGGGGCGGCACGGTTCCGGCGGGGTGACCTGCCCGCCGCCCTGGCCGCCTATAACGAGGGCGTCGCCGTCGCGGAGCACCTTCATGTGGACCGTGCTCCGTTCGGCCTGGAGTGCCGGCTCATGGCCGGTCTGGTCGCCTATCACCTTGGCGACTGGGACGGCGCGCTGTCACTCTGGGACCTCGGTGACGAGCCGCTGGCCGAGATGAGCCGCATGTACTTCCTCGGCTCCCGGCTCGCCATCGCAGCCGGCCGGGGTGAGCCGCTCCGACCCGAGGACCTCGCCGCACTCCGTGCCACGTGGCGGGTCGACGGGATCACCGCGGTCTACAGCGTGACCGCAGTCGACATGCTGGGGCAGGAGGGACGCATAGAGTCAGTGCTCGACCTCGCCGACGAGATCCTGGCGACGCTCGACAGCCTCTGGGGGCCACGCCAGCACATCGTGATCCGGCTCGCCGCGCTCGTGGCCGGCCAGAGCGCCCGAGCGGCGGGAAGCGCCGACGCGCGGCTGCGTCGCCGGATGCTCGACCTCACGAAGGGGCTGCTCGAACGGGCGGAGAGCCTGGCCGTGTCTCCCCAGACCGACGTCGAGTCGTGGGCCTGGCTGGCGCGCCTGCGTGCCGAGACTTTGCGGTTGCGCTGGCTTCTCGCCGGGACCGAGCGGGACGCCGCGGCGACGGAGACGGTGACGGGCGAGGATTTGGTGGCGGCCTGGCAGGCCAGCGTCGCGGCCTTCGACCGGTTCGGCGAGGTCTTCGAGACCGCGCGGTCCCGGGCCCGGCTGGCGGCCGTGCTGCATGCGACAGGCGACGACTCCGCCGCCCGAGACACCATCGCTGCGGCGCGGCAGGTAGCCGAACGCCTCGGTGCGCGACCGCTGCTCGCGGAGCTCGCCCACGTTCTGCCGAGCGGCGCGGCGGTGGGAGGCGCACCCGACCTGACAGCTCGCGAGGCCGAGGTGCTCGGCCTCGTCGCGCGGGGCCTGAGCAACGGTCAGATCGGGCGTCAGCTGTTCATCAGCACGAAGACCGTGAGCGTCCATGTCTCCAACGTGCTGGCCAAGCTGAGCGCTGCGAGCCGCACCGAGGCCGCTGCGATCGCCCACGACCGGCATCTGTAACTACTCAGGACCCCGGCGTGGCGTGTGGCTGATGTGACTGGTGGTTCGGT
>NZ_JAKDLO010000174.1 GCF_030452765.1 Intrasporangium sp.
AGAGACCGCTCGCACAGGTCCTCGCGGACCTGCTGCCCGTGCCGGATGCGTGGGGACAGTTCGCGGATGCCTACCTGCTGGCGCTCGACGAGGCCGCCCGGACTGCCGCGACCCATGGATCGCGTCCTGGCCGAAGGGCGCGGGACCGTGCGGATGCCCTGGCCGCGTGGCACGGTCTGCTCCTCGACCGGCTGGTCGGTTCGAACCACGAGGACCGTCTCGACCGCATCTTCGAGCACCCGGCACTGGCGGGACCCGAGCAGACCTTCCTGCAGGCGCGGCTCGCCGAGTACCGCGGCGACCGCGACGGGGCCATGGTCCTGGTCCGTAAGTGCCTCGCAGCGCTGCCCGGCCATCCAGACTTCCTCGCGTTCGCCGAGGACCTCGGCGTCTGAGTCGGAGCTGCCCCAGGGCGGTCGGCTGCTGACCAGCACCACCCGGGGTCTTGCCCAGCGTGTTGACCAGGTCGAGGGCGCTCTGGACGGTGGCATCGGACGTGTCCGGCCCGCGGACGATCTCGACGCACTGCACGACCAGCGCCGGGTTGACGAAGTGGACTCATCGCGAAGCTCTCCGCGCCAGGCCAAGAGCTCGACGGCTTCGACCCGACGCACGCCTCGGCAACGCCCGCGCGCGAGAGACCAGCCACCGCGTGCGGGGCAACAAGGCACCAGTCGCCAGCGCTCAGCTGTCCCGGCGGCGCACCACAGACCGCCCCTCCCGGCGCAACTGTGGGACGGAGGTGACCCCGAGCAGCTGCATCGTGCGACGTAGCTCGTCCCCCAGGATCTCGAGCACCCTTGTCACTCCGGCCTGCCCACCCGCGCCGAGACCGTAGAGGTACGGGCGGCCGAGGAGCACGCCGTCGGCACCGAGGGCGATCGCCAGTGCGGCATCGCTGCCGTGCCGGATCCCGGAGTCCACATAGACCTCGACCCGGTCGCCGACGGCTTCTCGAACCGGCTGAAGCACGTCGATCGGCGCGACCGCACGGTCGAGCTGGCGGCCACCGTGGTTCGACAGCACGGCGCCGTCGGCCCCCACGTCGACGGCGCGTCGGACGTCCGCTTCGCTGAGTACACCTTTGACCGTGAGCGTCCCGGGCCACCATTGCCGGATCGTCGCGAGGTCGTCCCACGTGACTGAGCTGTCGAACTGCTTGAGCCCGAGTTCCATGACGCTGGAAGGTGTCTCGCCACGTGCTCCGTCGATGTTAGCGAAGGTGATGGGCGGTCCACCGAGCAGGCGGGCGCACCACGCCGGGTGGCGCGCCATACCCGCCAGAGACCGGAACGTCAGCTGCGGTGGCACAGTGAAGCCATTGCGTGTGTCCCGGGCGCGCAGGCCGGACACCGGGGTGTCGACGGTCACCATGAGTGAGCGGTAGCCGCTCTCCTCGGCGCGCCGCACGAGTTCACGCACCAGTCCGCGGTCCTTCCAGACGTAGAGCTGAAACCACAGGTCGCCCGGACTCGCGGCCGCCACGTCCTCGATGCGCGTCGTCGCCATGGTCGAGAGGGTGTAGGGCAAGCCTGCATCGGCCGCCGCGCGCGCAACGGCCGACTCCCCGTCGCCGTGCATCATCCGCGTGTATCCCGTCGGTGCGAGCGCGACCGGCAGCGCTGCCGCGCAGCCGAGCAGGGTGGCGCTGGTGTCGACGTGGGTGACGTCTCGCAGGGTCTTCGGGACGAGGTCGTATTCGCCGTATGCCGCTGTGTTGCGCCCCAGCGTCGCCTCACCCTCCGCGCCGCCTTCGACGTAGTCGCGGACCTCGCGAGGCCAGCGCCTCGCGGCGAGAGCACGCACGTCCTCGATGGTGATGCAGTGAGCGAGGGCGGTCGCCGTCGTCGGCAGCTGTGGCGGCCGGGGCCGGACGAGAGACAGCACCTCGGCGGGCTTCATCGTGCCGCACCCAGCGGCAGGGCGGTGCTGATGGCAGCCAGTGCCTCGGGCTCCCCGATCGTGATGCGCACACCCTCCTTGCCGAACCGGCGCACACTGATCCCCAGGTCGGAGCATGCCTCGACCAGCGCGACGACGACGGGGGACCAGGGCAACCAGACGAAGTTGGCCTGGCTGGGTGTGGCCTCGACGCCACGCGCGTGAAGCACTGCGACGAACTCGTCTCGGCGACAAACGATCTCGCCGACGATCTCACGCTGCTTCGGCCAGGCCTCGAGTGCCGCCACCGCGGCGGCCTGCGCGACCGAGCTGACGGTGAACGGGAGGGACACGGCGCGGACGCCATCGGCGAGCCATGACGGGGCGACGGCATACCCGACACGCAACCCAGCGAGGCCATGCGCCTTCGAGAAGGTGCGCAGGACAACGACATTCGGTCGGTCGCGAGCGAGCTCCAGTCCATCTGGCACAGCATCGTCGGTGACGAACTCACGATAGGCCTCGTCGAGGATGACGAGGCACCTCGTCGGGACGGCCTCGAGGAAGCTCTCGAGCTCAGGTCGCGTCACGGCCGTTCCGGTCGGGTTGTTCGGGTTGCACACGATGACCACGCGGGCCCCGTGACGACGCACCGCCTCGGCCATGGCAGCAAGGTCGTGCCGGTGGTCCGCAAGGAGTGGGACCTCGACGGGGGTGGCCCGGGACACCCGCGTCACGATCGGGTAGGCCTCGTAGGATCGCCAGGCGAACACGACCCTGTCGCCTGGGTCGGTGACGGTCTGTAGCAGTTCCTGCAGGACGGCGATGGACCCGCCGCCCACGACAATGTGCTCCGCATCGACGGTGAGATGGCTCGCCAGCCGCTGGACCAGCGTCGTTGCCGTGATGTCCGGGTAGCGGTTCGCGCTCGCGAGGGCGCCGCGCGCCGCCAGCATGACGTCGTCGCACGGTGGGACTGCGATCTCGTTCGACGACAGCTTCCATCCCGCGCTGGCACGAGGAGGACGTCCGGCGACATACCTCGGGAGCAGGCCGAGGTCGTTGCGCAGTAATTGTAGGTGCTGGTGCGTCATCGGGCCTCCTTGTCGGTATGACCTACGGTCGCCGCGGTCGCCACCCGAGGTCCACCTGGACTCTCATTCAGTGAGAATCGCTCGTTGCGCCGCTCGCCGGTAGTTCCTACGGTTCACGAACCCACCGGTGGTCGGTGGCAGCCGGGTCCGCACGTCGGTCCGGCCAGGGGTCACATCGTTGTGACCGAGGAGGTCTCATGTCACCGAAGCGTCGTTCCGCGTCAGTCCTGTCGACCGCGGGCATCATGCTCGCCGCCGCTCTCACGGCGGCCTGCGCCGGCACGGGCTCGGACAAGCCCCAGGACTCTGCCCCAAAGGCGGGGTCCCCGAGTGTCCAGGACGCCGACGCCGGCCTGTCGGACAAGCTCCCTGCCGACATTAAGGCCAAGGGCACTATCAAGGTCGCGAGCAACGTCGAATACCCGCCCTTCGAGTACTACGACACGGACAACACGACGATCATCGGTCTGGACAAGAACCTCGCCGATGCGCTGGGTGTCAAGCTCGGGGTCAAGCTCGAGTTCACCAACATGGGCTTCGACTCGATCATCCCGGCCCTGGCAGCCAAGCGCTTCGACATGGCCATGTCGGCCATGACCGACAACGCGGAGCGGCGCAAGCAGGTCGACTTCGTCGACTACTTCGTCTCCGGTGGTGGCTTCCTGGTCAAGAAGGGCAACCCGCACAACGTCCAGACGCTCGGGGACGTCTGCGGGCTCACGGTCGCGATCGACAAGGGCACCACCAACGTCGAGGACGCCGAGAAGGCGAGCAAGGACTGCGTCGCCACGGGAAAGGCGCCCGTCAAGGCTGACATCTACCCGGGCACGAGCAAGATCGTCCTCGCCTTGCAGAACGGCAGGGCCGATATCGCCATGCTCGACACCTCTGCCGCGGCCTACATAGCACAACAGAACGCTAGCCAGTTCGAGGTACCTGGGGAGTCGTACGCGCCCAAGCCCTACGGCATCGTCTTCCCGAAGGGCTCGACGCAGCTCCAGCAGGCGGTCAAGGCCGGTCTCGAGGCGCTCATCGCCGACGGAACCTACGAGAAGGTGCTTGCCAAGTGGGGCCAAGAGGTCGGCGCCATCAAGCAGATCACCATCAACGACGGCGCCACATCATGACCTTCGGCCCGCGACGGACCAGGAGTCAGGCCAATGCGTAGCGTTCCGGTGCAGGCACCGGGCGGTCTGGCGGACGAGGACACCCTCGACCTGCCAGTGCGTCCGGCGCGGCACCCGGGCCGATGGCTCGGGCTGGCGGTCGTCGCGGTTCTCGCGGCGATGCTCGTGAACACGCTGTTGACGAACCCTCGTTTCGAGTGGGACGTCGTGGCGCAGTACTTCACCAGCGAGTCGATCATCCTCGGTGTGCGTCGCACCATCGACCTCACGGTCATCACGATGCTCATCGCCGTGCTCCTCGGGATCGTGCTCGCCGTGCTGCGACTGTCGCCCAACCCGATCCTGTCCGGGGCGTCGTGGCTGTTCATCTGGTTCTTCCGAGGCACACCGCTGCTGGTCCAGCTGCTCGTCTGGTACAACCTCGCAGCGCTGTACCCGGACCTGTCGCTCGGCATCCCGTTCGGACCTGAGTTCGTCCAGCTCGAGGTCAACGTGCTGATCACCGGGTACGCGGCGGCCGTGCTCGGGCTCAGCCTCAACGAGTCCGCCTATATGGCCGAGATCGTCCGGGCCGGGATCCTTTCGGTCGACCAGGGCCAGACCGAGGCGGCCCAGGCGCTCGGCATGTCGCGGCTGCGCACGATGCGCAGGGTCGTCCTGCCCCAGGCTATGCGCGTCATCATCCCCCCGCTGGGCAACGACACGATCAACATGCTCAAGATGACCTCGTTGGTCAGTGTCATCGCCGTACCCGAGCTGCTCTTCGCCTCGCAGACGATCTACTCGAGGACCTTCCAGACGATCCCGCTGCTGCTAGTCGCCTGCATCTGGTACCTCATCGTCGTGTCCCTGCTGTCGGTCGGGCAGTACTACATCGAGCGTCGGTTCGCCCGGGGAGCCACCCGCAACCTGCCACTCACGCCCTTCCAGAAGGTCAAGAAGTTCTTCGGCTGGGGTCAGCGGGGCATCACGACGACCGAAGTCAAGGAGTGACCCATGGTGGCGCAGACCGACACCTACCTCGGACCTATGGTCCAGGCCACGAACGTGCACAAGTCGTTCGGGCGGGTCGAGGTGCTCAAGGGCATCGACCTGACCCTGCGCAAGGGTGAGGTGATGTGCCTGCTCGGGCAGTCCGGTTCGGGCAAGAGCACCTTCCTGCGGTGCATCAACCACCTCGAGCGGATCGACGCCGGCCGCATCCGCGTGGCGGGCGAGCTCATCGGCTACGCCCGCCAACGCGGCGGGTTGCGCGAGATGCACGAGAGCGAGGTCAGCGCTCAGCGGCTCGACATCGGGATGGTCTTCCAGCACTTCAACCTCTTCCCGCACATGACGGCCCTGCAGAACGTCATGGAGGCGCCGGTCGGAGTGCGCAGGGAGCCGAAGGCCGAGGTCCGGGAACGCGCCGTCGGGCTGCTCACCAAGGTCGGCCTGGCTGACAAGCAAGGTGCCTATCCACGCCAGCTCTCGGGCGGGCAGCAGCAGCGGGTCGCGATCGCCCGGGCCCTGGCCATGCGGCCACGGCTCATGCTCTTCGACGAGCCGACCAGTGCGCTCGACCCGGAGCTCGTCTCGGACGTGCTCGACGTGATGCGTGACCTGGCGGCCAGCGGGATGACGATGATGGTCGTCACCCATGAGATCGGTTTCGCTCGTGAGGTCGCCGACCGGGTCGTCTTCATGGATGGTGGTGTCATCATCGAACAGGGCACCCCTGCAGAGGTCCTCGACAACCCGCAGCACAAACGGACGCAGGGCTTCCTCGCCAAGGTGCTCGCCTGACGGGCCCGGTCCGTTCGCACAACAAGAATGATTCTCAACCAGTGAGAACGCTAGTGTTGTCATGTGAGGTACACCGCCGTCGCCCATTCGCCCAGGAAGTTGTCAACCATGGCAGTTCGAACCGAGCGGGGTGCAGGGGCCGGTGCCTTCCAGCGCGGGCTGCGCGTGCTGGTCACCGTCGCAGAGTCGGGCGAGGCTCGCGCCGAGGAGATCGCCAGGGACAGTGCTTTGCCCCTGTCGACTGTCTATCGCTACCTTCGCACGCTACGGGAGATACAGTTCGTCGAGGAGCGTGACGGGTCGTATGTGCTCGGGTGGCGTCTGCTCGAGCTTTCGGGCCAGCATCTGACCCACACCCGCCTCGTCGAGCTCGGACACGCGTTCCTTCGCGAGCTCAGCGAGGTCACCGGGGAGACGGCCGTTCTCACGGTTCGCGTCGGAACCCAAGCGATGTGCCTTCGACAGGTCGAGTCCGACCACCCGATCCGTATGGCGTTCAAGATCAACCAGCTCCTACCGCTCTACGCAGGCGCGGGCCAGCGAATGCTGCTTGCACATGCGCCGACGACGGTCGTGGAGAGGGTGCTCGGCCAGCCGTTGCGACACATCACCACGGCCACACTGGACCGCGCGCGTATCATCCAGGAGATCGAGCAGACCCGGCGGAGCGGGTTCCTCATCTCTCATGGTGAGCTGTCCGAAGGGGCTGTCGCCGTCGCGGTGCCCGTCTTCGCGGGCGGTGAGATCGCCTGCTCGATCACGGTGGCCGGACCCAGGAGTCGTTGCTCCCGCACCTGGGTCACGAACACCCGCAGCGCGCTTCGGGCGAGTGCTCAGAAACTGTCGGAAGTTCTCGACCACCGTCCGCGGGCCATTCTCACACAGTGAGAGAACGCAGTTGCGATGTTTGAGAATGTCGACGAAAGTGCAGGCAGACCGCATCCCAACGATGCCGAAAGGACCGAAATGGTTGACACCGTTGTCGTCGGGGCCACCGCCCTGACGCTCGACGACCTCGTCGCCGTCGCCCGCCACGGAGCCCGTGTCGAGCTCGACCCCGGCGTCGCGGCCACGATGGCGCCGTCGCTGCAGTGGGTCCAGGATGCCGTCGGGGGCCGCCTCGACGGCGGTGAGGGCGCGGCGATGGCCGACCCGATCTACAGCATCAACACCGGCTTCGGATCGCTCGCCGGCAAGGCCGCCTTTGCCCGACCTGAGCAGGCGAGCGAGCTGTCCCGGCGGCTCATCGTGTCGAACGCCTCCGGCGTCGGCCGGCTCCTCGAGGAGGATGTCGTCCGGGCAGCGATGCTCATCCGGGTCGCCAGCCTCACCCGTGGCTTCTCCGGCGTCCGGCCGGTCCTCGTCGAGGGGATCGTCGACATGCTCAACGCCGGCGTCCTGCCTGCCGTGCCGGAGTTCGGCAGCCTCGGCGCGAGCGGTGACCTCATCCCACTCGCGCACCTGGCCATTGTGCTCACCCGCGCGGAGGGCGAGGACCGGGAGGAGGAGAGCGGTCAGGCCCTCGTCGGCGGGCAGGTCGTCTCGGGACTGTCGGCCATGCGCTCAGCCGGCCTCGAACGCATCGTCCTCGGACCCAAGGAGGGTCTGGGCCTGATCAACGGCACGTCGTTCTCGACGGCCATGGCGGCCCTGTCCGTGCATGACGCCGACACGCTGGTCCGTACCGCCGAGGTCGCCGCGGCCATGTCCATCGAGGCCCTGACCGGTTTCGCCGACGCGTTCCTTCCGCAGATCCACGACGCCAGGGGACAGACCGGCCAGATCGCGACGGCCGCGCACCTGCGCGACCTGCTCGCGGGCAGCGAGTTCATCGACGGCAGCGAGTCGGTCGACCCGGTTCGTCAGCCCCCGCAGGACGCCTACTCGCTGCGCTGTGTCCCCCAGGTGCTCGGCCCGGTCCGGGACACCCTCGACTTCGTGCGCGGCATCGTCGAGCGGGAGGTCAGCGCCGCGACCGACAACCCGCTCATCTTCACCGAGCTCCCCGCGACCCGTCGACTCAAGGCCGTCTCCGGCGGCAACTTCCACGCCGAGTACCTCGCCTTCGCGTCCGACTTCACCTCGATCGTCGTCTCGGAGATCGGCAACATCGCCGAGCGGCGGATCTTCCGGCTCGACGACAGCACTCTCAACAAGGGTCTGCCGGAGATGCTCGTCGACAGCGTCGACGTCGGGATGGACTGCGGCTACATGCTGCCGCAGTACCTGGCCGCCGCGCTCGTCTCCGACTGCAAGACGCTGGCCCACCCCGACAGCGTCGACTCCATCCCGACCTCCTCCAACCAGGAGGACCACGTCTCGATGGGCAACAACGCGGGTCGGCACGCCCGACAGGTCGTCGCGAACATCCAGCACGTCGTCGGGATCGAGCTCGTCGTGGCCGCCCAGGCCCTCGAGCTGCGGCTCGCGGCGGCGGGCAGGGACCGCAACGCCCTGGCCCCGGCCACCCGGGCGGTCCTCGACCTGGTGCGCTCCACCCCGACGAGCGACGGCCAGGGGATCACCTTCCTGACCCGAGACGTCGTCATGTACCCCCGCATCCGTGCAGCCGCCGAGCTCGTCGCCTCCGGTGCCGTGCTCGACACCGTAGCCCCCCACCTCCCCACCGAAGAGAAGGAATCCTGATCATGACCACTGCCGCGCCCGACCGCAGGACGGAGCACATGCCCGTCAGCGACGCCACGTTCGAGCCCAAGCCTGTCGTGCGCAACATCACCGCACAGCGCGGGGACACGTTGCGTTGCAAGGGCTGGAAGCAGGAGACCATCCTGCGGATGCTCGAGAACAACATGGAGGTCGCCGAGCACCCCGACGAGCTCGTCGTCTACGGCGGCATCGGCAAGGCGGCCCGCAACTGGGAGTCCTACCACGCCATCGTCGACTCGCTGAAGAACCTCGCCGACGACGAGACCCTCGTGGTCCAGTCCGGCATGCCGGTGGCCGTCTTCCAGACCCACGAGCTGGCCCCACGCGTCGTCATGGCGACGACGAACTTCGTCCGTCCCTCCTGGCAGCAGTTCTACGACCTGCAGGACAAGAACCTGACGATCTTCGCCCAGTACACAGCGGCCCCGTGGGAGTACATCGGCACCCAGGGTGTCATCCAGGGCACCTTCGAGACGCTCCGCTCGGTCGCCAACGTCCACCTCGACGGGTCGTGGGCCGG
>NZ_JAKDLO010000175.1 GCF_030452765.1 Intrasporangium sp.
CGTCGAAGGTGTCGGTGTAGAGCAGGTCCATCGCGTCGATGATCATCGCGCTGTCCGTCGCGTTCTTGCCGGACGTGTAGGCGAACTGCTGGATCGGCTGTATCGAGTAGGCGAGCAGGCTCTCCTTCCACCTGCCGAGGTTGGGGCGGGTCCAGTCGCCGTAGATCCGCTTGACGCTCGCGACACCGAAGCGGCTCACCTCGGCGAGCAGCCCCTCGACGATCGACGGGTCGGCGTTGTCGGCGTCGATGAGCACGGCCAGGTGGGTCTCCGAGGTGGCTGACGTCATAGGGTCATCCTGCCGCCACCCATCCGCAGGGTGTAGCGACATGCCGACGTACGATGCAGGTGTCGGGCCGCGCACCGCCGGTCCCCCCGCGTCCAGACGAAAGGTGCTCCATGGCTGACCCTGTTGCCCCCTCACCCGTCGAGGTGTTGCGCCGATGGGCGGACAGCGGCGCCACCTGGCGGGTCGTCTCCCACGTCGACGGACGCCTGCAGATCTCCATGCGGACCTGCACCGGGGACGAGGAGATGCAGCGTCTCGACTCGGGCGACCCCGAGCTGGTCGCCTTCGTCGGGGAACGCACCTCGAGCGAGGACTGAGCCCTCGCCCCGAGGACGGCGCAGGCCACCCGCGACAGCCCGCAACGACGTCCGCTCACCTCCGGGCGTCCGGAGGTGAGCGGCATACAGGTGAAGCGGGACGAGGAGCGGGCTACGAGCCGTCGCCTCCGAGGCCGGTCTTGATGAGATCCATGACCGAGCTGTCGGCGAGGGTCGTGACGTCGCCCACCTCGCGATTCTCGGCCACGTCGCGCAGCAGGCGCCGCATGATCTTGCCGGAACGCGTCTTGGGCAGCTCCTGGACGACCATGATCTGGCGCGGCTTGGCGATCGGGCCGATCTCCTTGGCGACGTGGGCCCGCAGCTCGGCGACGAGCTCGGCACCCTCGCCCGGTTCGTCGGCCTCGGCGACCGCCTCGGAGCGCAGGATGACGAACGCGCAGACCGCCTGCCCCGTCGTCGCGTCGGTGGCCCCGACGACCGCGGCCTCGGCGACCTTCGGGTGCGAGACGAGCGCCGACTCGATCTCTGTCGTCGAGAGGCGGTGGCCGGAGACGTTCATGACGTCGTCGACCCGGCCGAGCACCCAGATGTCGCCGTCCTCGTCCTTCTTGGCGCCGTCGCCGGCGAAGTACATGCCGGGGAAGCGCGACCAGTACGTGTCCTGGTATCGCTGCGGGTCGCCCCACACTCCGCGGAGCATCGCCGGCCACGGGTCGCGGACGACGAGGTAGCCACCCGAGCCGTTGGGGACGGACTGGCCCGCGTCGTCGACGACGTCGGCGGTCACGCCGGGGATCGGCTGCATCGCCGAGCCGGGCTTGGTCTCGCTGACCCCGGGCAGCGGGCTGATCATGATCGCGCCGGTCTCGGTCTGCCACCACGTGTCGACGATCGGGCACCGATCGCCGCCGATGACCCGGCGGTACCACATCCAGGCCTCGGGGTTGATCGGCTCGCCGACCGAGCCGAGCAGGCGCAGTGAGCTCAGGTCGAACTTCGCCGGGATGTCCTCACCCCACTTCATGAAGGTGCGGATCGCGGTCGGCGCGGTATAGAGGATCGTGACCTTCTTGTCCTGCACGATCTCCCAGAACCGGCCCTGGTGCGGGGTGTCCGGGGTGCCTTCGTACATGACCTGCGTCGCGCCGAGGGTCATCGGGCCGTAGACGATGTAGGAGTGGCCGGTCACCCAGCCGATGTCGGCGGTGCACCAGTACACGTCGGTCTCGGGGTGGACGTCGTGCACGACGGCGTTGGTGTAGGCGTTCTGCACGAGGTAGCCACCGGTGGCGTGGAAGATGCCCTTCGGCTTACCGGTCGTGCCTGACGTGTAGAGGATGAACAGCGGGTGCTCGGCCTCGACCGGGATCGCCGTGTGCTCGGGCGCGGCGGCCTCGAGGGCCTCGTGCCACCAGAGGTCGCGACCGTCGGTCCACGCGGTGTCCTGGCCGGTGCGGCGCACGACGAGAACCTTCGCGACAGAGGTGTCCCCGTGCTCGAGGGCCGTGTCGACGGCCGGCTTGAGGGCGCTCGGCTTGCCGCGGCGGTAGCCGCCGTCGCAGGTGATGACGACCTTGGCCTGCACGTCCTGGACCCGGGAGTGCAGCGCCTCGGCGGAGAAGCCGCCGAAGACGACCGAGTGCGGCGCGCCGAGCCGGGCGCAGGCGAGCATCGCGACCGCGGCCTCGGGGATCATCGGCAGATAGATCGCGACCGTGTCGCCCTTGCCGATGCCGAGGTCGACCAGGGCGTTGGCGGCCCGCTGCACCTCGGCATGCAGGTCGGCATAGGTGATGTCACGGGTGTCGCCCTCTGGCTCGCCGACGAAGTGGATCGCGACCCGGTCGCCGTGGCCGGCCTCGACGTGCCGGTCGACCGCGTTGTAGCACGCGTTGAGCTCGCCGTCGCCGAACCACGTCGCGAACGGGGCGTCAGACCAGTCGAGCACCTGGGTGAAGTCCTTGCTCCACGCTACGTATGTGCGCGCCTGCTCCGCCCAGAACGCCTCACGGTCGGCGGTGGCCGCGGCGTACTGATCGGCGGTGCCGTTGGCCTGGGTCGCGAACTCTCGCGGCGGTGCGTAGGTGCGGGTCTCCTGCATCAGGTTCGCGAGCGTCTGTTCGGTCACGGCATTCCACCTTTCGAAGCGTCGATTGGTCCAGGTCCACTCAAGTGGACGGCCCGCCACGGTGCAAGAGGGAGCCTGAGAGCAGACCGCCGAGCGGTCCGTTTTGGTCGGCAGGCGGTTGTCACCTGCCGCTCACCTGCGGTCCGCTCGTGTGGGCTTGGTCGGCCGGTGCGTCGCCTTGTCCGGCCGCGCAGGTCAGGCGCGTCGCGTTGACGAGTCTGCGCTGCCTGCAGGCGACGCATCGACGGCAAGGCGACGCACATGCCCAGTCGGGGCAGCCCAGCGACGAACGGGCACGCCGACGGGTGCCTCAGTGGCCCATGCCCATGACTGCGCGCACCGTGGACAGGGTCTGCTCGGCGAGCGCGACGGCCCGGGCGTTGCCCTCCCGCAGCACCTGCGTGACGTGTCCTGGGTCCCGGGCCAGTTCGGCCAGCCGGGCCCGGTGCCCGGCGAGCCCCTCGTTGACGGCCTCGGTCACGACCTGCTTGAGCCGCCGCGCCCCGCCGTCACCGATGGCCTCGGCCAGCAGCGCCGGCGACTCGCCGCGGAACAGGGCCGCGATCGTGAGGAGGTTGGCGACCTCGGGCCGGCGCCGGGGCTCGTAGGTGACCCGGAGCTCCGAGTCCGTCCGCGCCATCCGGATCCGCGCCGCCGTCTCGTCGGCCGTGTCCCGAAGGTTGATCACGTTGCCCTTGGACTTGCTCATCTTGGTGCCATCCAGGCCCATGAGCAGCGGGACGTCGCCGAGGAGGGCCTCGGGCTCGGCGAACACCCGCTGCCCAGTGGCATACCTGGTGTTGAACCGGCGCGCGATGGCCCGGGTCAGCTCGAGATGCGGCAGCTGGTCGCGACCGACGGGCACGACACGCGCGTGGCAGAAGAGGATGTCGGCGGCCTGGTGGACGGGGTAGGTGAGCAGCAGCCCTGACAGGGGGCGTCCGCCGGACAGGGCGAGCTCGTCCTTGACCGTCGGGTTGCGGCGCAGCTCCGCGTCGGTCACGAGCGCCAGGAACGGCAGCATGAGCTGGTTCAGGGCGGGCACCGCGCTGTGCGTGAAGATCGTCGTCCGGGTGGGGTCGAGGCCCGCCGCGAGGTAGTCGAGGACCAGACCGTGGACGTTCGCCCCGATCCTGCCGACGGAGTCGCGGTCGGTGAGGACCTGGTAGTCCGCGATGACGACGAACGTCTCGACTCGTCTGTCCTGCAGGCGGACCCGGTTACGCAGGCTGGCGAGGTAGTGCCCGATGTGCAGCGGCCCGGTCGGCCGGTCGCCGGTGAGCATCCGGAACCGGGTGCGGTCCTGCGCGGCGTTAGCGTCGATGAGCGCGTCGAGCCGGTCGCTGGCGGCGAGGGCAGCGGCATACGTGTCGCGTTCGGTGGTGATGGTCATGTCAGCTCCTGTGGGACGGCCCACGGGTGACCTGGAACGAGCCGCCCGCAGGCGGCTCGGATGGGTAGGTTCGAACGGCCGCCGCTCAGAGGGGCAGCCACCACGCGCGCACGGCGGTCGAACTCATGAGCCGATTGTATGCCGCCCACCCCACTCCCAGCGCAGGCACGCTCTGGGCGCTCCTACAGTGAAGGGGTGCCAGATGCCCGGCTCATCGCCCAGATCATCACCCTGACCGACCTGCCCGGAGTCGCCGAGAAGGTGGACGCGGTCCGCGAGGCGTGCACCCGGCTGAGGTTCCACGAGGCGCTGCGACGCCGTATCCCGGAGGCCGCGGCGGAGTCGCGCGTCCGCGGGGCCGCGGCGAGCGCGGAGCTCGGCGGGGCCAGGCTGCCCATCGACACGGTCCGCGAGCTGATGAGCGGTGCCAGGCAGTGGCCGGAGCACCCCGATCCGGGCGTGGCCGACGTGCGTGCCGCGGTGCAGGCGACGGCCGAGAGCGAACGGATCGTGGGCCTCGTGCGATCTGCGCCACTGCAGGCCTTGGCCCGGCTTCATGTCGCCGGATTCGGGCAGGTCCTCGACGCGTCCGTGCTCGGTCGGCCCCGGGTGGGGGACGAGACGTGCGGCGAGTTCGCCGACGCAGGGCCGGCGCCGGGTGCCGAGATCGTCGCGGCGCGGCTGGCCGGGCTGCCCGACCTCGTCGGCACCGCCGCATCGGGCCAGGTCCCGGGCCTCGTGGTGGCCGCCCTCGTGCATGCCGAGATCGTCGCGGTCCGGCCGTTCGTCTATGGCAACGGCATCGTGGCGCGGGCCATCGAACGCGCCCTGGTCCAGGCCACCGGGCTCGATCCGACGGGAGTCTGTGTCCCCGAGATGGGGCACCTCTCGCAGCGGACGCACGTGTACGCCGGGGCGCTCGCCGGCTACACGCATGGCAGCGTCGACGGCGTGGCGCTGTGGTTGCGGCACGCGGCCGACGCGATGCTGGCCGGTGTGGCTGAGGGAGTGCGGATCTGCGACGGGGTCCGGGCCGGGCGGCTGCTGCGCTGAGACCCCCGCGAGCGGGCAGCAAGGATCAGTCGAACGGGTACCAACCACCAGTCGAACGGGTACCGACCACCAGTCGAGCGGGCGGCGACGGTCCGGCCTGTCTGGGGTGATGGACAGAACTTCCCGGGGGCGACCGTGAACCCCTAGCCCGCGGGAGGGGCGGTGAGGTAGAAAGAACTCAGGACCACAACGCCGAGAGGCGTCGGCCCGAGTCCACGGCAAGAGTGACAGACCGAGGTGAGACCAGGTACCCACGCGAGAACAGTTCACTTGGAACCGTCTATCCCCGGAGACACAACCGGGGTGTGACAAGCACAGCGCACGCTTGGTAGCCGGATCTCTCGGGGAGGCCCCAGCGACACCGTCGTAGGGGCCTCCATCAGGTCGACTGCATATCGGGTCACTGGGTTGTGGGTCTGTGTCGGCTGACCGACACGCTCATCGAGGTGTCCGAACGCCGCCGCGCGCGTCCGTTTGCATTTGGTCGGACGGGGCCTCACGATGGAGATAGCGCTCCCCATCGGGTTGAGCGCCGCGCGGCTGGAGCCTCCCCCCCGGCGCCAGAAGCGTGAGATGGCCCCGGTCGACCCCCCGACCGGGGTCATCATCGGTCGGGGCGTTGTCCACATCCAGCGCCGGGGACGCGCGGCGTCCACCGAGAGTCACCGGGGGCTGGTCCAGGCGGAGCCGCTCGGGCACGGTCGGAGCATGGGACAGATCATCGCCGTCGTGCCGGCGTCCGGTGGCGTCGGGGCGACCTCGCTCGGCGCGGCCATCGCTGTCAGGTCGGCTGCTGCCGCGCGCAGCGCCGTCGCCGTCGACCTCGACCCGTGGTCGGGTGGCCTCGACGTGACCTTCGGGATCGAGCGGGAGCCCGGATGGCGATGGGACGGGCTGAGCGAGGCGTCCGGGGTCGTCGACGGCGAGCGGCTGGCCGCGCGGCTGCCTTCGGTGCTCGACGTGCCGGTCCTCGCGATGCCGACCGCCGGCGGCGGCTCCGCCGAGCTACAGCTTGATCCCGGGCCGTGGGTCGAACGGGTGCCCGGGGTCATCGCGGGACTGGCCGAAGCCCACGCCGTGACGGTCCTCGACGCGTGCCGCGACGAGCGGGTCCTGGGTGTCGTCGCGGCCCACGCCGACGCCGTCGTCGTGGTGGCCGGGACCCGGGCCGGCGAGCTTGCGGCCGCAGCGACCCTCGTGCCGGTGCTGCAGACGCTCGGAGCCGACCCCTGGATCGTGCTGCGCGGTCGAGGCGCCGGTGAGTTCGAGGACGTCGTGATCGACGAGCTCGATGTCGACGTGGTCGGCGTGTTGGGAGAGGACTCGAAGCTGGCCGGGGATGTGGCCGAGGGGATCCCGCCAGGGCATCGTGGGCGTGGTCCGCTCGTGACGCTGGCCGACCGGGTGCTGCTCCGGCTCGTGGCGCTCGGCGGCGAGCTCGGGAGGAGCGCATGAGCCTCAGTCCGGCGATGTGGCAGCAGGCACGGGCCGGCCAGCCTCCGGATCGCGAGCGGGTCGTGGACGTGGCCCGTGAGGAGGTCGGGGCGCTCGGCCGGACCTTGGTGGCTTCCTCTGCCGACGAGCTGTCGGCGCGGGTGCTCGGCGCCGGTCCGCTCGAGCCGTGGCTCGCCGACCCGGAGGTGACCGACGCAGGTGTCAACGGCGATGGGCGGATCTGGGTGGATCGTGGGCACGGGCCGGAATGGGTGGACATCCCCTTGTCGCGTGAGGTCTCGCGGTCCCTCGCGGTCCGCCTCGCCGGGCTGGCCGGGCGCCGGCTCGACGACGCGAGCCCTTGGGTCGACGGCCAGCTGCCGTCCGGTGCGCGGCTGCACGCCATGCTGCCACCGCTGGTCGCGGGCGGAGCACACATCACGATCCGGGTGCCCGCTCGGCGACACCTGTCCCTCGACGACCTCGAGACGTCCGGGATGGTGCCACCGGCCTTCGACCCGGTGCTGCGTGGCCTCGTCGAGGCGCGACTCGCGTTCGTCGTGTCCGGCGGAACCGGAGCCGGGAAGACGACTTTCCTGGCGGCGCTGCTCGGTCTCGTCGATCCCGTTGACCGCCTGCTCGTCATCGAGGACGTGCGAGAGCTGCACGTCGACCATCCGCACGTCGTCCGGCTCGAGGCGCGCCCCCCGAACGTCGAGGGCATCGGCGAGGTGACCCTGACAACCTTGGTGCGTCAGGCTCTCCGGATGCGGCCGGACCGGATCGTTGTCGGGGAGGTGCGTGGTGCGGAGGTCAGGGAGCTGCTGGCCGCCCTGAACACCGGCCACGAGGGTGGGTGCGGCACCATCCATGCGAATGCCGCCGCAGACGTCGTGGCCCGCTTCGAGGCCCTCGGGGCGCTGGCCGGCCTCGGGCCGGGCGCGGTCCGCGTCCAGCTCGGTGCCGCAATCGCGGTGGTGCTCCATGTGACGCGGGCCGACGGTGCACGCCGACTCGAGACGGTGGGTGTCGTGGACCGCTCGGGAGCGGACCCCGTCGTGCTTCCAGCACTCGAATGGGACGGGTCGACGGTGCGGGCCGGAGTCGGCTGGCCGTTGCTGCGGCGCAGGCTCGGCCTGGCGGAGGGGGTGGTGCCGACGTGAGCTGGGTCGCCGTCGACGTGAATGCGGTCGTGGCCGCGGTGCTGGTGGGGGTCGTGGTGGTGGTGTGGCCGGCTCGACGAGCTCGCGTGGACGTGCTCCTGCCGAGCGCCGGTCGTGACGACGCAACCCTCCTGGTGCACGGTGGCTTCGCCGCGCTATGGCACGAGGACCCGGTCCAGCTGTGGCGACGACGTCGCCGCGCCGGTGGGCACGCGTCCTTCGAGCGGGCTGTCCTGATGCTGCTCGACGGCACCGCTGCGGCCCTGCATGCCGGGCTCACTCCCGCACGAGCCCTCGAGCTCGGCGGGGCCACGCTGCCGACCGAGGCCCCGGCCTTGGTCACCGGTCTCGTCCGTCAGGCGGTGACGGCCGCGGCTGACGGCCATCCGGTGGCCCCGATCTGGCGGGCGGCCGCTGAGCGCACCGGGTCCGCGGCCGTACATGCCGTTGCGGCCGCTTGGGGCCTGTCCGAGACGACCGGATGTCCACTCGCCGACGCGGTGGACCGGTCGGCGGCTCAGCTGCGTGGGGCGCTGGTCGCTCAGCGCAGGGTCCGTGCTGCCGTGGCCGGGCCACAGGCCACGGTGACAGTGCTCACCGCTCTGCCGCTCACTGGTCCGGTCTTCGGGCTTGCCTGTGGTGTTCCGCCCTCCGCGCTGTACGGCAACCCCGTCGGCGCAGCCTGCCTCGGGACCGGGCTCGTGCTCATCTGGTTCGGCAGGCAGTGGTGTCGCCATCTCGTTCGACGAGCCGAGCACCCCACATGACCACCACCGCGACCGAGGTCGCCTCGGCCCTGGTCCTGCTTGCTCTCGCCTACCGGTCCGGTCTGCCCACGACGGGTGTGCTCGAGGCCGTTGCGGCCGAGTCGCCGGAGACGGTTGCCCGAGACCTCCGACAGGTCGCGGCGGCCCTTCACTGGGGTGCGTCGGACCAGGAGGCCTGGAGCTCGGTTGGCCCGGTCTGGGAGCCGGCCGGTCGAGCGGTGACGCTGGCCCAGCTGGCGGGGCTGGCGCCCGGACCGCTGCTCCTGAAGGCAGCCGACGACCTCGCGGCGGACCGGTTGGAGCGCATCGATGTCGCCACGGCCAAGGTCGGCGTCCGGCTCGTGGCGCCGCTCGGCCTCGTGCTCCTGCCCGCCTTCTGCCTGACGACGGTCGTCCCGCTCGTCGTCGCCCTGGCCCGAGCGGTGCTGGGCTGAGCCCCTCCCTCACATCGAGAGTGCACCTCTCGTGATCGAGAGTGCACCAGTCGTGATCGAGAGTGCAC
>NZ_JAKDLO010000176.1 GCF_030452765.1 Intrasporangium sp.
CCGGAGTCGTACTGGCCACCCCCCACCGGGGCGCCGGTGCCGCAGGGAGCGGGTTCAGCGGCATACGACGACGTGGACGGTCGCTCGGACGAGTGGGACGAGGACGACGAGCTGCCCCCCCGTGAGGGGGACCCGCGCGTCGGGCTCGCGCGGCGCACCGGCACACTGCTCACTCTCGGCGCGGCCTGGCTCGGGCTGGCGGCGGCGATGCCGGGCATCGCGTTGCTCGTCCTGGCGGGTTGGTCCCTGCTCGGGCGCTCGGTCGACCGGTCGATGACCGGGCTGGTCCGGCGCCGCTACGACCGTGGTCGGCGCCGCAGCGATGTGCCCTGGGCCCTCGCCGCGAGCCCCTACCACCTCGTCGGCGGGGCCCTGGCAACCGTCTTGGCCCTCATCCTTCCCGCCGCGGTGACGGTCGCGGCGGTCTTCGCGTCGTCCTTGCTCGCCGCCGCGCTGCGCGGTGGCGAGCTCATCCCGGGCTCGCCCGGCACCCTGCTGGCCGGTGCCGCCGCGGGCCTGCTCATGCTGTGGTGGGGCCCGGGCGGTACCTCACTGCGGCGCGGCTCCCGCTCGGTCGTGCGTCGGGTCATTCCCCCGGGCCTGCCCACGCAGGTCGTCGGGTTCGCTTGTGTGGCAACCGGGTTGATCCTCGCTGCCGTTGCGCTGTCTCGGGGTGCGAGCCTCGACTGGCAGCCTTGGAGCGGCAATCCTTTCGGGGGCTGACGAGGCGACCGATCGCCGATCCGGTAAAGGATCGGTCAAGAAAAGGTCACAAGAAAGTATCGGAACGGCTTGTCGCGGGCCCCAACTGTCCCGTACCGTCTAAGCGCAGCGGCATCCGTTCGGAGCCCACCGAGATCCCCTCAGGGCTTGGACCGTGCCGCTTCCCCCTGCTCGGGCCACCTGAGCGGGACCCACAAGTGCACATCGCAACCAACGAAACCGGTCCCTTGGCGCGCCGAGCCTCGCCAGCCAAGGGACGCAGCCCGGGTCCCGGGCACGGGCGAGGACGGGGGACCCAACATGGCCCGCCAGGGCCTTGGGGTGAGGTCGCGTGAGCGACGGGGCACCTGACGCCCCAACCCGACAGCTAACTCCGCAGGCGCCGTCAGGAAGGAACAAGATGCAATACCACCAGTCGAAGCATGCTGCCGTGAAGAAGGTCTCGCTGAAGCAACGTGCTGCGGGCGTCGGCATCGCCGGCGCGGCAACGATCCTCGGCGGCATCGCCATGGCCGGCTCTGCCAGCGCCTCCTCGGTCTGGGACCGCGTCGCGGCCTGCGAGTCGGGCGGCAACTGGCACATCAACACCGGCAACGGCTACTACGGCGGACTCCAGTTCTCCTACAGCACGTGGCGCGGGTACGGCGGTGGCGCCTACGCGCCGCGCGCCGACCTCGCGAGCAAGGCGCAGCAGATCGCGGTCGCCCGGCGCACCCTCGCCTCGCAGGGCCCCGGCGCCTGGCCGGTCTGCTCCGTGCGCGCCGGCTTGACCCGCGCCAACGGCGGCGCGTCCTCCTCGGCCGCCGCCTCCCGCTCGGCGACCCGCAAGGCCGCCCCGAAGCAGGCCACGACCAAGAAGTCCTACGCCGCACCCAAGAAGACCAACCGGGCCAGCACCCACGCGGCACCCAGGGCCAACACGGGCGATGGCAAGCGGATCGCCATCGCGCGGGGCGACACCCTCTCCAAGCTCGCCGCCAGGCACCACGTAAGGGGCGGCTGGCACGCCCTCTACAACGCCAACCGTGGCTCGATCCAGAACCCGAACCTCATCTACGTCGGCCAGGTCATCCGCCTGCCGTGACCAGATGAGCGCGCCCGACCGGCCTCGCGAGATCTCCCCTCCCCTCGCGGGGCCGGTCACCTTCTCGGTATGCCGCTCGCTCGGTTACGCTTTCGGCGTCCCGTCCGAGGTGGCGGGCATTCGCTGGCGTGGCGCAACCGGTAGCGCACCTGTCTTGTAAACAGGGGGTTAGGGGTTCGAGTCCCCTCGCCAGCTCTCGACCTGAACCCCCAAG
This sequence comes from Intrasporangium sp., assembly GCF_030452765.1. Classification (GTDB taxonomy): domain Bacteria; phylum Actinomycetota; class Actinomycetes; order Actinomycetales; family Dermatophilaceae; genus Intrasporangium_A. The sequence goes on from NZ_JAKDLO010000176.1 coordinate 2,022, forward strand.
GAACGACACGAGCGCTGGGCCGGCATCATCGGTGACGGCCCGGCCCAGCCCAGCCCTTCTGTGCCCCTTGCTCTACTTGCGGTGCTCGGTCCAAGCCGTCCCGTCCCACCAACGAGTCATCTCACCCTCAGGATCTTTGTACCAGCCGGCGGGAGGGCCACTCGAAGTGACGGGCGCGGGCGGTGGGACTGATGCGCCGCTTCGAAGCGTCGAGCCTCTGCCTGTGTGTTGAGTTGGCGGACACCCTCGGCCTGATCGCGCTGAAGTTGCAGGTCGACCGCCTGTTGCGCCACGAGCGCCCGGGCAGCGTTCCGGGTCTGCTTGGCGTACTTCGTCGCACGTTCTTCCTTGTTGCGATACGGAACCAGCCCTGCCGAGCTGACGCTCATCGTCTTTCTGAGCAACCCATCATCGTCCTCTCGTTGAATGCCGAACGATGATGGTAGTCGCGAACGTGCGTCGATGGTACCGCTGCGGTACCATCACCGTATGGCGATGAATCTGAGGCTCACCGACGCCGAAAGCGATGCCCTACGCGCGAAGGCCGACCAGGAAGGCCGGTCCATGCAGGAGGTCGCTCGAGCGGCCATCGCCCAGTACGTGTCGGACCGCCCCCAGCGACTCCAGGCCGCTATCGAACGGGTGAGCACAGAGGACCGTGAGCTGCTCGAGCGACTGAGCAGGTGAGTGACGCAGGGTTCGACTACCTGTCGGTCGAGGATCTCCTGGAGATCGCGTCGGGGGTGATGCGCGAGGTCGCAGTGAGAGACCCGGGCTTGCTGGCAGCGGCAGCCGCCCGACCGGCCATCAGCGTATTCGGCGACGACGCGTACCGGACTTTCACCGACAAGGCGGCGGCGCTGCTGCATTCCCTGGTTCGCAACCACGCGCTGGTGGATGGGAATAGGCGTTTGGCGTGGTCGTCAACCCGCGTCTTCTGCCTCATCAACGGTCGAGATCTTGTCTACGTGATCGACGAGGCAGAAGAGCTGATGCTCGCTGCAGCGGCTGGCCGCGTGGACGCGCCGGAAATCTCTGCGTGGCTAGCCGCCCGGATCGGGCCTGCGTCTTAGCGCCGCAAAACCCCTGCGCACCGGGCGCACTCGGTACGCCTCGCGCGGCGTCGATGCCGCGGATGACGTCACCGGCCGAGTAGGCTGCGTCGGCTTCTCGGATGTCGGTCAGGGCCTGCGGGTCGCTGAGGACCGACAGGGTCTCCTCGAGTTCGGCAAGGTCGTCGGGACTGAGGATGACAGCGACGGGGCGGCCGTTGCGGGTGACTGTGACACGCTCGTGCTCGTGCTCGACGCGGTCGATGACGTCGCTGAAGTGGTTTCGGACGTCTCGGAGCGGCTCAACGGCCATGCTCACAATTGTGGCGCTTTAATGCGTAGCGTGCAGCAGGTTCAGGTCCGGTGCTGGACCTGGACGATCTGCGCGCCGATGCCCGCGTATCCACCTCCGGGCTGTCCCACCCCGACTCGACGTCGCCTCCGGCGGTGTCGTGGCAGGCTACGTCCACAGGACGGACCCCGAGGCCCTCGTCGATGACTTTCTTCTGGTCCCAGCCAAGCAGTCGGACGCGTCCGTGGTGATGCCGGCGATGGCGTCGGCGCGTGGGAATGGGCCCTCCATCTTCGCCCCGGTGACGACGCAACCGCTGTTCTCGTCGTTGTTCGTTGTTCTCCTCGTGGTGCGGTCCGTGCAGCCGGATCGCGCGCCTCTATGGTGGATCGATGGCGTCGGTCAAGCAGGTCCAGGTCACCTTCGACTGTGCAGAACCTGAGCGCGTGGCTCGGTTCTGGTGCGAGGTGTTGGAGTACGTCGTACCGCCGCCACCGGATGGGTTTGCCACCTGGGACGACTTCGATCGCCGGCTGCCGCCGGAGGAGCAGGGTTCAGCGTTCGCCTGCATCGACCCCTCGGGTGTCGGTCCGCGGCTGTTCTTCCAACGCGTTCCCGAGGGCAAGGTCGTCAAGAACCGGCTGCACCTCGACGTGCGGGTCGGCACCGGGCTCGTGGGCACCGAGCGCCTGGCCGTCCTCGAGGCCGAGGGCACCCGACTGGTCGCGCTCGGTGGGGTACGTGTGCGGCTCCTGCTCGCTGACGGCCACAACGAGTCGTGCCTCGTGATGCAGGACATCGAGGGCAACGAGTTCTGCCTCGACTGATCGGCCGCAAACGTGCCGGTCTGATGCCTAATAGGTCTCTGCCAAGGCGGTGACCTCCCGCCGCACCAGCACTTCTGGCTCGTCGAGCTCCCGCGCATAGCGGTGCCCGGAGTAGACCGCGGCAGCGATCGTCGAGGGCGCCAGGCAGTCGCCGATCGCGGTGACGGAGGCGATCCCGGCGTCGCCCCACTCCGCTCGTCGTGCGAGCAGATCCTCGTACAGCGTGCTGCGGCTGGAGCGGGCAGTCACCATCACGACGCTCCGCGCGACCGCGTCGGTCCGCTCGCCGGTGTAGACGCACTCGAGGGTTGCCTTCTCGCGGTGCACGGCCACAACGGCCTGCCCGGTCAGTAGCGTGATCCCGGCGCGCAGCAGGCGGGCCTGGATACGCCGGACCTCGAGCGTGTTGGCCGTCCACGACGACACCTGAGGCTCGCTCGTGGCGACCGTGACGTCATACCCCTCGCTGCGCAGCAGCTCGGCGAGGACCCCACCGAGGTAGTAGTGGTCGTCGTCGAAGACCAGCACGGAACGGCCGGCCGGACGCACCCCGGCGAACAGGTCGTCGGGCGTGAGGATCTCGGTCCCGTCACCCACCGGCAGCGGCCGGGTGTGCCAGCGCCCCACCCCGTCACCGCGCCACCGGGCACCCGTGGCGATCGCGACGTGATCGAAGCCGGACTCGAGCACGTCGGAGGCGCTCGTCTCGCTCTCGCGGTAGAGCTCGACGTTGGGCAGCCCTTCCAGCTGCTGTTCGCGATAGTCGACCACGCGGCGCCAAGCCCTCAGGCCGGGCAGCGCCGCCTCGTCCAGCACCCGCCCGCCGAGCTGCCGGCCCGCCTCGAGCAGCGCGACGTCATACCCACGCCGCCCCAGCGCGCGGGCGGCCTCGAGCCCGGCCGGGCCGGCGCCGACCACGAGGACACGCGCCTGAGACCTGGCCGGGTTCATCCGTTCGGGGTGCCAGCCCCGCCGCCACTCCTCACCCATGGTGGGATTCTGCGTGCAGCGCAGCGGCGAGGACGTCTCGTCGCCGCTGACGCAGATGTTGCAGCCGATGCACTCGCGGATGTCGCCGGTGCGCCCCGCCTCGATCTTCGAGGGCAGGAACGGGTCGGCGATGGAGGGCCGTGCGGCACCGATCAGGTCGAGGATCCCGGTGCGGACATGCTCGGCCATCGTGTCCGGAGAGGTGAAGCGTCCGACCCCGACGACCGGCTTGCTCGTCAGCTGCTTGAGGCCCCGCAGGTGCTCGGTGTGCACCGCCTCCGGGCTGAACCGCGAGGTCGACGAGTCGTTGGGCCAGTCGCCGACCATGAAGTCCCACAGGTCCGGCAGCTCGGCGAGGGTCCCGATGACCTCGGCGGTCTCGGCGCGCGTCAGACCGGCGTCACCGGTGAGCTCGTCGACGCAGAGCCGGACGGCGACGGCAGCCCGCCCGTCGACCTCCTCCAGGGTCTCCTCGATCAGCTCGCGCAGCAGCCGCATTCGATTGGCCAGCGGGCCGCCGTACTGGTCCTCGCGTAGGTTGTAGCGGGGTGACAGGAAGTGCTGGGCGCCGGCCAGGCCGTGCCCGGCGTAGACGTAGACCAGGTCGTATCCCGCCTGCAGGCTGCGCCGGACCGCGGCCCGGTGCCAGCCGCGCAGCGTGGCGATGTCGTCCGTCGTCATGGCCCGGGCCTGCACCGGGTGCGACGACAGCACGGGGAGGGCCGACGGGCCCAGCGGAACCTCGCGGCTGGCGAGGTTGGCGGTCGACATCCCGTTGTGGGTCAGCTCGATACCGGCCAGGGCGCCGCCGCGGTGGATCGCCTCGGCGACCCGTGCGATGGCCGGGATGTCCTGGTCGCTCCAGAGCCGCCCCTCGATGGCAGGCGTGAGGTCGGAGGTCGGGTGGATCTCCACCTCTTCGGTGCAGACCACCGCCCAGCCGCCCTCGGCCTTCACCTCCCGCATCCGGGCGAGCGCGGAGACGTCCCGGTACCCCATCCCGTTGCAGTGCGGCACCTGGAAGAAGCGGTTCTTCGCGACCAGCGGCCCGATCGTCACCGGCTCGAAGAGCACGTCGTGGCGGGGGTCGCGTTGGGTCGGGCGGGGACGGTCCATGCGCTCACTCTGCCGTGGCAGCCGCGGAAAGTCGCGCTTGTCGTCGGGACCGCCGGTGCCGACCTGCTCGCGGGAGGGTTGGGACAAGCGCCTCGGTCGGGAGGCCGGTCACGCCGAACGACCGCTATTCGCGTGTCCGGCCGTCGCTCAGCACGAGTGTGTGAACCAACCGCGATAGTGGTCGTTCGGCGGAACCCTGGCCAGGGAGCTGGACAGCCACGCCCTTCGTCGCTCCGTCCTGTCCCACGGGCCTCACAGTGCCCTCGACCAACACCCGTCCTGCCATCGACGCCGGACACGACAGAAGTCGTCCGATTCGCCCCCTGATTGCTCGTCGCGACTGTGAAACATTGGGAGGACCCACCGTCGGTTCCATCGCCCACGAGGAGAGTCAATGAAGACCAGAGCCGCCGTCGTCTACGAGCCCGGCAAGCCGATCGTCGTGGAGGAGCTCGAGCTGTCCGACCCCGGACCCGGAGAGGTCCTCATCAAGTACCTGTACGGAGGCCTGTGCCACTCGGACGTCCACATCGCCCACGGTGATCTCCCGGCGCGGCTGCCCATGGTGCTGGGCCACGAGGGCGCCGGCATCATCGAGAAGGTCGGCGCAGGAGTCACCCGGGTCGCCGAGGGCGACCACGTCGTCTGCTCGTTCATCCCCTCGTGCGGCAACTGCCGCTACTGCTCGACCGGGCGCCAGTCGATCTGCGACATGGGCGCGACCATCCTCGAGGGCTACCTGCCCGGCAACCGCTTCCCGTTCACCGGCCCCGCCGGCGACTACGGCGCCATGTGCATGCTCGGAACCTTCAGCCAGCACAGCGTGATCCACCAGAACTCGTGCGTGAAGGTCGACGACGACCTGCCCCTCGACAAGGCCGTCCTGGTCGGCTGCGGCGTGCCGACCGGGTGGGGCTCCGCGGTCAACACGGCCGAGGTCCGGCCGGGAGACACCGCCGTCGTCATCGGCGTCGGAGGCATCGGCATCAACTCCGTCCAGGGCGCGCGCTACGCCGGCGCGAAGAACGTCATCGCGATCGACCCGCTCGAGAACAAGCGGGAGAAGGCACTCGAGCTGGGGGCCACCCACGCGTTCGCCACGGCAGCCGAGGCCATGGCTGCGGTCACCGAGCTGACCCGGGGGCAGATGGCCGACTCCGCGATCCTCACCGTGGGCCTGATGACCTCCGAGGTGGTCCAGCAGGGCTTCGACATCGTCGGCAAGGACGGCAACGTCGTGCTCACCGGCCTGAACAAGATGGAGCTGCCCACCATCCAGCTGTCCGGCTCGGTCCTGACCCTCTTCCGCAAGAAGATCAAGGGCAGCCTCTTCGGCGACTGCAACCCGATGACCGACATCCCGAAGATCCTCGGGCTCTACCAGTCCGGCGACCTCAAGCTCGACGAGCTGATCACGAAGACGTACACCCTCGACCAGGTCAACGAGGGCTACGACGACCTGCTCTCGGGCAAGAACGTGCGTGGGGTGCTCGTGCACGAGCACTGAGGAAATGCCTTCGCTCCCAATGGCGCCCGACCGTATGGTGCCACCGCCCCGGACCGCGCCGACCGCGCGGCCCGGGACCGGGCGTCCCGGGAGCGGGCGACCCGGGACTGGCGCAGATGGCGCCGAGCCAGGCGCCCCCGACGTCATCGGGCGCGTGCCGGAACGCGAGCTGCTCGAGGCGGCCCTCGAAGCCGAGGCCCACGTCATCCTCGAGGGGCCACCGGGCACCGGCAAGTCCACCCTGCTGCGCGCCGTCGCCCGGGCCCGGGACGTCGGCTTCGCCTTCGTCGAGGGCAACGCCGAGCTCACCCCGGCCCGCCTCGTCGGGCACTTCGACCCCGCCCTCGTGCTGTCCCGGGGCTACGACCCCGACGTGTTCGTCGACGGGCCGCTGCTCGAGGCGATGCGGGGCGGGACCCTGCTCTACATCGAGGAGCTCAACCGGGTGCCCGAGGAGACCCTGAACGTGCTGCTCACCGCAATGTCCGAGCGCGAGGTGGCGGTGCCCCGGCTGGGTCGGGTCGCGGCCGCGCCCGGCTTCCGGTTCGTCGCCGCGATGAACCCTTTCGACACCGTCGGCACGGCCCGCATCTCGGGGGCGCTGTCGGACCGCACGTGCCGGATCTCCATGGGCTACCAGGACCCGCAGAGCGAGACCGAGATCGTGCTGGCGGCCTTGGCCCGACCACCTGCTCCCACCCGGACCATCGCCCCGCCCACCGCGTCCGATGCCGCACCGGCCACCGCGCCCGATACCGGGCCGGCCACCGCGCCCGATACCGGGCCGGACGCCGCGCCGGGCACCGCTCCGGAGGCCGACTGGGTGCGGCGGGCCGTCTCCCTCGTGCGCGCCACGCGCGAGCATCCCGAGCTTCGGGTGGGGTCCTCGGTGCGGGGCGCGATCGACCTGACCCGGCTCGCGGCCGCGCTCGCCCGCCGCCGGCGGAGCACCCTCGGCGATGTCGGCCTCGACGCTGCGCTCGTCGCGCTCTCCGGCCGGGTACGGCTCGCACCGACGACACGGCGGACCGCGGAGGAGATCATCACCGAGCTCTACGAGCAGCACATCGGCCGGCCGGCCGACCAGGACTCGGGGGACGATGCCGGGGGGAAGGACCCGGCCAGGGACCCCGGGGCGGGGGGGCCCCGGGGGCCCGCCCGGCCCCCCCCCCCCCCCCCCCCCCCCCAACCC
>NZ_JAKDLO010000039.1 GCF_030452765.1 Intrasporangium sp.
CCGGACCGGTCTCAGACCCGGCAGCCCTCGGTGGGCGCCCGGCCAGCTGATCCGGCCAGCTGATCCGGTCAGCTGGGCTGCTCAGATGGGCTGGTCGGCTGGGGCTGCTCTGTTGGGCCGGGCGAGGGCTGGACGACCTGGTCGGCGGGTGGCGCCGTGATCGCGAGGTCGTGGTTCCACTGCGAGAACGTCAGCTGGCTCGGGCTCTCCGTCGAGCCGGTGAAGCGGACCAGCTGCATCGAGTCCTTCGCGGCGTAGAGCGCGCCGTTGAGCTTGCCCGCCTTGTCGGTCAGCATCCAGCAGTCGACGCCGTCGACGGTCTCGGAGCGGACCCTGCCGTCCAGCCCACCCGCCCCGAGGGAACCGAGGATCTTCCTCAAGAAGGACCCCAGAGTGAGGTCCTTCGTGAGGGCGCTGTCACCCACCTGCGTCTTGACGAACTTCCCACCAGCTCGCTTGCCTGTCTCCGGGGTGGCCTGCTTCTTCCAGAACGCCTCGTCAGCCTGTACGTACGCGTCCTTGCCGATGACGATGATGTGGACTTTGCCGAGGCTGGGGGACTCGAGGTGGACGTCGGAGGTCTTGCCGTCGACCGTGCCCTTGAGGGAGATCCTGATCGTGCCGCCCCCCTGCTGCAGCTCGCCCTCGAAGGCGGCCGAGGTGGCAGCCACGACGTGCGCCTTGACCTCGCGGAGGATCTCGGCCGCTCCAGGGGTGCCGACCGTGGTGGGCGCCGGGCTGGGGCTGGAGGTCGCCGACGGCTTGGCCCGCGTCGTCGCCGCGTCGGACGCCGAGCACGCGGCGGCGGCCCCGGTGATGGCCAACGCGCCGACGAGTGCGACCGTGCGGCGGATCGTGCTGTTCATGCTTCCCCTGTTCCACGGTGCCCTATCGGGCCCAGGTGCGCGCAGGACTCGGCGCGACGTTTCGGGCAAGGGTAGCCGGACGCCGGGTTTGTGGCCCGAATCAGTGGCCGGCGCGCCCGAGATGCAACTCGGCCACCGCAGCCACGTCTACGACCAGTAGCAGCCCCCGATCGTTCAGCAGAAGCCCCTGATCGTTCCACACAGTGGGCGGGCGGACCCAGCCCTACCGTGAGGGGAGGTGGGCGGCATACGATCGAGGCGGGTGAGCGCCCGCTTACCCAGCTCACCGAGGAGGACCCGTGCCCGAAGCCGTCATCGTCTCCACCGCCCGTTCGCCGTTCGGGAGGGCCTTCAAGGGCAGCCTGAAGGAGGTCCGCCCCGACGACCTCGCCTCGACCGTCATCCAGGCCGCCCTCGACAAGGTGCCCGCGCTCGACAAGACCCTCGTCGAGGACCTCTACCTCGGCTGCGCGGAGCCCTCGGGTCGGCACGGCTCGAACATGGCCAAGGTCGTCGCGACGCTGCTCGGCCTCGACCACACGCCCGGCGCGACGATCAACCGCTTCTGCGCGAGCTCGGCGCAGACGACGCGGATGGCCTTCCACGCGATCAAGGCCGGCGAGGGCGACATCTTCGTGTCGGCCGGCGTCGAGTGCGTCTCGCAGTACATCGACTGGGCGGGAGCCGGCGGGGCCAAGGGCGACGTGCAGAACCCGCGGTTCGCCGACGCGCAGGAGCGCACCGCGAAGATGGCGCAGACCAACGAGACGTGGACCGACCCGCGCGAGAACGACGCGCTGCCCGACATCTACATCGCGATGGGGCAGACGGCCGAGAACGTCGCCACCGCCTACGGGATCGGCCGGGAACGGCAGGACGAGTGGGGCGTGACCTCGCAGAACCGGTGTGAGGCCGCCATCGGCCGCGGCTTCTTCGACTGGGAGATCACCCCGATCACGACCCCGGACGGCACCGTCGTGGCCAAGGACGACGGACCGCGTCCGGGCGTCACGCTCGAGGCGGTCCACGCGCTGAACCCGGCCTTCCGCGAGAACGGCACTGTGACCGCGGGCAACTGCTGCCCGCTCAACGACGGCGCCGCCGCCCTCGTCGTGATGAGCGACACGAAGGCCACGGAGCTCGGCCTGACCCCGCTCGCCCGGGTCGTGGCGACCGCCGCCACCGGGCTCTCACCCGAGATCATGGGCCTCGGCCCGATCGAGGCGAGCCGTCTGGCCCTGAAGCGGGCCGGCATGACGATCGGCGACCTGGACCTCTACGAGATCAACGAGGCCTTCGCCGCGCAGGTCCTCGCCTCGGCCGACGCGCTCGGGATGGACCACGACAAGCTCAACGTCAACGGCGGCGCCATCGCGATCGGGCACCCGTTCGGCGCAACCGGGGCCCGGATCACCGGCACGATCATCAACGCGCTGCGCGAGCGGGACCAGCAACTCGGCCTCGAGACGATGTGCGTCGGCGGCGGCCAGGGGATGGCGGTCATCTTCGAGCGGCTCTCCTGAGGCGCCGACTCGAGGGATCACACCGGGTTATCGACAACGCACCGGGTTTCTGACCGGTGGGTTGCCGTTTGCCGACAACCCGGTGCGTTTGGGCTGCCAACGGGAACGGGGCCGATTGACCTCACCAGGCACGTAGGCTCTCCATGTCCCGCAGCACCTGTGCCGCCTCGGCTCGGTCCTGTTCGTCGGGGCCAGCGCTTCGGCTTCGGCGCGAAGCACCCTTCGAGCACGCTCGCGAGCCGCGCCGATCAGGGCCGCCCGCACGGCCACCGAGACTGGTGTGCCATCGTGGGTCAGCGCCGCCAGGGCTCGAGCCGCATCCTCGTCGGGCCGGAATGTGATCGTGTCAGCCATACACACAGAGTGACACGTCGCGTGAGACAGGCTTCAGGTCGGATCCTCAGATGCCCAGCGCCAAGCCCTTCCGTATGTCGCTCAGCTCGCTCGCGAGGTCAGTGACGGGCGTCCCGGGCCGAGTCGCGAGAGCGGTTCGAGTGGCATGGCCGTTCCGAGACGCAGGTGGGAAGGCGGCGCTGTGGTCGTGGACCAGGACGGTGAGCTGGTCCATCAGGACCGCGGGCCCGAGGTCGGGCACCGGCATGGCGGCTCGGCTCCGGGAGTCCGCCACGTCGTCGGCGAGCCGTTGCACGAGGTCGGCGACGAGCGGCATACGGGAAAGCGCGTGGTCGAGCGGTAGCTGGTGCCACCGCTCGACCACGCGTGTCAGCTCGTCCGCGACCTCGCGCGGGACGGGTGAGCTCAATCGCGCAGGCGGGCGAAGAGCCGGACGAACTCGATGTAGAGCCAGACGACCGAGACGATGAGGCCGTGCGCCAGCAGCCAGGAGAACTTGCGCGGGGCGCCCGACTTGACGGCCTGGTCGATCGAGTCGAAGTCGATGGCCAGCGAGTAGGCCGCGAGGCCGGTGCCGAGCAACGAGATGCCGATGCCGAGCCAGCCGCTGCCGCCCAAGCCCCAGCCGCCGAGCACGCCGAACATCTGCAGGACGAACTGGAGCAGCAGGAAGATCATGTAGCCGCCGGCGGCGATCATGAACATGCGGCGGGTCCGGCTGGTGACCTTGATGATGCCCATCGCGTAGCCGGCGTACATCGCGGCGAAGGTGCACAGGGTCGCGAGCACGGCCAGGGCGATGACGCCCTGGTATTTCTCGATCGAGTTGATCGTGTAGCTGAACGCGCCGAGGAAGACGCCCTCGACGAGGGCGTAGAGGACGATGAGCGGCACGACCACGCGCTTCATGAACGCGATGGCGAAGCCGATGATCAGCCCGACGATCATGCCGCCGAGCCACAGCGGGCTGGCAAGCGACGGCGTCTGGTCGACCATGAACCACGTGACCCCGCCCGCGGCGACGAGCAGGACGAACAGGCCGAGGCTCTTCATGACGACGTCGTCGAGCGTGACCCGCCCGGTGTCGACCGGGCCGGCGCTCTGACGCGCGTACAGGTCGTTGAGCTGGTCGGCCGACATGGTCTGCTGGGCGGCGTATCCGGCGCTCGCCGCCTGGGTGCCCTGGTAGGGCGACCCCTGTGGGGGCGGGGCGTCGAAACCGGCGTACCGCTCCTTTTCGATCTGCTTGTTGAGCCGGTCGAAGACCGGGTTTCCACCTGCCATGTGCTGCGTGCCTCCCCGACACTTAGGGGCCACCCGTCGTGGCGACTGTCACCAGCCTAAACGTTCGAGCGGACACCCGGTGTTCCCGAGGGCTCGGCATACTTGGACGGCACGCCCCCGTAGCCCAACCGGCAGAGGCAGGCGACTTAAAATCGCTCGAGTGAGGGTTCGAGTCCCTCCGGGGGTACGGCGGCGGGGTCGAAGGCCGCTCCCCGCCCGCAGCTACGCGTTGGATGCGTCTGCCGCTACCGGCGCCGGAAGGCTGGACCGCTCGACGATGAAGCGGCTCAGCTCGGCCTCGTCCGTGAGGTCGAGGTATCGCTTGCCACGGGGGTCGAGCTCGTCGGGCGTCCCCCCGTCCGGTGCCGCGGCAGGCCGCTGCGTCCCGGTCAGCTCGTCGAACACCGAGACGTAGCCGCGGGCCTGGGCGGACCAGTCGAGCTCGGTGGCCACCCGACGGCGACCCTGCAGCCCGAGCCGCAGACGCAGGTCGGGGTCGTCGAGGAGCCGCTCGACCTGGTCCGCGAAGCCGGGCACGTCGCCGGTCTCGGCGTAGAGCACGGAGTCGCCGCCGGTCACCCGGGTCTCGAGCAGGTCGAACGAGACGCAGGGCAGGCAGTAGGCCATGTACTCCATCGTCTTGTTCATCGTCGACAGGTCGTTCAGCGGCGTCTTGAGGTCGGGGCCGACCCCGACGTCCGCGACACTGAGGTAGTCGGCGATCATGCCCTTGTCGGCCCGGCCGGTGAACGTGACGACCTGGTCGAGGTCGAGCTCGGTGCACCGGCGCCGCAGGTCCTCGTAACAGTCACCGAAGCCGAGCAGCCACGCGTGCACGTCCTCGCGGCCGCGCTTGTGGACCAGCTCCTCCATGACGTCGAGGACGGTCTCGACACCGTCCTGTGGTCCCATGATGCCGAGGTAGGCGAGCACGAAGCGGGCCGGCTTCTGGCTGGCCAGGTCGGAGTAGATGGGCCGCATGGTGCGGGTGTCGGGGCAGCTGCGCACCACGGTCACGTCCTCGGGGCGCCGGTCGCCCCTGCGCACCGCGACGGACTTGTAGGACTCGTTCGTCGAGGTGACCCGGTCGGCGGTGCGGAACGTCATCCGCTCGAGCCAGAGCAGGCCGCGGTACTGCAGGCGCTGCGCCCCACTTTTCGGCTGACCGAAGCGGGACAGGAACAGCTCCGGGTTGAGGTCGTGGTGGTCGAAGACGAAGCGGACCCCACGGGCGCGCCACAGCCTGGCCAGCGCCCAGTACGTGTCCGGTGGGTTGCAGGCCTGCATCACCTGGAACGGCCTGCGACGCCATACCTTGAGCGAGAGGCGCGCCGTCTGCAGCCACGAGTAGCCGAACTCGACGGCATACCCCGGCAGGCCTTGCGCCTGCGGAGCGGGCCGGTACTTGTAGATGTGCACGCCGTCGATGACCTCGTAGTTGGGGTCGCCCGGCCCCTTCGGGCAGATGACGCTGACCTCGTAGCCGCGGTCCGTGAGGGCCTGGCACTCGAGCCAGACCCGTCGGTCGAGCGGAACGGGAAGGTTCTGGACGATGATGACGACGTGCGTCTGGACAACCACGCTCGGATGGCGAGATGGTGCGAGCGACGCGAGCCTGAGCTTGGCCTGTGAGTACCCGTCCTTGCCGAGCAGTCGCAGGCCCAGGCGGCGCGCGCCCGCACGGAACCCGTCGCGGGCCGCACGAGCAGGCTGCCGCAGCAGCCGATCCTGGCCCAGGGCCAAGAGGCTTGGCTGTTCGGCGTCGTCGAGCAGTCCGTCGAACAAGGAGCGATATGCCCCGGGCGCCACGAGCCGACCACGCACCCGGTTGCTGACGTTGCTGCCGTGCACGACCTGGAGCCAACCGGGCGGGCCGTCGACCTCGACGGTCGGCATGATGCGGTGATACTCGTTGTGGTACTCGGACCAGGCTCCGACGGGGCTCTCCCACGACTCCCGAACGGATACGAAGGCGTTGCGCCGGTCGGTCCGGAGGTAGACGCCGGCCTCGCTCTTGATGAGACCCGTCGTGACGTACAGCGCGGCGCGGGGGGCGTCTGTTGCGACGGCCCTGATCCGTTCGGAGAAGTCAGCGGCGAGACCGTCGTCGTTGTCGAGGTTGGTCGTGATCAGGATGTCACCCTTGTGCTCGACCGTCTCTCGGAGGTCGGAGACGAGCTCCGCTGTGCTGACGGCAGCGCGGTAGACGGGGCGAAACAGGCCTCGCTCGACGAAGGGACGCATCCGCTCCACCAGCCAGTCCGGACTCTCCGGGTCGAAGTACACCAGCCAGTCCAGGTCGGGCCGCGTCTGGTTGGCGACCGACGGCGCGCAGTAACGCTCGAAGAGGTCGACCCGCCCGCGGAGCCAGCCCTCGCGCGCCCGGACATGACTCTCCAGCCCCAAGGACGGCAGGTTGAACCGGGTCAGGATGACGTGGTTGATCGTAGGCACGCCTTGAGAATCGCACGAGACCGCCGGACTTGTCCGAGGATCACCCCGTTCGGTCAGCCAAGACCGGCACCCGGTCCTGCCCGGCCGCCACGTCGGTTGCCTTGCGGCGACGGCGGCGACGTCGACGCCTCGGTCGACCCTCCCAGCGGCGCTCTCGCCACCGGTCGAACTGGACGACCAGGATCGTCGTCAGCGTCGCCCCCACTGCGCCCACCCCGACGGCAACGCGTCCGCGACTGCCGCCGACGTAGGCGACGACAGGGCTAGCGGGCGACGCCAGCGAGGTCATCTGCATTGTCTGCGCGATCCCCAAGTCGTCCTGGCGCTGCTCGAGAATCCCAGCCAGACGCGCCTTGATCCGCTGCGCCTCGCTTCGGACCTCGTCTTGTGTCGGTCCCACGACCTGGACGTCGATGTCGGGTGTCGTGAGGAGCGGCTGCCACTGGCTCCCGTAGTTGGGCACACGAACTCTGCTGCCCCGCCTGAGCCCTTCCCCGTAGAGCGTCGTGTCCGCGGAGGCCAGCAGGGGTTCCCGCCTGCCCGCGTTGTACTCGGTCACGATGAGGCCCGCCATGGCCCCCATCCCGACATGCGGGTCCTGGATCTGGTTCTGATAGAACTCATTTCGAGGCGCCAGCAGCGTAAAGGTATACCGGATAAAATAAACACCTGACTGGTGGGTCGCCACGTAGAGTGCCGCCACCGTCAGCAGAGCGCCGAGCAGCATGAGGTACCAACGGCGGAGGACCACCAGAAGCAGATCGCGCGATGTCATGTATCCGTCGTCTCGTCGTGGTCGGCGGAGCTTCACCGCCACCTTCATGCTGACACGAGCGCCATCGGAGGATGCCGGAAACCCGAGATCTGTCCGGATCGCTGTGGCACGATCGAGGTGTGACTCGGTCGGAGGGGCCGGGGACGATGCCAAGGGGAAGGCAGGCTCGATGGAGCTCAATCCGTTCTGGGCTGCACTGGTGCGGCGCTGGTACCTCACCATCGCTGGGGTGGTGATCGCGGTTGCCCTCACAGCGCTCGTGGTCGTCGAGATGGGGCCGAGCTACAAGGCAGAGGGAGCCATGCTTCTTTTTCCGCCCACCGAGACCACGAAGAGCCAGACTCAGCTTGAAACCCAAGGCAACCCATACCTCAATCTGGGCGGACTGACCCAGGCTCGGGATGTTCTCATCCGTGCGCTCAACGCGCAGAACGCACTCGAGCAGTTCGCCGAGAAGGCGCCTACTGCTTCCTACGCACTCGCACCTGACTACACGACGAGCGGACCACTGATCGTCATCGACGTCAAGGCACCCACGCCAACTGCGGCACTCGACGGCCTTCAGACGATGATGACCATGATCCCGGGCACCCTCAAAGCGCTCCAGTCCGGGCTCGACATCGAGCAGTCCGCTTACATCACGGCCATTAAGCTCACCGCTGACAGTAGGCCCGAGATCGTGCGCAGCAGCCAACTGAGGACCGGTATCCTCGCGGGCGCGGTCAGCGTGGCTCTCATGCTCTTCCTCGTGGGCCTGATTGACGGCCTGCTCGCTGCCCGTTCGGCTACCGGGGCGTCTGGCGCCAGACACGGGAGTCGGAGGCGGTCGAAGCGGGACCGCACGCCCGGCGCTCTTGCCCGGCCGAAACCAACCCAGCCCGATCCACGGTCGGATGCACCGTCACCTGAACCCGACCCTGACCTGCCGGTGGTGAAACGGCGGCCGGCCCCGCCATCGGCAACAGGAACGCCGGCACGGCCACCGGGGGCACCAACGGGAATACAGCAAGGCGCCAGCGGCGCGTCATCACGTTCGTCCGAGGCTGCGCCGGTAGAGGGCGAACGACCCGCCGCACTGGACAAGCACGAGCCGATGCTGACGACATGACCTCATACGTCGGTCCCAGCCACGGGCCGGACGCTGTCAGCATCCTGACGACTTACCTGTGTCTTCTGCTGGCGATCCCTGCCCCGATGGTTGTCCCCGCGCTCGGCTCGGCGGGCGCCCCGGCAATGATCCTTGCCCTCGGGGCTTTCTGCTGGTGGCTGTGGTTCCACATTCACCGTGATGAACCACTCTCCACTGGCCGACAACCCGTCCGCGCAGCGGTACTCGCATGGCTGCTCGTCATGCTTATCGTCTATGCTCATGCGATGGCAGGGCCGATGGTCTCGGACGAGATCAGTCCTGCGGACAGTGGAGTTCTCCGCCTCGTCGGGTTGTGTGGCTTGGTGTTGGTCGCCAACGACGGGATCCCGTCCCTGGAGCGTCACCACACCCTTGCTCGGCGGATTGTCCTCGGCGCTGGCATTGTCGCGCTCCTTGGGCTCTTCCAGCTCGTGACGCGACGTCTTTGGGTCGACGAGATCAGGATACCAGGGCTCACCAGTGCCTCCGAGTGGACGATTGCCAGGCGGAACGGTCTGGTGCGCCCGAGCGGCACCGCTACTCATCCCATCGAGTACGGTATGGTGCTCACCTGCGTGCTTCCCTTGGCGATGGCCTTTGCTCGATCCTCGCCGACCCGACGGTGGCTGTTCCGGTTGCTGCTCGGCGCGATTGGGATAGTCGTCATGGTGGTCATCTCCAGGTCGGCGTTGATCTGTGGGGCAGTCGCTGTCGTCGTGATGGTGCTGTCCTGGCCACTCATGGCCAAGCTGAAGGCCTTGCTCATGGCTGCAGGCATGGTCGCGATCCTGTTTCTCACCGCACCGGGTGTGCTCACCACCATCACGGACCTCTTCACCGGCATCGAGGACGACCCCAGTGTCGCGTCACGCACCGGAAGCTACGACCTCGCAAGCGAGTTCATCAGCCGTAGCCCGATCCTGGGACGAGGCTTCGGCACCTTCCTGCCGAAGTATTGGATCCTCGACAACGGGTATCTCGGCCTGTTGATCGAAGGCGGAGTGCTCGGTCTCGGCGGGTTGCTGGTGCTCATAGTCGCCGCTCTGATCCTCGCGCACAGGGCCGCACGCTTGGCTACCAATGAGTTCGAGGCGGACGTGGCGCGGGCGCTCACGGCTGGCGTTGCCGCCGGAGCAGCTGGACTGGCCTTCTTCGACACCTTCGGGTTCCCGCAGTCTGCCGGGGCGTACTTCCTGCTCGTCGGCATGTCCGGAGCCCTCTGGCGTCTCTCCCGCGACAGGGTTCGGGCTGAGGCGACGGCGATCCGACGCACAACGGCGGATCAGCCGAACCGGACGGATCGGCCAGGCAGACCAATGGGATCTCCCAGATGAGTGGGCAACCCACCAGAGAACAAACCGTCTCGGACACAGTGGGTGCCGGTGTGACGCCGCTCGGGCAGGTGGCCGTCGTCGTCGTCCTGTACAATAGCGCGTCGCTCATCCCTGGGCTGGTCCGGTCGCTCGGGGAAGGTATGGCAGGACTGGCCTGGCATCTGATCGCCGTGGACAACGCGTCCACGGACGGTGGACCGGCTCTGCTGCGGGAACTGTCCCCCGAGGCGACCGTCGTCGAGACGGGACGCAACGCCGGCTACGCCGCCGGGATCAACGTCGGTGTCGCATCGGCACCACCCCATGCGGCGGTCCTGATCCTCAACCCCGACGTGCGCCTCACCCCCGGATGCGTGGCAGAGCTGCTCCGAGCCGTCCGGGAGCCGGGCATCGGCATCGCGGTGCCACGGCTCGTGGATGCCGAGGGCGAGCTCATCCTGTCCATGCGGCGAGAGCCGACCCTGAGGCGCGCCTTCGCCGACGCCGTGCTCGGGGCCAGCCGAGTCGGGCGGTATCCGACGCTCGGCGAGGTCGTCACCAGTCCGCACGAATACGAGGTCGAGACCGTCACAGACTGGGCCGAGGGCTCGACCCAGCTCGTCAGCGCGGACTGCTGGGCTGCGTGTGGGCCGTGGGACGAGTCGTTCTTCCTCTACTCGGAGGAGACCGACTTCGACCTGCGCGCCCGTGACGCGGGCTTCTCGACCCGCTACGTCCCAACGGCACGGGCCGTGCATCTCGAGGGCGGATCCGGCGCATCGCCAGGGCTGCGCGCCATGATGGCGGTCAACCGGGTGCGCCTCTTTCGGCGCCGAAACGGCAGGGTTCGCGGCGGCGCCTACTGGTTCTCGATCCTGCTTCGTGAGGCGAGCCGGGCAGCGATCGGCGACCGGGGCAGCCACCCCACCGTGCGCGCCCTGACCAACCCCAGACGTTTTCGCGATGTCCCGGGTCCCCACTGGCTCTGACAGCGACCCCGCCTGACGGGCCAGGTCGGCCACCGTGTGACAGGGCTCGGGCTCAGCTCACCGCAGGCGCTTGGCCACGCCGACAGCCTCGCGCTTGAGCCGCTCCAACGAGCCGGGCGGACGGAGCACGGTCGTGCGAACCGACTCGACGGTGTCACCCCGGCGGATGCTGTATCGAGGCTGGATCCACGACCCGGCTCGCGCCGGACGGCGGTCGCTCGTGTGCACGGCCCGGTAGCGAAGCTCCTTGAGGGAGTGCAGCACCGTTCGGTCGTACTGGCCCATCGGCAGCGCTGCCTCTTCCACAGCAACCCCCAAGACGTCCTCGAGGCATTCTCGGGCCTCGACGAGCTCACGATGACGCGTCGCGACGTCCATCCTGCGCCAAGATCGGTGATCCAGCCCGTGTGTCCCGATCGTCATGCCGTGGTCACGCAGGCGACGCACGTCGTCCGACGAGAGGCTGCCCGCGGCGTCCAGTCGGCCGGCCAGGGCGAAGAAGGTGGCCGTCATCCCCCGGCGTGACAGGCCGGGCAAGGCGATGTCGACATCAGAGCTGTTGCCGTCGTCGAAGCTGATCCTCACGTCGGTCCGCCCGGCAACCTCGTCGAGGATCTGTTCGTAGAGACCCGCCGAGATCCAGTACTGGTCCTCCCCCGGCTCGAGCGGGCGGCGCGGAGCACCGATGCCGTGGAAGCAGATGTTGACCAGGGCGGCCCGGGTCATCGGGTCGACCTCGGCTCGGAAGGAGGCGGCACGTCGGCGCGGGTGGACTCGTCCCGGTGCCAGGTCATGTCGTCCTGCGGCGACCGGCGGGCGAGGAGCGCAGCGAGCAGGGTGATGACCGCGTAGACAGCGCCCGCTGGAGCAAGTCGAGGGTCGGGCAGCACGACGTCCCGCAGCCAGGAAGTCCGATCCGACGGGCGCACCTGCACCTCGAACCGCCGTCCGTCACCGGCGCGGCGCATGGCTGCGTTGCCACGCCGCACCCGCACGAGGCGATTGACAAGGTCACGCGTGCGAAACGGTGTCGCGACCGTGGTGACGACGGCCTCGACCACGACCTTCTCCCGATCCGAGAACAGCGAGTCGAGGAACAGGTCGTCAGCAACCATGTCCGGGAAGCGGTCGAACCGTTGCCGCGCCCGTTCGGACAGGACGATCGCCCCGCGTCCGAACAGGGCGTGGTCGAACGCGGGTAGCCGGCCGCTGACCGCGAAGTAGGCCCGCACCGGCCATGGACGCCCGGTCAGATCAAGCGCTCGGCGCGGCGCGGCTGCCAGACGGGCCCGAGGGGCGTCACCGACCGGTTGCTCGCTCGGGGACAGCGCTTCGACGAGCAGGCGGACATCGTCTGCGGTCACCATCATGTCGGCGTCGAGGTAGAGGCGGGGAAACCCCACCGCGACCTCGTCCCCGGCGTTGAGCGCGGCCGGCTTGTTGGCCTGATCGATATCGACGACCCGGACCGGACGGGATGACGCAATGGCCGCTGTTGCGTCGCTACAGCCGTTCGGGACGACGGTGATGTCGAGCTCGTCCGGCTGCGCATCGGACAGCAGCGCGTCGAGGCAACGACCGATCACGCTGGCCTCGTCGTGGGCGGCGATGACGACGCTTGTCATGACACACCACAGGGTGGATGGGCAGGACACAGCACAGGCCGACACCTCGATCGCAGGGAACTGGGCCGCAACGGTGAGAGGCCCAATGCAACGGTAGGTGAACGGAACCCATCACGAGGCAGGTTTGGAGAACCCCGGACCTCGACGGGTGACGTGACGTACCGTGACGTCATGCCCGTTCAACCACCGGTTGATCGACCGGTGGAACTCGGCCCGATCAACTCCACCGACGTCGAGCGGGTGGCCGCCTTCCTGAGCGACCACCTGAACAGCCGTGTGTCCGCGACCGCATGGGCCGCAGCGATGACGCAGCACTGGGTGGACGATGCCCCCAACCACGGCTTCCTGCTGCACAGTGGCGAGGACGTCGTCGGGGCCTATCTGGCGTTCTACTCCGAGCGGGAGATCGACGGTCACGTGGAACGCTTCTGCAACCTCGGTGCCTGGTGCGTCCTGGAGGACTACCGGTCTCACGGTCTGCGGCTCATCAGGGCCATGCTGGCGCAACGGGGATACACGTTCACCGACCTGTCTCCGAGCGGCAACGTCGTGCCACTCAACAAGCGCCTGCGCTTCACCCTGCTCGACACGACCACGGCCGTCGTGCCGAACCTGCCGTGGCCGACGCCGGGCCGCGGGGTCAGGATCACCTCGGACCCTGCCACGATCCGGGCAACCCTGTCCGGTCGCGACCTGCAGATCTTCGACGACCACGAGGACGCAGCCGCAGCCCGGCACCTCCTGGTGACCGACGGGGGCCAGTCGTGCTATGTCATCCTGCGCCGCGACCGCCGCAAGCGGCTGCCGATCTTCGGCTCGATCCTCTACGTCAGCAACCCGGACCTCTTCCACGACGCCACCCGCCAGATCTCGCGGCACCTGCTGGTGCGGCACGGCGTGCTGGCCACCCTGGCAGAGCTGAGGGTGGTCGGCCCGCGCCCTCGCGCGTCGCTCATGCTGCGCAACCCTCGGCCGAAGATGTTCAAGAGCGACCGTATCGTGGCGGGCCAGGTGGACTACCTCTACAGCGAGCTGACGAGCGTCGCCTGGTGAGACAACCACCTGACGAGGACAGCACGACCTGACGAAGAAGTGCCCATATGGCGAGACAGAGCCATGTGGTCAAGCAGCGCCACTCGGGGGAGCAGTGGCAGGAGGGAATGGATGATGAGGACGAGCCTGCACCATCTCGTGACGGAGCGAGCGGCGACGCATGCGCAGGCGCCTGCGCTCACCTACAAGGACGAGACGTGGAGCTACGGTCGTCTCCAAACGTCGATCGACCAAGTCGCGTCGGGCTTGCACACACTCGGTCTGGCCCGCGAGGATCGCGTCGCAGTCTTCCTCGACAAGCGGCTCGAGACAGTCGCGGCGATCTTCGGGACGTCAGCCGCCCGGGGGGCATTCGTACCCGTCAATCCGCTCCTGCGGCCCGCGCAGGTGGCCTACATACTGGCCGACTGTGGGGTGCGGGTCCTGGTGACCTCGGCCGAGCGGCTCACCCTGCTCCGGGAGGAGCTGACGAAGTGTCCGGCACTGGAGCACGTCGTCGTGGTGCCGTCGGCAACCGGGCGGGACCAAGCCATAGCCCGGCCACAGACCGACGGTGGCTCGTACCACGTGCACCTGTGGTCGGACCTGTTCACGGATCACGGCAGCCAACCCACCGCGAACACTCCCGGTCGCCCCGTCGACCAGGACATGGCCGCAATCCTCTACACGTCGGGGAGCACGGGCAAGCCAAAGGGCGTCGTGCTCAGCCACCGCAACCTCCTCGTCGGTGCGGAGAGCGTGAGCGAGTACTTGGGCAACACGTCCGAGGACGTGATCCTCTCGGTGCTTCCCCTGAGCTTCGACGCCGGCTTCAGCCAGCTGACGACCGGGTTCTCCGCCGGCGCCCACGTCGTCCTGATGAACTACCTGCTGCCCTGGGATGTCGCCCGGCTCTGCGTGCGGCACGGGGTGACCGGCCTGACCTGCGTGCCGCCATTGTGGATCCAGCTGGCCGACCTGGACTGGCGAGGTGAGGCCACCACTCGACTTCGCTACTTCGCCAACACGGGCGGGCGGATGCCGAAGACGACGTTGGACCGACTCAGAGCCCACTTCCCCGACGCGAAGCCGTTCCTCATGTACGGCCTCACCGAAGCATTCCGGTCGACCTACCTGGACCCCTCGGAGGTTGATCGCAGGCCCGACTCCATCGGCAAGGCGATCCCCAACGCCGAGATCCTCGTCGTCCGCCCGGACGGCTCCCCGTGTGACGCGGGCGAGGAGGGGGAGCTCATCCATCGGGGTGGGCTGGTTGCCATGGGCTACTGGAACAATCCCGAGCGCACCGCCGAGCGGTTCCGCGCCGTGCCCGGCAGCGAGTCCGCTTGGCGGGTCCCCGAGATCGCGGTGTGGTCGGGCGATACCGTCGTCGCCGACGACGAGGGTTTCCTCTACTTCGTCGGCCGCAAGGACGAGATGATCAAGACCTCGGGCTACCGGGTCAGCCCCACAGAGGTCGAGGAGATCGCCTACGACACGGGGCTGGTCCGTGACGCTGTCGCCGTTGGCGTCCCCGACGAGACCCTGGGTCACCGGATCGTGCTGTTCGCGACCGGGCTGAACGGCCCGGACCTCGAGGTCGCTGCCCTGCTCGGGCTGATGCGCCAGCAGATGCCGCTCTACATGGTGCCCTCCGCAGTGGTCGTTCGCGACAACCTGCCGGCGTCGCCGAACGGCAAGTTCGACCGTCCACTCCTGCACGAGCAGGCCGTGGCCATGACGACGGAGGAGGTCGTGACACCGTGACGGCACACGATGCCATCGCCACCTTCGGCACGGTTGACGGACAGCTCGCGGTCGGGGGCATCCCGCTCGAGCGTCTTGCCCAACGCGTCGGGTCCACGCCGTTCTTCGCATACGACCGGGCCCTGCTGGAGCGCAGGATCGCCCTGCTCCGCGCGACCCTGCCGCCCGACATCGAGCTGAGCTACGCGATGAAGGCCAACCCGATGCCTGCCGTCGCCCAACACATCGCCCGACTCGTGGACTCCATCGATGTCGCCTCTGCCCTGGAGCTGCGAACCGCACTGGACACCGGGATGCAACCCGAGCGGATCAGCTTCGCCGGTCCGGGCAAGACCATCGCCGAGATCCGTCAGGCCGTCGCCTCCGGCGTGGTCATCGAGGTGGAGTCGTCGACCGAAGCGGGCCGGGTCGTGGCGACGGGCGAGGATCTCGGCCTGCGCCCCAGGCTGGCGGTGCGGGTGAACCCCGACTTCGCCATCAAGGGGTCCGGCATGCGGATGGGGGGAGGATCCCAACAGTTCGGCGTCGACGCGGAAGCGGTTCCTGCTCTGCTGGAGTCCCTCGCATCAACGGACATCGACTTCCAGGGCTTCCATATCTTCGCCGGCTCGCAGAACCTGCGCGCCGAGATCATCTGTGAGGCCCAGCGCAGGACGGTGGAGCTCATGCTCGGTCTGGCCAAGGCATCCCCCTGGCCCGTGCGGTACCTCAATCTCGGTGGAGGGTTCGGGATCCCGTACTTCGAGCGGGACACCCCTCTCGACCTCGAGGCCGTGGGAGCCAACCTGGCCTCGCTGCTGGAGGACGAGATCCGGCCGAACCTGCCCGAAGCGCGCACCGTGATCGAGCTCGGGCGCTACATCGTCGGCGAGTCCGGCATCTACGTGACCCGGGTCGTGGACCGCAAGGAGTCCCGTGGGCAGGTCTACCTCGTCGTCGACGGTGGCATGCACCACCAGCTCGCTGCGTCGGGCAACCTCGGACAGGCGATCCGCCGCAACTACCCGGTCGCCGTGGGCAATCGGATGGAGCAGACCGCGCTGACGAAGGTCAATGTCGTCGGCTGCCTGTGCACGCCACTGGACCTGTTGGGGGACCAGGTGCCGCTGCCCGAGGCTGACATCGGCGATCTGGTGGTGGTCTTCCAGGCCGGGGCGTACGGTCTGACGGCAAGCCCCACGGCCTTCCTCGGGCATCCCATGCCCCCTGAGATACTGGTCTGAGCGAAAGGACATCATGCAGACACGCAGCTCCACCCTCGATGGCGTGATCACGACCATCGTCGAGACACTCGGGATCCAGGACCGCGCCGACACGTTGACCGAGTCGACACCCCTCTTCGGGAGTATGCCCGAGCTCGACTCGCTCGCGGTCGTCGAGATGGCCACCTCTCTCGAGGAGCGCTTCGGCTTCTACATCGAGGATGACGAGTTCACCGGTGATCTCTTCGAGACGGTCGGCACCCTCGCCGCGTTCGTCGAGGCCAAGCTGGAGTCGAACCAGGGGTGACCTGCGCCCCGGGGTGACGGGATTGACATGATGCGCGGCTTCCGAGGCCGACCCGTGCAGCAACTTTCAGCTCGCCGCGCGTCGGATGGTCGCCAGGACGCCGAGGTGGTCGGCGCCCGGCGTCGCCACCCGCGCGACCTCGCTCACGACGAGCTGGCGTGACACGAACACGTGGTCGATCTGGAAGACTGGCGGCACGGTGATCCCGAAGCGCTGCTCCCGCCCCCCCACCGGGAACGTCGGCTGGAACCCACCGTTCACCGCGACGACCGCATCGGTGAAGCCGATCGATGCGAGCGCCCGCAACGGCCAGTGGTCGAGGGTCGCGTTGAGGTCGCCGGCCACGATGGTCGGATCCGGGTCGCCGGAGAGACCGGCCCCGACCGCACCGACCACGCGCGCTCCGTCCTCCTGCCACTCTCCAGGCCGGTAGGGCTGCGCGGGATGCAACGCGTAGAGGGTCACGTGGCCAAGCGGGCTCGTCGTAATGTGCACCGATCGACTACCCCCGCCGTGCAGCGTAATCGGCTCATCCTCCGCCAGCGGGTAGCGGCTGAACGCGACAGCCCCACCTTCGCGGTCGGCGACGTATGGCAGATCGTTCGGGATCGATGATTCCTGTACGCCGGTCCACTGCTTGGTCCCCATGTCGCACAGCACGAGGACGTCGACCTGTCGATCCCGAACTTCGCGCGCGAGGGCCAATACGTCGCCATACTCAAAGTTCTGAGTCATCACGACGAGGGGCTCGCCGCGCGCGGCCGGCTGCGCCCCGACGAACAGGGGGGCCAGCCACATGAGGTGCAGCGCGGTCGCGACCAGCCCAACCGATGCGAGGACGGCGCCGAGCAGACGGGGACCACCGCGGTGGGCCACCGCAAGGGCGATGGCGATCACGAGGAGGGCCACCGCCGGCGCAAGTCCGAACGGCGTGAACGCGACGAGCTCGAGGCCGCGCGCGCTTCCTGGGTCGGTGAGCCGTGGCACGGTGAGCAGCCCCGTCCCGAGCAGTGCCCCACCGGCGAGAACCCACAGCAGTGCGCGCCATACGACGCTCGCAGTCCCCCGTGCCATGACGACCAGCTCACTCGGCCAGCGAGCGGGCGATGCCGTCGAGGATGTCGTGCTCCGAGGCGATCACGGTCCGGATGCCCGCCACCGCGGCGACTCGCTCGATGACGCGGCTCCAGATGAGCGCGCCGGCGCCGATGACGTCGACCCGCCCGGGGTGCATGTAGGGCAGCGCGGCGCGCTCGGTCCGGATCAGGTGGAGCAGGTCGTCCGAGGCAGCCAACGCCTCGCTCACCGGCGCCCGGGACAGGTGGATGGCCGTGGGGTCGTAGGTGCGCAGCCGGAGCCGGTGGGCGGCGATCGTGGTCACGGTGCCGGCCAGACCGACGAGGGCTCGGACGCCTCCGAACGGGACGACCTCAGCCGCTTCGTCGATGGCCGCGTCGATGTCGCGGCTCGCGGCGGCGATCTCGCCGGGCGTGGGCGGGTCGCTGACGAGGTGGCGCTCGGTCATCCGCACGCAGCCGATGTCGACGGACCGCTCCGCCTCGACCGAGGCGGTCCCGCGGACGAACTCGGTCGACCCGCCGCCAAGGTCGACGACGAGGTAGGGGCCTTCGACTCCTGTCGCGACCAGGTCTCCGGTCGCACCGGTGAACGACAGACGGGCCTCCTCGTCGCCCGAGACGACCTCGGGATCCACCGGATCACCCCACTGCTCGAGGAACGCGGCCCGCACGCCGTCGACGAACTCGGCGGCGTTGCGGGCGTCGCGCGACGCCGACGTCGCTACGAAGCGGACGCGCGTTGCCCCGAGCGAACGGCACTGGGCGGCATACTCCTTCGTCATGGCGAGCGTGCGCGTCATCGACTCCGCGGCGATCATGCCGGTCCGGTCGATCCCCTGCCCGAGCCGCACGATCTCCATGCGGCGCACGACGTCCTCGAGTGTCCCCGCAACAGGGTCGAGGTCGGCGACGAGGAGCCGGATCGAGTTGGTGCCGCAGTCGATCGCGCCGACGCGCGTGGTGTCAGCCATGTCGGGCCTGCGCGTCCTGCGCGGCGTGCTGCTGCGCGCACGACGTCGGCGACCACCAGTCGCCGAGCATCTCGAGTGCCTCGTCCCCGAGCGGGTTGACGCCCCGCCCGGCGGCGAGCGAGTGCGCGACGAGGACGTGGAGGCACTTGACGCGCGTCGGCATGCCACCGGCCGAGACCCCCTCGATCTCGGGGATGTGGCCCAGCTCCGCGCGGCTGGCCAGGTAGCGCTCGTGGGCGTGCTCGTATGCTGCTCGCAGCGTCGCGTCGCCGTCGATCCGCTCGCTCATCTCCCGCATCAGGCCGCTCGTCTCAAGGGTGCTGACCGCCCCGGTAAGGCGCGGGCACGTGGCGTAGAAGGTCGTGGGGAAGGGGGTGCCGTCGGGCAGGCGCGGCTCGGTGCGCACGACGTCGGGCTCACCACAGCAACACCGGTGCGCGATCGCGACAACACCCCGGGGCGGTCGGCCGAGCTGTCGCCGCACGGCCGCGAGGTCTGGGTCGCTGACCTGACCGTCTGGCGTGTCGGCGGTCATGGTGCGCCGGGCCGGTCGCTGGTCGTCGCGTCGCGGGCGATGCGGCCCGTCGCGCCGGCCGCGGGCCGGTCCGCGATCTGGATGGACTGCCAGAGCTTGCCGTACCACGGGGACGACTCGTTGGCCAGCGGCGCGGCGACGATCGGCAGGTGATCGGCCTGGGCCGACTCGTCCGAAGGCAGGCCGATCACCGTGTAGGACTTCTCGCCCACCTTGACGAACTTGAGCCGCTCGCGGGCCTGCTGCTCGATGTAGGCCGGGTCCTGCCAGAGGGCCGCCTGCCGTTCGAGGTCGGCCACGTCGACGTGCTGCTGCGTGACCGTGTCGCGTAGGGCGGCCACCTCGTCCTGCTGCTGCAGGACCGAGCGGAGCGTCGGCACGAGCGTGACGGCGAGCATGACGACGATGCCGACGAGGATCGCGCCCCGCACCCACGTCGTGGACGGCGGGGGCGAGGGTGGTTGCACGCTCCGCGTTCGCGCGGCGCTGGCGGGGCGCTCACCTCCACCTCGGGGGCGGCTCGCCCGGCCCCCCCGCCCCCCGGGGCGGGGGGCCCCCCGCCGGCCCGGTGGGCGGGGGGCGGCGCCCGCGGGGTTCCGTCCCGGGCGAGCCGGCGTGCGGTCGGCCATCGTGCCGCTCAGGCCTGCGTGGCGTAGCGGGAACGGTCGAAGCGTGGGAAGGCCCCGGCTCCGGCGTAGAGCGCCGCGTCGTCGAGCTCCTCCTCGATCCGCAGGAGCTGGTTGTACTTCGCGACCCGCTCGGACCGCGCGGGGGCACCGGTCTTGATCTGGCCACAGTTCGTCGCGACGGCCAGATCGGCGATCGTCGTGTCCTCGGTCTCGCCCGAGCGGTGGCTCATCATGCAGCGGTACTTGTTGGTCTGCGCCATGGTGACGGCGTCGAGCGTCTCGGTCAGGGTACCGATCTGGTTGACCTTGACGAGCAGCGCGTTGGCGATGCCGCCCTGGATGCCGCGTCCCAACCGCTCCGGGTTGGTGACGAAGAGGTCGTCACCGACGAGCTGGACCCGTTCCCCGAGCTTCTCGGTGATCGTGTGCCAGCCGTCCCAGTCCTCCTCGTCGAGGGGGTCCTCGATCGAGACGAGCGGGTAGGCGTCGACGAGCTCGGTGTAGTAGTCGGCCATCTCGGCGGCCGACTTGCTGGCCCCCTCGAAACGGTAGCCGCCGTCCTGGTGGAACTCGGAGGCGGCGACGTCGAGGGCGAGCGCGATGTCCGTGCCCGGGGCGTAGCCGGCGGCCTTGATCGCCTCGATGATGACGTCGAGTGCCTCTCGGTTGGACTCGAGGTTAGGCGCGAAGCCGCCCTCGTCGCCGAGGCCGGTCGCGAGACCCCGATCGTGGAGCACCTTCTTCAGCGCGTGGTAGACCTCGGTCCCCCAGCGCAGCGCCTCACGGAAGCTCGGCGCGCCGATCGGCGCGATCATGAACTCCTGGATGTCGACGTTCGTGTCGGCGTGAGATCCTCCGTTGAGGATGTTCAGCATCGGCACGGGCAGCACGTGCGCATTGGGGCCGCCGACATAGCGGAAGAGCGGCAGCCCGGCCGACTCGGCGGCAGCGTGGGCGACGGCGAGGGACACGCCGAGGATGGCGTTTGCCCCGATGCTGGACTTGTTGGCAGACCCGTCGAGGGCGATCATCTCCCCGTCGATGAGCCGCTGTTCGCTCGCGTCGAACCCGACGAGGGCCGGGTTGAGCTCCTCGATCACCGCGTCGACGGCCTGCTCGACCCCCTTGCCGAGATAGCGGTCCGAGTCCCCGTCGCGGCGCTCGGACGCCTCGAACGCCCCCGTGGACGCGCCGGAGGGCACGGCGGCCCGGGCGAACGTGCCGTCGTCGAGCCGGATCTCGACCTCGACCGTCGGGTTGCCGCGTGAGTCGAGGATCTCGCGGGCGCCAATCTCCTCAATGCTGGCCACAGAGCTCTCCTGGGTGCCGACTCCTTGTTGGAGTCTCTCGGGGTGCACGTACGCGTCGAGCCTAGCCCGTCGCTCCACCGCGGGCCGGCAGCGACTCGAGCCGATCGGCCACACTTCCCATTCCGTCCGAATACAGACATACCTCGCATTATCGATAAATGGGCGGTTCCTCTGACATTCAGGGTCATTCTTGACGTTTATCGATCATTCTTTTCCATTTCCCTGAAATGGCCTGCGCCCTTGGCGACACTGGCAGGGAAGCGCTGACTCGCAGGAGTTCGGCGATGGGGGAACCAAACCAACGTGGTGGGGTGGATCAGGTATGGTTGAAACCGCTCGCGAGCCGTTGCTCGCGTTGCGCAGCGTGCGCACGCGCCCGGTCGCCAGACAGGTCTCGACACGCTCGCGTGGGATTCAGTACTGGCGGATCTCGTTGATGGCCGGGGACTTTACCGTCATCACGATCGCGACCGTCATCGCGATGGTTGCGCGGCCCAGACTCACCGTCTTCGGTACGACGATGTCCGAGGTGTCGGGAGTGATCGGCCCCGCGGGCGTCGGGATCGTCGCCATGTGGCTCTTCGCAAACCTCGCAACCGGGACATATGGAAAAGGTCGGCTGGGGGTGGGAACGAGCGAATACGCCCGCATTCTCACCGCGGCAGCACTGACGGCCGGCGTCGTCGGCATGGCCTGCTATCTCACCCAGTTCAACCTGGCCCGTGGATTCTTCGCACTCCTGTTCATGCTCGGCGTGCCGATGCTGCTCGTGTGGCGCTGGATCGCGCGGCGCGTCGTACACCGGGCCCGCGAGAAGGGGCACCTGCTCTCACGAGTGCTCGTGTCCGGCTCCCCCACGCATGTCGACGAGGTGTGCAAGGTGCTCGAGCGGGACCGCCGGATGGGCTACCAGGTCGTGGGGGCGCTGCTGCCGTCCTCACAGCCGGTCGCGACGACGCCCGGAGGCATCCCCGTCTGCGGCATGACGACAGGAGCGGCGGACGCGGTGCTCGACGAGGAGGTCGACATCATCGTCTTCACCGAGGGGGCCTTCCCGACGTCCGCCGAGTTCCGGCGCACCGCGTGGAAGCTCGAGGGGATGCCGGTGCAGATGGTGGTTGTGCCGAGCCTGAGCGACATCTCCGCAGGCCGGATCGAGATGCGCCCGGTCGGCGGGCTGCCACTGGTGCACGTCGAGCAGCCGCAGAGCCTGGCCGCCTCCCGGGGCCTGAAGCGGGCCTTCGACATCGTCGGCGCGGGTCTGCTCCTGCTGCTCGCTGCCCCGGTGATGCTCCTCGTCGCGCTGTCCATCCGGCTCGAGGACCGCGGTCCGGTCCTGTTCCGACAGGCTCGGGCCGGCCGGGACGGGACGCTCTTCGACTGCCTGAAGTTCCGCAGCATGTGCACGGACGCGGAGGCGCGGTTGGCGGAGCTGAAGGATCTCAACGTCAACGCGGACGGAGTGCTCTTCAAGGTCAAGGGTGATCCCAGGATCACCCGGGTCGGTCGGTTGATCCGCCGATTCTCCCTCGACGAGCTACCGCAGCTGCTCAACGTCCTTCGAGGTGAGATGAGCCTGGTCGGGCCACGGCCGGCCCTGCCGGACGAGGTGAGCCAGTACCCGTCCGACGCCCAGCGGCGGCTCGACGTGCGCCCCGGCCTGACCGGTCTGTGGCAGGTCTCCGGACGCTCGGACCTCTCCTGGGACGACGCCGTGCGCCTCGACCTCTACTACGTCGACAACTGGTCGATCGTGCAGGACCTGACCATCGTCATGCGGACCATCCACGCGGTCTTCGCCGCACGAGGTGCGTACTGACCCCGAGCCGACGGCTGCCGTCGCGCGCGAGGCCACTCAGCGGCATACCCTCAGGATGCGTCACCCGGCCAACCGGCGAAGGGCTGCCCTGAGCGTCGCCTCCGCATCGACTCCGACACCGCGCGCCTCGCGGACGAGCGCCAGCAGCCGAGCGCCTAGATCGTCGCCGGCAGCAGCCACCGCAACGCGCTCGGCGAGCCCGGCGCGCTCGAGACGGGAGATCGCCTTGTCGGCTCGTGCCAGCGCGGGCAGGGACTGCGGGATGCCCTCGAGGGGGTGGCTGCGGTCGGCCTTCTCGGTCGCCTTGATGGCCTCCCAGTTCGCCTCGACGTCTTCGGGCGTGGCCGCCTCGACGGAGCCGAAGACGTGTGGATGCCGCCGGACCAGCTTGTCGACGAGGCCCCCGGCGACGTCGTCGATGTCGAACGGCGTATCCGGGTCCTCCTCGGCCACGCGGGACTGGAAGGCCACCTGCAGCAGCAGGTCACCGAGCTCCTCGCGGACCTGCGCCGGGTCACCCGACTCGATGGCCTCGATGGCCTCGTAGGCCTCCTCGAGCAGGTACGGCACGAGCGTCCGGGGCGTCTGCTCGGCGTCCCACGGGCAACCGCCGGGCGAGCGGAGCCGGTCCATCACCGCGACCACGTCGAGCAGGCGGGCGCCCTGGACGTCGTGGGACCCCACGAGCAGCTCGACCTCGGGCGGGTCGGTCAGCCGGGACACCTCGGCCGCGATCGCGTCGGTCAGCCCCGGGTCGCCATCGGCCGAGCCGATCCAGAGGATCTCGCCGCGCCGGGCCGCGTCGACGAGCTCACGGGCAAGCGCCGGCACGGACGTCGACGGACGGGAGTCGATGTCGAGGCCGGCCTCCACGAGAGCCCCGGCCTGGTACTCACCCTGTCGGGCAAGGATTGTCTTGGCGCTCTCGAGCGCATGCCACGCGTCTCGGGTCAGCAGACCGGGGGCGACGCGTGGCGTCGTCAGCAGCAGGGTCAGGCGGCCCGTCATGCCGAGCGCCGGCTCACTTCGTCTGGGGAGCAGAGGCGATCCAGTTGGGCGTCGCCGCGCCCAGGGTGAAGTAGACGGGACCCTGCTCGGTCGGGACCAGCGTGCCGAAGCGGGGGTTGACCGCGATCGTGGCCTGCTTGAGGTCCGAGCGGTAGTGCGCCACGTCCTCGCTCGTCATCTGGGCCGACTGCAGCAGTGCGACCGTCGACACGAACGCCTTCGTCGTGGCGGTCGCGTCGGGCATCGCGTTGATGACACTCGCGTACGTGGCGTCGGGCTTCCAGCTGCCCGAGGCCTGCACCGTCTCCGCCAGCAGCGGGGCCGCGATGAGGGCCGTGACGACGACCTGCTCGGAGAAGTCGAGGTTGGCGGACCGGAGCTGGTCGGCCGTCTGCTCGACCTCGGACAGGCGGATCACCTGGCCGTTGACGACGGCGGCCGCTTGTTGGTGGGTCACTGCAGTGCACGCGCCGAGCAGCGACACGACCGCCATGCCGGCGACGGCTCCGACGGCCAACCGCTTCACGGTCCCGGCCTCACCTGACCAAGCCTTCACAGATCCTCCTCAGGGGCGAATGCGTTGCCATCCTACGGGGCGGAGGGAGCTCCCGGCGCAGCAGCCGACACGGCGGTCGCCGCTGCGGCGATGTCGGCGAGCAGGACGGCCTCGATGAGCTGCCGAGCCCACAGGAGCACCTCGACGTCACGCAGCGGCTTGCCGCCGACGCGCGCGGTCCTCGGGACCGGCACGAGGATGACGCCGAGCTGGTCCTTGACGACCGTGCCGGGGTAGAGGCGGAGCAGGCGCAGCTGCTGGCTCTCGCGCAGGTCCTTGACGGGGCCGAAGCGGACCACCTTGCCCTGCAGACCGATGTCGGCGATCTTGGCCCGGCGGGCGACGACTCTCAGGCGGGCGACCTCGAGGAGGTTCTGGACGGGCTCGGGCGGGTTGCCGTAGCGGTCGCGCAGCTCTGACTCGATGTCGTCGACCGCCTCGAAGCTCTCGACCGTGGCGAGCTTCTTGTATGCCTCGAGACGCAGGCGCTCGCCCGGGATGTACTCGTGCGGCAGGTGGGCGTCGACGGGCAGCTCGATCTTGATCTCGGTGGGTGCGCTCCCTCCCTCGTCCTTGAAGTCCGCAACGGCCTCGCCGACGAGGCGGACATAGAGGTCGAAGCCGACGCCGGCGACGTGGCCGGACTGCTCACCGCCGAGCAGGTTGCCGGCGCCCCGGATCTCGAGGTCCTTCATGGCGACCTCCATGCCGGCGCCGAGGTCGGTGTGGCTGGCGATGGTGCGCAGCCGGTCGTGGGCCGTCTCCGTCAGGGGCTTCTCCGGAGGGTAGAGGAAGTAGGCGTAGGCCCGTTCGCGGCCACGGCCGACCCGGCCGCGAAGCTGGTGCAGCTGGGACAGGCCGAGCACGTCGGCCCGCTCGACGACCAACGTGTTGGCGTTGGAGATGTCGAGGCCGGTCTCGACGATCGTCGTGCAGACGAGGACGTCGACCCGCTTCTCCCAGAAGTCGAGGACGACCTGCTCGAGCCGCTTCTCGCTCATCTGGCCGTGGGCCGCCGCGATCCGTGCCTCGGGTACGAGCTCGCGCAGTCGCGTCGTCGCCTTGTCGATGCTGCTGACCTTGTTGTGGACGAAGAAGACCTGGCCCTCACGCAGCAGCTCACGCCGGATCGCGGCGGTGATCTGCTTCTCGTCGTAGGCGCCCACGAAGGTGAGCACCGGGTGGCGCTCCTCTGGGGGCGTCGCGAGCGTCGACATCTCGCGGATGCCGGTCACCGCCATCTCGAGGGTGCGCGGGATCGGGGTGGCCGACATCGACAGGACATCGACAGCGGTCCGCATCGTCTTGAGCAGCTCCTTGTGCTCGACGCCGAAGCGCTGCTCCTCGTCGACGACGACGAGGCCGAGGTCCTTGAAGCGGACATCCTTGGCGAGCAGCCGGTGCGTGCCGATGACGAGGTCGACGGTCCCGTCGGCGAGGCCCTCGAGCACCTGCTTCGCCTCGGCGTCGCTCTGGAAGCGTGAGAGTGCCGCGACCTTGATGGGGAACGGTGCGTAGCGCTCCGAGAAGGTCTGGTGGTGCTGGGTGACCAGCAAGGTGGTCGGCACGAGCACGGCGGCCTGCTTGCCGTCCTGGATCGCCTTGAAGGCGGCGCGCACCGCGATCTCGGTCTTGCCGTAGCCGACGTCGCCACAGATGAGGCGGTCCATGGGGACCTGCTGCTCCATGTCCTGCTTGACCTCGTCGATGCTCGAGAGCTGGTCGGCCGTCTCGATGTAGGGGAAGGCCTGCTCGAGCTCGCGCTGCCAGGGCGTGTCCGGCCCGAAGGCGTGGCCTTTCGTGGCCATCCGGGCGCTGTAGAGCCTTATCAGGTCTGCGGCGATCTGCTTGACGTAGCGCTTGGCCCGCGACTTCGTCTTGTGCCAGTCGGACCCGCCCAGCTTGTTCAGCGTCGGCGCCTCTCCCCCGACGTACTTGGTCACCTGGTCGAGCTGGTCGGTCGGGACGTACAGGCGGTCGGGTTGGCTGTGCTTCGACCGATTCGACGGCGCGTACTCGATGACGAGGTACTCCCGGGTGGCGCCGTGGACGGTTCGTTGAACCATCTCGACGAACCGGCCGACACCATGCTGTTCGTGCACGACGTAGTCGCCGGGCCGCAGCTGGAGCGGGTCGACCTGGTTGCGCCGCCGAGACGGCATCCGGCGCATGTCCCTGGTGGACGTCTGCCCTGCTCCGGTCTGGCCGGTCAGGTCGGCCTCGGTCAGGACTTCGAGCCGGCTGCCCGGGTGGACGAAGCCTCGTCCCAGGGCACCGGTCGTGATGGAGACGATGCCGGGCTCCAGCGAGCCGTCGAGTGTGCGGGTAGGGACGTCGTGCTCGCCAAGGACGTCGGCGACGCGCCGGGCGAGACCCGGGCCCTCGGTGACGATCGCCAGTCGCCAGCCGTCGCGGACCCGGCCGCGCACGTGCTCGACGGCCTTGGGCGTGTCACCGCGGAACGTCTCGGCGTCGGTCGTGTGAACCGTCAGGCGGGCATCGACGTCGTCGTCCTCGATCTCGAGGTCCTCGTCCTGCAGGAACGGGGTGAGGGTCCACCACGCTCGCCCCGACTCCAGGGCGTGGGCCCGGGTCTGCGCGATGGTCCAGAAGGAGGCGGTGCCCAAGACGGACGCGAGGTCGACGGGCACGGCGTTGCCGGCGGCCGCGTTGGACCAGCTCGCCTCGAGGAACTCCTCGCTCGTCGCGACGAGGTCGTGCGCCCGGCGGCGGATCCTGTCGGGGTCGGCGAGCAGGACGATCGACTCGGGCGGCAGCACGTCGAGCAGCGGCTCCATCCCGTCGACGAGGGCGGGGGCCAGCGACTCCATGCCCTCGACGGCGATCCCGTCGGCGATCTTGGCGAGCATCTCGGCGGCACCGGGAAGCTGCTCGCGGAGGGCCGCGGCCCGCTGCCGGACGGTGTCGGTCAGCAGAACCTCGCGGCAGGGCGGCGCCCAGAGCCCGTGCTCGGCGATCTCGAGGCTGCGCTGGTCGGCGACCTTGAACCAGCGGACCTCCTCGACGGTGTCGCCCCAGAACTCGACCCGGACCGGATGCTGCTCGGTCGGCGGGAAGACGTCGAGGATGCCGCCGCGGACGGCGAACTCGCCGCGGCGCTCGACGAGGTCCGTGCGCACGTAGGCAGCGCCGGCCAATGCCTCGACCGCGTCCTCGAGCGGGTACTCGTCGCCCGGTTTGAGGGCCACAGGGGCCAGCTCGCCGAGACCCCTCGTGATGGGTTGAAGCGCTGCCCGGACCGGGGCGACGACGACGGAGAGCGGCCCGTAGGAGGGGTCCGCCTCGTCCGGGTGCGCGATGCGACGCAGCACGGCGAGCCGGCGCCCCACGGTGTCGCTGCGCGGGGAGAGCCGTTCGTGCGGGAGCGTCTCCCAGCTGGGGAAGACCGCGACCCGCTCCGGCGGCAGCAGGCACCGCAGCGCCTCGGCGAGGTCATCCGCCTCGCGGGTCGTCGCGGTCACCACGAGCAGCGGGGTCGCTCCGGTGCCCTGCTGTGCGAGGGCGGCCACGAGGAAGGGGCGGGACCCCTCACTCGCCGAGACGTCGACGAGCCGGGTCAGGCTGTGGGCCTGCGCCAGGGCCGCCTCGACGTCTTCCCCGGAGCGGAAGACGTCAAGGATGACCGGCAGGTGAGTGGTGACAGAGCTCATGTGTGACGACGTCCCCAAGGCTTCGGGCAGCACGAAAACCCGAGGTCAGGGCGACGACGGGTACGTCACCGAGACTAAGCCTCCGGCGCTTCCATCATGCGCCCCCCGTCCGTGACGTCAGCGGCCCCGAACCCAAATCGAGTGGGAGCTTCTTTCCCGGCACGACTTCGATGACACTCGATGTGGTTCCCCGGAGGACGGACGACGCTTACGGCGGAGACACCGTTGGCGGTACTGTCGGTACTGTCCCAGCGGTCCCAGTCATCCCCTCCGCCTCCGCTCAGGATCTAACGGGGCTTCGCCCAGCCCGACGAGTCGTGGGTGCGTGGGTGGCCTTTGGCGGTGGGCGCCGGTGGGATGACGGTCGCCGTGGAGGGCGCCGTGTTGTGACCGCGCTGTGGCGGTGGTTGGCTCAGTGGTTGAGCCGTTCCCCCTGACCGGAGTGTTGTCCGTCACTGATTCTGCCGATGAAGGCGTCGTTACCGGAATGCCGGTTCGTGGGCGAAGTGGTGGCGCCGCCCAAACGCACCCTCGCTCTCAGCACCTCAGAATCCGCGACGGCGCAAGCAGCCCGAATCCTCGTCATCCACAGTGACGCTCAACAACCGGAGCCCGATCATGACGTTACTGTGTCCGTGTTCGATGTCGTGGCCCAATGTCCGTGACTTTGGTGTCTATGTGGTCTAGGTTCTGGGTGTGGCTGGAGCGACTCGTGAGGCAAGAGCGGCTGGGGAACGGCTGCCG
>NZ_JAKDLO010000177.1 GCF_030452765.1 Intrasporangium sp.
CCGGTTGGGCAGGCTCGGCCGGTTGGGCGGGCTCGGCCGGTTGGGCAGGCTCGGCCGGTTGGGCGGGCTCGGCCGGTTGGGCAGGCTCGGCGAGCTCCCGCGGCCCGTCCTGCTCGGGGACGGCCGGCTCGTCGGCCGGGTGCCCGTTCTTGAGGGCGGCAGCATGTGCCATGGCGGCGATCTGCGCCGCGGTCGGTCCGCTCGGCTTCGCCTCCGGCTCTGCTGCCTGGCCGCCTCGAGACCCGTTGCCCGAGCCGTTTCCGTTGCCGTTGCCGTTGCTGTTGCCGTTGCCGGAGGTGGCGGAGTCCGACCCACGCCGCCCGCGTCGGCCAGGGGAGCCGGCATCGTGCTGGTTGGCACCCTTGTCGACGGGGTCGGTGTGGATGATGAAGCCGCGGCCGTTGCAGTGGTCGCACGTCTCCGAGAAGACCTCGATGAGGCCCGACCCGACGCGTTTGCGGGTCATCTGAACGAGCCCGAGCGAGGTGACCTCGGCGACCTGGTGCTTGGTGCGGTCGCGGCCGAGGCACTCGAGCAGGCGCCGCACGACGAGGTCTCGGTTCGACTCGAGGACCATGTCGATGAAGTCGACGACGATGATGCCGCCGATGTCGCGCAGCCGCAGCTGGCGGACGATCTCCTCGGCCGCCTCGATGTTGTTCTTGGTGACGGTCTCCTCGAGATTCCCGCCGGAGCCGACGAACTTGCCGGTGTTGACGTCGATGACCGTCATCGCCTCGGTCCGGTCGATGACGAGCGAGCCACCGGACGGCAGCCAGACCTTGCGATCTATCGCCTTGGCGAGCTGCTCGTCGACTCGGTACTTCGTGAAGAGGTCATCGGTCCCCGTCCATTTCGTCACCCGGTCCGCGAGGTCCGGGGCGACGGCCGTGATGTACGGGTGGATCTCCTGCCAGGCCTGGTCGCCGCTGACCACGAGCTGCTTGAAGTCCTCGTTGAAGACGTCGCGGATGACGCGGACGGTCAGGTCCGGCTCCCCGTGCAGGAGCATCGGGGCGCTGCCGGTGGTGCTCGATCCCGAGCCGCCGTTCTTCTTCTTGCCCTTGGACTTGCCCGACTTCGGCGTCGAGGCGCTCGCGGCCCTGGTCCGGATCTCCTCCCAGGCCCGGGTGAGCCGCTCGACGTCAGCGCGCAGCTCATCCTCGCTCGCACCCTCGGCCGCGGTTCGGACGATGACACCGGCGTCCTCCGGCACGACCTGACGCAGGATCTTCTTGAGGCGGGTCCGCTCCGTGTCCGGCAGCTTGCGCGAGATGCCGGTCATCGACGAGTTGGGGACATAGACCAGGTAGCGGCCCGGCAGCGAGATCTGCGACGTCAGGCGCGCACCCTTGTGGCCGATCGGGTCCTTGGTCACCTGGACGAGGACCGCCTGCCCCGACTCGAGGGCGTTCTCGATGCGCTTGGGCTGGTGGGCGTCGAGGCCTGCGCTGTCCCAGTTGACCTCGCCGGCATAGAGGACGGCATTGCGGCCCTTGCCGATGTCGACGAACGCCGCTTCCATCGACGGCAGGACGTTCTGAACGCGGCCGAGGTAGATGTTGCCGGCCATCGAGACGTTGCCGGCCTGGTCGATGTAGTGCTCGACGAGGACCCCGTCCTCCAGGACACCCATCTGGGTGCGCCCGTTCCTGTTGCGCACCACCATGACCCGCTCGACCGACTCACGGCGGGCCAGGAACTCGGCCTCGGTGATGACCGTGCGCCGGCGACCGGCCTCGCGCCCCTCGCGGCGGCGCTGCTTCTTGGCCTCGAGTCGGGTCGAGCCCTTGAGGCCGGTGGGCTCGTCGCTGCGTGAACGGGTGCGCACCCGCTTCGTGGCGCCGGCCTCGTCGCTGGAGGAGTCTCCGGTCGAGCCGGAACGGCGGCGGCGCCGCCGTCGTCGGCTCGTGCCGTCCTCCTCGTCACCGGCGTGCTCCTCGGCGGACTCGTCCGTGCGGGCCTCGCCGCCCTCGGCAGGCGGCTGCTCGGGCGCTCCGGCCGTGTGCGCCTGGTCAGGCTCCGCAGCGGCCTCGGCGTCCTCGGGCTCGGCGCTGCCCCGACCGCGGCGGCCCTTGCCACCACGACGCCGGCGGGAGCGCTTGGGCGCCTCCTCGTCCTCGTCCGGGGCCTCGACGTGCTGGGTCCCGGCCGGTTTGGGCGCAGCCTCCTCCGCAGCCTCCGCGGTCGCAGCAGCCTCCGCGGTCGCAGCAGCCTCCGCGGGCTGATCGGCCTGAGTGGGCTCGGGCTCTGCTCGGCGCCGACGCTTGGGGCCTTCCGTCGCGGCCTCGGGGTCGGGCGCCTGGAAGAGGACCGAGAAGCTCGGTCCCACGGGCACGGCGGCATCGTCCTGGTCCGACTCGTCCAGCGCGCCGCCTTCGTGCATGTCGGCGTCGGTCACGAGAGGTGGCTCGGTGAGCGTGTCGGCGCCCTCCGGCTCAGGTTCGGCGACGGCCTTCTTGCGCGTGGCGCGTTTGCGGGGCGGCTTCGCGGGTGCGGCAGCCATCGGCGGCTCGTCGGTGTCTTCCTGCGCTCGCTCGGTGGGCGCGTCGGACGCGACGGGCCGGGCCGCCTGCTCGGTCGACTTGCGGGTCGCTCGGCGTGGTGCCCGCTTGCGGGGCGCCGGCTCCGATGCGGGGGCCGTCTCCTCGATGGGGGCGGCGGTCTGATCGGACACGCCCGGCTCGTCGAAGACAGCCGCGCCAGACAGGGTCGCCTCGCCGAGGCGGGCCGTTTCGTCAGTGGGGGAGTTCTCTGTGGTTGCCATCCGGCAGCCTCCCGACACGGGCGGGTGCTGGCCCACACCCGGCCGGGGCCACCCGCACCGCTCGTGTCTGCGGTATCGGTCGTCCCACCGGGAAACCGTTGGGACGGAAGTCGTCTTGTTACGCCAGTCCCCGGTTCGCGCGGAGCGCGGCCCCGAGTCAGGCGCCGTCGGCGTTCTCGTCGGCAGCCAACGGGTCGGCCACCCTCGCGGTTGCGGTGTTGAACGGACCTTGCGCCAGACGCGTCACCAGTGGTGGACGGAGAGGCTGGAGGCCGGCTATCTCACGCAGCGCGGTCAGAATGTCGTCGGGGCGCACGGCGGGTGTGGTGTGCCGCACGACCATTCGCAGTATCGCACAGTCGGACCCGGGGCCTGCAGCCGGAGCCTCGCGCGACACGCCGGACCCGTCGGGCGAGGCCGCCGACACCTCGGCCGACACGAGAGCCCCGCGCACGTCGAAGGTGCGGGACCCGGACTTCGTCATCCGGGTCACCTCGACGCAGTCCCGGGCGAGCAGCCGTCCCACCGCGTCACGAACCAGGGACACCTCGACGTCGGCGAAGTCGAGCCGCCACTGGCTCGCCTCGAGGGCGTCGGCAAGGGGACGGGCGCCTGCCTCGACGACCGCGAGGATGTCGAGCCCCGATGGCAGTGCCGCGTCGAGCGCGGCCCGGACCGCGCTCGGGTCGAGCCGCCGCGTCACCTGGATCTCGACGTACTCCGCCTCGCTCGCCGTCCCCGTGGCCGCTGCGTTGGCGTAGGAGATCTTCGGATGGGGGTGGAACCCGGCGGAGAACGCCATCGGCACATCAGCGCGCCGCAGCGCGCGCTCCAGCGCCCGCTGGAAGTCGCGGCTCGACGTAAAGCGCAGCCGCCCACGTTTGGCGTACCGGATCCGCAGGCGCTGGACGGCGGGGTCCGGTGCCGGGCCCTCGGGGACGCGCTGTCGGATCATGCAGAGCACGCTAACCGGCAGCGCGCTCAGTCCGAGTCCCCGGTGCGCCGCTCGACCCGGTCGGCCCGCTCCAGCTCGTCGAGGCGGTTAGCCTCGGCCAGCGTCGGGGCAGTGCCGCCCATCCGCGCCGGCAGGAACCTCAGGTCGGGCCCGCGCAGCGGCTCGTACGCGGCCTGCGCCAGCTCGAGCATGTGCCCCATCACCTCCTTGTATGCCGCCGTCGCCGCGGCCGGGTCCGCATCCGCGGCGACGGGGATCGGCTCGCCGACGGAGATGAAGATCGGGATGCCGGTCCGGCCGAGCCGCCGCGGGTGACCCTTGGTCCACACCCGCTGTGAGCCCCAGATGACGACAGGCAGGATGGGCACCTGCGCCGCACGGGCCATCCGCGCCGCTCCCGACTTGAAGTCCTTCAGCTCGAACGACCGCGAGATCGTCGCCTCGGGGAAGACCCCCACGATCTCACCGCGACGCAGCGCGGCCAGGGCGGCGGCATACGAGGACGCGCCCGCCTCCCGGTCGACCGCGATGTGGCGCATCCCGCGCATGAGCGGCCCGCTGACAGGGTGCCGGAAGACGCTCTCCTTCGCCATGAAACGCACGAGCCGGCCCGACTTCTGGGCGGCCAGCCCGGCGTAGGTGAAGTCCATGTAGCCGGTGTGGTTGACGACCATGACCGCGCCGCCCCCGTCGGGGACGTTCTCGTCACCGACGATGGTGAACTGCAGCCCCTGCATCGCGAAGATGCCCCGCGCGACGGCGACGACGGACTCGTAGACCGGTTCCATGGAGCACACTCTGCCGTACCGAGGCGCTGCCCAGCACCCACCTCCTGCCCATGAACGAGCCGGGAGCGCTCGGGCGAGTCCACCGACCTGCCCGTCATTCGGCGGGGCGCATCGTACCCGTGTCCATGTAGCGCTGGTGCCACGAGAACGCCTCGCCGAGCAGGTGCGGGGTCTGCAGTCCCCAGGCGCCCTGCGCGGCCCGGGCGGTGTAGTCCTCGAGCATCGGCCGGTAGTCGGGGTGCGCGCAGTTCGCGATGATCCGCTCGGCGCGCTTGCGCGGTGCCAGGCCGCGCAGGTCGGCCAGTCCCTGCTCGGTGATGACGACGTCGACGTCGTGCTCCGTGTGGTCGACGTGCGAGGCCATCGGCACGATGCACGACAACGCCCCGCCCTTGGCGGTCGAGGGCGTGACGAACGTCGAGATGAAGGCGTTGCGGGCGAAGTCACCGGAGCCGCCGATGCCGTTCTGGATCCGCGAACCCATGATGTGGGTCGAGTTGACGTTGCCGTAGATGTCCGCCTCGATCATGCCGTTGCTCGCGATGACGCCGAGCCGGCGGATGACCTCCGGGTGGTTCGAGATCTCCTGCGGGCGCAGGATGATGCGCTCGCGGAAGAAGTCGACCCGCTCGAGGAACCGCTCCACGCCGACCGGTGACAACGAGAACGCCGTGGCCGAGGCGAGCCGGATCGTGCCCGACTCGATGAGGTCGAGCATGCCGTCCTGGAGCACCTCGGTATAGGCCGTCAGCCCAGTGCGACCGCTCTCCCCCAGCCCGGCGAGCACCGCGTTGGCGATGTTGCCGACGCCGGACTGGAGCGGCAGGAGCCCCCCGGGCATGCGCCCGGCTCGGACCTCGGCGTCGAGGAAGTCGATGAAGTGCGATGCGATGGCTCGCGAGTCGTCGTCGATCGGCTTGAACGCCGAGTTGCGGTCGGGTGCGTGCGTCTCGACGATCGCGACGATCTTCTCCACCGGGCAGACGAAGTGCGGGACGCCGATCCGGTCGCTCGGGTCGACGATCATGACCGGCTGGCGGTCCGGCGGCAGGGCGGTGCCGTAGTAGACGTCGTGCATGCCGGCAAGCTGTTCCGGCTGCCACGAGTTGACCTCGAGGATGACCTTGTCGGCGATGTCGATCCACGTCTTGTTGTTGCCGATCGACGAGCTCGGCACGAGGTTGCCCTCCTCGGTGATCCCGGCCACCTCGACCAGGGCGACGTCGAGCTTCCCGAGGAAGCCCTCCCAAGCCATCTGCGCGACGTGCGACAGGTGCACGTCGATGTACTCCATCCGGCCCGCGTTGATCTTGGCCCGGCTGACGG
This sequence comes from Intrasporangium sp., assembly GCF_030452765.1. Classification (GTDB taxonomy): domain Bacteria; phylum Actinomycetota; class Actinomycetes; order Actinomycetales; family Dermatophilaceae; genus Intrasporangium_A. The sequence goes on from NZ_JAKDLO010000177.1 coordinate 5,837, forward strand.
GGTCGGACTGGTAGGGCAGCCGCAGCTCGATGCCGTCCGCCTCGGCGAGGGCACCGTCGAGCTCAGGAGCCGTCGACGCGCCGGTCCACACCCCGATCCGGAAGTCGTCGCCCTGCTCCCGAAAGGCATGGATCCGCTCGGCGAGGGCGAGCGGGACCGCCTTGGGATACCCGGCGCCGGTGAAGCCGCTCATCCCGACGTTGTCGCCGGGCTCGATGTGGGCCGCCGCCTCATCGGCCGTCATGACCTTCGAGCGCAGGGCCGCGTTCGCGATTCGGTGAGGCATGATCGGTCCCTCCAGCTTTGCCGTGGTGCAGCCCAGTGTAGGAGGGCCCATTCGAATGGCACCTCCTGCCCGCTCGGCGAGTAGCGGGAGCGAGGTCAGCGGCATACGAAACCCGTTCGAGGGGCGCCTCATGCATCTGGAAGGATTGCCGGCATGACTGACGCACCTGCCCCCTCGACCTCGCGGATCCCCGAGCGTCCCACGCTCGACGGCCTCGAGGACAAGTGGGTGCAGGTATGGCGCGAGCAGGGCACGTACACCTTCGACCGCGAGCGGGCGCTGACGCTCCCCCGCGAGCAGGTCTTCGCGATCGACACCCCCCCGCCCACGGCAAGCGGGAGCCTGCACGTGGGGCATGTCTTCAGCTACACGCACACCGACTGCATGGCCCGTTACAAGCGGATGCGCGGTTTCGAGGTCTTCTACCCGATCGGCTGGGACGACAACGGGCTGCCGACCGAGCGCCGGGTGCAGAACTACTACGGGGTGCGCGGCGACGCGACGCTGCCCTACGTCGAGGGCTACGAACCGCCCTTCACCGAGGGAGTCGACGCGAAGGGCAAGGCGATCAAGGCCGCCGACCAGCGTCCGATCAGCCGCAAGAACTTCATCGAGCTGTGCGACATCCTCACGGTCAAGGACGAGGTGACCTTCGAGTCCCTGTTCCGTCGGCTCGGCTTCTCCCTCGACTGGGACATCTCCTACCGCACCATCGACGCGCGGTCGCGGGCGGTGGCCCAACAGGCATTCCTGCGCAACCTCGCGCGCGGTGAGGCCTACCAGGCCGAGGCGCCCGGGCTGTGGGACGTGACGTTCCAGACCGCCGTCGCGCAGGCCGAGCTCGAGGCGCGCGACTACCCGGGCGCCTACCATCGGGTGGCCTTCCACCGGGTGGCGCCGGACGGCACCGACGGCAACCCGGAACCGGTCTACATCGAGACGACCCGGCCCGAGCTCGTCCCCTCGGTCGTCGCGCTCGTCGCGCACCCCGACGACGAGCGCTACCGGCCGATCTTCGGGTCCACCGTGCGCTCGCCGCTGTTCGACGTCGAGGTGCCGGTCCTCGCACACCACGCCGCCGAGATGGACAAGGGCGCCGGCATCGCGATGTGCTGCACGTTCGGTGACCTGACCGACGTCATGTGGTGGCGCGAGCTGCAGCTGCCGACCCGCTCGGTCATCAGCCGCAACGGGCGCCTGCAGGCGGAGACACCCGAGTGGATCGCGGGTGGCCCGGGCGAGCAGCTGTATGCCGCCCAGCTCGCCACCAGGACGACGTTCAGTGCGCGTGAGGCCGTGGTCGCCGCCCTGCGCGAGTCGGGGGATCTGGACGGCGAACCGGTCAAGACGCAGCGCAAGGCCAACTTCTACGAGAAGGGCGACAAGCCCCTCGAGATCGTCACCTCACGTCAGTGGTACATCCGCAACGGCGGTCGTGACGCGGCTCTCAGGGCTGCGTTCGTGCAACGCGGCGACGAGATCCACTTCCACCCGCCGTTCATGCGGGCGCGCTACCGGAACTGGGTCGAGGGCCTCAACGGCGACTGGCTCGTCTCGCGGCAGCGGTTCTTCGGGGTGCCGTTCCCCGTGTGGTACCGCCTCGACGAGATCGGGCAGGTCGACCACGACGCGGTGCTGACGGCGCCCGAGTCGGCGCTACCGGTCGACCCGCAGGTCGACGTGCCGGACGGTTTCGACGAGTCGCAGCGGGGTGAGCCGGGCGGGTTCGTGGCTGACCCCGACATCATGGACACGTGGGCCACCTCGTCGCTGACCCCGCAGATCGCGACCGGCTGGCCGGTGGCCGACGGTTCGGGCCTCGGCTCGGACCCCGAGCTGTACCGGGCGATCTTCCCGATGGACATGCGCCCGCAGGCCCACGACATCATCCGGACGTGGCTGTTCTCGACCGTGGTGCGCGCACACTACGAGGCGGGGTCGGTGCCGTGGCGGGGCGCCGCGATCAGCGGCTGGATCCTCGACCCGGACCGCAAGAAGATGAGCAAGTCGAAGGGCAACGCGCAGACGCCCGAGGACGTCGTGCGGGCTCACGGGGCAGACGCGGTCCGCTACTGGGCTGCGTCCGGACGGCTCGGGACCGACGCCGCCTACGACACCGGCCAGATGAAGGTCGGGCGGCGCCTGGCCATCAAGGTGCTCAACGCCTCGAAGTTCGCCCTCGGGTTCGGCGAGGTGCCCGGCGAGCTCGGTACGGCTGTGACCAACCCGCTGGACCTGTCCATGCTCGCCTGGCTGGCCGACGTCGTCGACAAGGCGACCCACGGCTTCGAGGCCTGGGACTACACGCGCTCGCTCGAGGTGACCGAGAGCTTCTTCTGGATGTTCTGCGACGACTACCTCGAGCTGGTCAAGGACCGCGCCTACGGCGCTCAGGGCGAGGCCGAGGCAGCCAGCGCCAGGGCGGCGCTGCGGATCGCCCTGGAGACCCTGCTGCGCCTGCTCGCCCCGTTCATTCCCTATGCGACCGAGGAGGTCTGGTCGTGGTTCGGGCCGGGGTCGGTGCACCGGCAGGCCTGGCCGACGAGCCACGCCCTGCCGAGCGGCGGTGACCCTGCCGTGCTCGCCTCGGTCGGGGAGGCGCTCGGCGCGGTGCGCAAGGTCAAGTCGGAGGCCAAGCTCGGCATGCGCGCCGAGGTGCGCACGATGACCCTCGTGGGCACTGCGGCCGAGCTGAGTCGGGTCCGCGGCGCCGAGGCGGACCTGTGCGCCAGCGGTCGCGTCCTGGCCATCTCCTATGAGGAGGGAGACGGGATCGAGGTCCGTGACGCCGAGCTCGTCCCGGGGCAGAAG
>NZ_JAKDLO010000178.1 GCF_030452765.1 Intrasporangium sp.
GGATGATCTCGGCCGCCGACTCCGCCCTGCTGGGCCCCGCCGAGATCCGTCGCCTTGCCGCCCAGCTCGAGCTCCGCCCGACCAAGCAGTGGGGCCAGAACTTCGTCATCGACGCCAACACGGTCCGCAAGATCGTCCGGGTCGCCGGCGTCGGCCCGGATGACGTCGTCGTCGAGGTCGGCCCCGGGCTCGGCTCGCTGACGCTGGCCCTGCTTCCGGCGGTCAAGCACGTCACCGCGATCGAGGTCGACCCGCGGCTGGCCGCGACGCTCGAGGACACGGTGGCGCGCCTGCAGCCCGAGCATGCCGACCGGCTCCGGCTCGTGGCCGCCGACGCCCTCACCGTGACGAGGCTGCCGAAGCCGACCCCGACCGCCCTCGTGGCGAACCTGCCGTACAACGTCTCGGTGCCGGTCGTGCTGTCCTTCCTCGAACGTTTCCCGAGCATCGAGCGGGTGCTCGTCATGGTCCAGCTCGAGGTCGCCGAGCGACTGGCTGCCACACCGGGGAGCAGGGTCTACGGGGTGCCGAGCCTCAAGGCGGCCTGGTATGCCGACGTGGAGCTGGCCGGCCGCGTCGCCCGTACGGTCTTCTGGCCGGCCCCGAACGTCGACTCGGGCCTCGTCTCGCTCGTCCGGCGTGACCCACCGTCGACGACGGCCTCACGCGAGGAGGTCTTCCGGTGCATCGACGCGGCGTTCCGGCAGCGGCGCAAGTCGCTGCGCAAGGCGCTCGCATCGTGGGCGGGCTCGGCCGAGGCGGCCGAGGCGGCCCTCGTCGCGGCCGGTGTCGACCCGAGGACGCGCGGCGAGCAACTCGACATCGCGGCCTTCGCCCGGATCGCCGAGGCACACACCGAGGCGCACACCCCGGCGCACACCCAGGCGCACGCCCCGGCGCAGGACCAGGCGCAGGACCAGGCGAACGCGGAGGCGCGCGGCCAGTCAGGCGCCACCCAGGCAGGTGCCGCGGCACCGGGTCAGGTCGGTGGCCCGGCCGACCCGCCTAAGGTGACGGCATGACGACCGTCTCGACGTTGCCCGAGGTCGTCACCGTCCGCGCGCCGGCCAAGGTCAACCTCGAGCTGCGCGTCGGGCCGCGGCGACCAGACGGCTACCACGGCCTCGCGACGGTGTTCCAGGCCGTGTCGCTGCACGACGAGGTGAGCGTGTGGCGGTCCGACGACTGGGAGGTCGTGGCGGCGGGTCACGACGCAGACCTCGTGCCCGCAGCCCCCGACAACATCGCCGTCCGCGCGGCCCGGCTCGTCGCGGAACGCGGCCGGGTCGACGAGGCACTGACGATCCGGATCGACAAGGAGATCCCGGTCGCCGGTGGCATGGCCGGAGGCTCCGCCGACGCCGCCGCGACACTGCTCGCCTGCGACCAGCTCTGGGGCCTCGCCCTCGACCGGGCCGAGCTGGCCGAGCTCGCCGCCGAGCTCGGCAGCGACGTGCCCTTCCCGCTCACGGGCGGCAACCTGATGGGCTCGGGCCGCGGCGAGCAGCTGACACCCGTGCTGGCCCGCGGCACCTTCCACTGGGTCTTCGCGGTCAGCGGCACGGGCCTGTCGACGCCTGCCGTGTACGCCGAGATCGACCGGCTCCGGGAGCAGTGGATGGACGGGCCCGTGCCCGAGCCGCGGGTCAGCTCCCGGATCATGGCGGCCCTGCGCAGCGGCGACGCGCAGGCACTCGGCTCGGCGCTCGGCAACGACCTGCAGGAGGCGGCCTTCGCCCTGCGGCCCGCGCTGCGTGACCTGTGCGAGGCCGGGATCGACTTCGGCGCGCTCGGTGCGATCGTGTCCGGGTCGGGGCCGACCGTCGCCTTCCTCACCGCGAGCCACGAGGCAGCCCTCGACCTGTCCGTCTCACTCTCGGCGGCCGCCCTGTGCCATGACATCCGTCGGGCCAAGGGGCCGGTCCCGGGCGCCCACGTCGTCCCCGCCCCCCGCACGCCGGCATCGAACGTCCACAGCTGACGCGCGGACACCCGGACGCGAGAACGGCACCGCACTCGAGCCGCACCACAGAAAGCCCCGATGGCCAACCTCATCTCCCTCGACACGGTCTCCCTCGTCTTCGGCACGACGCACGTGCTCGACGACGTCAGCATCGGCGTCCTGACCGGTGACCGGATCGGGGTCGTCGGCGTCAACGGCGGCGGCAAGACGACCCTGCTCCGGGTCATGGCCGGCCTGCAGGAACCCGACGGGGGCCGGATGACCCGACAGGGCGGCGAGGGCGGCATCCGGGTCGGCATGCTCGCCCAGGACGACACCCTCGACCCGGCCTGGACCGTCCGCGAGGCGGTCCTGCGGGATCGTCCCGAGCATGTCTGGGCCGGCGACCCGCGCATCCGTGACGTCCTGACCGGCCTGCTCGGCGGCATCGAGGGGCAGGGCGTCGGCGGGCTCGACGAGCCCGTCGGCCCGAAGTCGGGCGGCGAGCGGCGCCGGCTCGCCCTGGCCCGGCTGCTCGTCGACGACCCCGAGGTGCTCCTGCTCGACGAGCCGACCAACCACCTCGACGTCGAAGGCGTCGCCTGGCTCGCCGACCACCTCGCAAACCAGCGGCCCCGCCCCGGCAACGCGACCGTCGCCATCACGCACGACCGGTGGTTCCTCGACGCCTACGCGACCCTCACCTGGGAGGTCGAGAGCGGCGGGGTCACCGCCTTCGAGGGTGGGTATGCCGCTTACGTCCTCGCGCGCGCAGAGCGAGACCGCCTCGCCTCCGTCGTCGCAGACCGCCGCGCCAACCTGATGCGCAAGGAGCTCGCCTGGCTGCGCCGCGGGCCCCCGGCCCGCACGAGCAAGCCCAAGTTCCGCATCGATGCGGCCAATGCGCTCATCGCGGACGAGCCGGACGCCCGCAACACGGCCCAGCTGACCGCCTTCGCCACCACGCGCCTCGGCAAGGACGTCATCGACCTCGAGGACGCCACCGTCGTGCTCGGCGAGCCACCCGAGGAGCGCACCATCCTGCACCGGGTCACCTGGCGCCTCGCCCCGGGCGAGCGGGTCGGGATCGTCGGCGTCAACGGCGCGGGCAAGTCGACGCTGCTGCGCGCCCTGACCGGTGAGCAGGCCCTCGCGGCCGGACGCCGCAAGGTCGGCAAGACCGTCCACATCGCCCACCTGACCCAAGAGGTCGGCGAGCTCGAGCGTTTCGAGTCGTGGCGGGTCATCGAGGCGATCGAGGACGTCCGGCAGTGGACCACGCTCGGCGGCAAGGAGATCAGCGCCGGGCAGCTCGCGACCCGGCTCGGCTTCGCCGGCGGACGCCAGCAGGCCCGCGTCGGTGACCTCTCCGGCGGTGAGCGACGCCGCCTCCAGCTGACCCGGCTGCTGCTGACCGAGCCGAACGTCCTGATCCTCGACGAGCCGACCAACGACCTCGACATCGAGACGCTCACCTCGCTCGAGGACGTCCTCGACGGCTGGGCCGGCACCCTGATCGCCGTCAGCCACGACCGGTACCTGCTCGAGCGGGCCTGCGACCACGAGCTCGCCCTCCTCGGTGACGGGCGGCTGCGCGACCTGCCGGGCGGGGTCGACGAGTACCTGCGTCTGCGTCGCTCCGTCACGTCACCACCGGAGCGTCTGCCGTCCCACGGCGCGGTCACCCCCACGGATCCCAGCGGGGCGTCCACGGGCCCGGCGAGCGGCATACCGTCGAATGATGCTGCCAGCGATGCCCCCAGCGCGGCGGAGCAGCGCGACGCGCGCAAGGTGATGGCCCGGATCGAGAAGCAGCTGACGCGCCTCGATGAGCGAGAGAAGCGGCTCCACGTCGAGATGGTCGAGCAGGCGACCGACCCGGCAGCGCTCGCCGACCTCGGCGCCCGGCTGCAGGCGCTCGTCTCCGAGCGAGAGCAGCTCGAGAGCGAGTGGCTGGATGCGGCGGAGGTCGTCGGCTGAGGCGGGAGCCGGACACGGGTACAGCGATCATCGCTCGACACGGGCGGGCTTTGTGGTCAGACTTGTGACCACGTGAAGTCCCTTGCCGAGGTCAAGGCCCATCTGTCCGAGCTTGTCGGGCGGGTGCACGCCCAGCACGAGCGAGTCACGGTCACCGTGCACGGCATGCCCTCGGCCGTGTTGATCGCACCGGACGACCTGGAGTCCCTCGAGGAGTCCCTCGCCATCCTGTCCGAGCCTGAGACGCTCCGGCGACTCGCGGCCTCGGACACGGAGCTAGCACGTGGCGAGGGCGAGTCCGAGGCTCGGCTCGCCGAGGTCATGAACGAGCGACGTCGGCACAGTGCGTGACGCCCGATCCGGGCCGCTACGCGCTGGTGATCAGCCCCACCGCGCAGTCGAACGGTTGCAACCAGCGAACCTTGCCGGTGCTCGGTACGTCCCTGGCGCGATGCAGGGGCGATGCTCTCGACCGGCGCCGAGATCGATCGACACCATTGAAGGTATCTCGGCATCAAGATAGTTTGAGCCCCATGGAGATGGCACTGCACCACGTCCAGGTCTCCGGGCCGGCCGGCTGCGAGCCTCGGATGCGCGAGTTCTACGTCGGCGTGCTCGCGATGACCGAGGTCGACAAGCCCGAGCTGCTGCGAGTCCGCGGCGGTGCGTGGTTCCGGGCCGGCAGAGCCGAGATCCACGTCGGGATCGAGGACGGCTTCCGCCCCGCGCGCAAGGCCCACCCCGGCATCGCCGTCGCCGACATCGAGGCGCTCGCCCGGGCGGTCGCGGCAACCGGGGCGCCGGTCAGCTGGGACGACAACATCCCCGGGCTGCGCCGGTTCCACACGAGTGACCCGGTCGGCAACCGGCTCGAGTTCCAGCAGGCCGCCCGCTGAACCGTGGTCAGTACGACCCACCGAACAAGCGCAAGGATCGACGGTCGTAACCGTCGAGGTTGCCGGTTGCTCGCCGCATCCCACGCGCGGGACCGGCCAGGCCCGGCCCGACCCGGTCGGTCGCACCGGCGCCAGCCCGGTCAGGGCTCGCCGACCTCCAGCGGCACGAGCAGACGGCGCAGCAGCCCGGCCAGGGTCTGCCGATCGGCGGCGGACAGGTCGGCCAGCATCGTGCGTTCCTGAGCGATGAGCTCGGCCAGCGCGCGGTCGACGACCTCACGGCCGGCCTCGGTGAGCCGCACGTGGACGCCGCGCCGGTCGCTGGGGTCGGGCCGGCGCTCGACGAACCCGCGTCGCTCGAGCCGGTCGATTCGGTTGGTCATGGTGCCGCTCGTGACGAGGGTCTGCTGGAGGAGCCGGCCGGGGGACAGCTGGTACGGCTGGCCGGCGCGGCGCAACGCGGACAGCACGTCGAAGGCCCAACCCTGCAGACCCTGCGCAGAGAACGCCGTGCCGCGGGCCAGGTCGAGCCGTCGCGCGAGCCGCGATACCCGGGACAGGACCTCGAGCGGAGCGGCGTCGAGATCCGGCCGCTCCCGGCGCCACGCGGCGAGGATCTCGTCGACGTCGTCGCGCTCGCGGCCCATGAGCCCAGCCTACGGACGTCAAGAGTCTTGACATCAAGGGTTCTCAGGAACATCGACGGTTTCAGGGGTGAGCCCGTCGAACTGACCCATCCGGATCCACGGCAGGCGCATCAGCCCTCGGGGGTGGACGATCAGGCGACCTCGCTCTTGGCCGCGAGCCTCCGAAGCCGCTCGGCGTCTGCGACGAGGCGCTCGATGGCGCTGTGCAGCGACGTGCCGCGTTCGTCGGCGAGCCCGGCCAGTACCCAACCCCGGATCAAAGCGCTGACCGGGACGTCGAGCTCGGCGGCGAGCCGCTCGATGTCGGCGAACTCGGCCGCCGGCAGACGCACAGACTGCACCACCGACTGGCCGCGTCGCTGCCCTCGCACGTGCTCGGGCATCGAGGCATCCCTGCTGGTCTCGGACTCGGCCTGCACGACCTCCACGTCATGCCTCGCGTTCATCATTCACCACACGGCATCGATGTCAGCGATGGCTTCGTGGGCCTCGGGTACGGCAACCTGGTGGCGATCCCACATGTGCTCCGCACCATGCCGCCAGTCTACTTCGCCCACGACTACAAAACTACTACGCTTCATGAGTCAGGGGTCGCGATGGACATGTGGGAGCGAGGCGAGCTGACGAACCGTCGAACGAAAGGTCCGACATGGACGCACAGCACCGATGCCGGCTGGAGCCCGGAGCAGTACCAGCGGTTCGCCGACCATCGCGGGCGCCCGATGCGTGACCTGCTCGCCCGGGTCGAGGCCGCCCTCACGGCCGACCCACGTGTGGTCGTCGACCTCGGCTGCGGCCCCGGCGACCAGACGCTCGCGCTGACAGACCGGTGGCCGGGTGCCCGGGTCGTCGGGATCGACAGCTCCGCGGAGATGCTCACGAAGGCCCGCTCGCTCGACGCCGCCGGCCGGGTCGAGTGGGTGCAGGCGAGCGCCGAGGAGTGGGACCCGCGCTCGACCGGGGGCCCCGTCGACATCCTCGTCACGAACGCGACCCTCCAGTGGGTGCCGACCCACCTGCGGCTCGTACCCGAGTGGGTCGCCGGGCTCGCCCCGGGGGGTGTCTTCGCGATGCAGGTGCCCTCCAACTTCGCCGCGCCCTCCCATCGGCTGATGCGCGAGGTCGCTTCCCGCCATCCCCGCGCCGAACAGCTGCGACCTGGGCTCGCCCGCGCTGAGGCCGTCGCCCAGCCCGAGACGTATGCCGCCCTCCTGCTCGGCCTCGCCCCTGACGTCGACGTGTGGGAGACGACCTACCAGCAGGTCCTGCCCGCCGGGGATGGCGAGCCGCATCCCGTTCTGGAGTGGGTCAAGGGGACGGGCTTGCGGCCCGTGCTCGGCATCCTGCCCGAGGGCCCGGAGCGCGACACCTTCATCGAGACGTATGCCGCTGAGCTCGAACGCGCCTATCCGCGGCGGCCGTTCGGGGTGATCTTCCCCTTCTCCAGGATCTTCGCGCTGGCCCGGACCCAGGGCGCCTGAGCGGCATCGAAAAAGAATCTCGAAGAATCTCAGAAATCCCGTCATGATCCGCGGTCGAGAGCGTCATACATCTGACGGACCACCGCGGCCCCGCGTAGTCAGGGGAGGGGTGCCAACGGGTTTGCGACAGGCTCGGGACCGTCAAGGGGATCTCGGTCTTCCGGGTGGCGTTGTGGAGGGGGCCACCCGGGAGACCGACCTCCCTCATCTGCCGAAATTCGACGGTTGCGCGTCGGGCTTGGCACACTGGGCAGCAGTATGTGGCCGTGGTGGTTTGCCGAAGGAATAGCGCTTGTCGGTTGACGTGACCCTGTGGTCGAGCGACGCGTGGTCGTCGGCGGCCGATATCGACCTGCTCGCGAAGGCGCGGGCGGGGTCCTCCGAGGCGTACGGCGAGCTCTGGCGTCGCCATCTGCCGGCCGCCTATGCGGTCGCCTCGCGCTACCGTGGCCGCTCGTCCGCCGAGGACATCGTCGCCGAGGCCAGCGCTCGGGTCTTGGCACTGGTCCAGGCCGGCAAGGGGCCGGAGGAGCACTTCCGGTCATACTTCCTGTCCGCCGTCAAGACCGTAGCCGTTGACAACGCCCGACGCGACCTGCGGGTCGTCCCCGCCGAGAGCGACGACCTCGAGTCGCTGACCGATCCGGTCATCGAGGACTACCCCGGCGAGGGGATCGACGCAGACCTCGTGCGCGAGGCGTTCGCCGGGCTGTCCGAGCGCGACCAGCGGGTCCTCTGGCACACGACGGTCGAGGGTGAGGCGCCGCGGACGCTCGCGCCGGTCCTCGGGATGTCTGCCAACGCCGTGTCTGCCCGGGCCATGCGTGCGCGCGAGTCGCTGCGCGCGCACTACCTCGACGCGCACGCGAGCCGCGGCGCCGCGGCCGCTGACAGTGACGAGTGCCGCTGGACGATCGATCACCTCGGCGCGCACGTGCGCGGCCGGTTGCCGAAGCGGCAGGACGAGCGGGTCCGCAAGCACCTCGCGCAGTGCTCACACGCGACGATGGTCGCGGCCGAGCTGACCGAGATCAACTCGGGCTTCCGGGCCCTGCTCGTGCCGCTCGTCCTGCTCGCGGGTGTCTCGACGCCGGGCTTCGTGTCGGGGGGGACGCTGCTGGGGCTCGGGTCGGGTGCTCTGGCGGGCGGTTCCGTCGGTGGTTCGACGCCGCCGGTCAGGCCGGACGGCTCGGCGGGCGCCGGCGCCTCGGGCCAGGTCGTGGTCGTCGGACAGCAGGTCACAGCGGTCGCGTCGTCGGTGGCGGCGGCGTTAGTCGTCGGCGCGAGCCTTGTCGCGGCGTTGCCGGGCGTCGAGCAGGGGCCGGGCCGCCCGGCCACGGCCGGCGTCGCGACGGGTGGGAGCGGGATGCCCGGTGCCCAGGGGTTGCCGACCGGCTCCGCGCCGGGGGCGGATCCGACCGCGGGCGGTGCCACCTCGGGTGCGACCCCGGGCGGTGCTGGGGGCTCGGGCGGAGCGGCGCCCGGACAGGTACCGGGCTCGATCGCGGGACAGGGCGCGGGAGCCGGGGCCGGGGGACTCGTCGGTGGCCTGTTGCCGTGGGATCGCCTCGGCGTCGGCAACGGGTCCGGTGGCTCCGGTGGCGGCAATGGTTTCGGCGGATCCGGTGGGAGCAACGGGTCGGGCTCCGGCAACGGCGGCGTCGGTCCTGTCGTGCCACCGACGAGCACCACAGGTCCGTCCGTGTCGACGTCACCCCCGATCTCCCCGACGCAGCCCACCACCTCGACCAGTCCGCCGGAGACGACACAGACCCTGACCTCGACGCAGACGGGGACGCCGAGCCCGAGCGACACGGGTACACCGGGCACGAGCGACACGGGTACGCCGACCGAGACCGAGACGATCACCATCCCGCCGACGCAGACGTCCACGTCCACGCCGCCGGTCACGACGAGCCCGCCGACCTCGACCGAGACGATCACCATCCCGCCGACGCAGACGTCCACGTCCACGCCGCCGGTC
>NZ_JAKDLO010000040.1 GCF_030452765.1 Intrasporangium sp.
CGCGCCTCCCGTTTTCCCGGCGCCGGCGAGCGTGGCCGGAGAACTCGTTGACGAGCCCCCCGGGGTGCTTCAGGTGCGAGGGCGACCGGGCTGAGCGGCATACGAGCACGGTTGTATGCCGCTCACCTCCTCGCGCCCTCACCCTCGCGAGCCCTCGGGGGGCTTCGCTTGGTGAGGCTCCCCCGGGGCGGACCTGACCAAGGGTGCACTCGAACCCGCTCCGCGAACCGTGGCGCCCCGGCCGCGCGCAGCCTCGCCGGAAGGTCGCACTCGCCGCAGCGGGCAACCCGGTAGCTGGCTTGGTTGTGGGTCGCTTCCCAAACCACGTCGGGCATCGAGTCATCGACGAGCACCAGGAACTCGTCGGGGAACATCACCTCGTAGGCCTCGCATTCCGGGAAGTCATCGATGTCGCCCGTCAAGAGGATGTCCGCGTGGCAGGCGACGGCTGCGGCATGGACGTGGGCGTCATGCGGATCCGGCCCCGGATAGGTCCCGTCGACGACATAGTCTGCTACGCGACCGACCTCGAAGGTGCTCGCGATCAGATCGCGTATGTTCGACGTCTTCTTGCCGTCCCAGCAGGGATGCTGCTTGCGCAGGTGATGGATCGTGTCGGCGACCACGCCCTCGGACCAGTACACGACGGACGGCGGGGGAGCTCCCCATCGTGTGGAGCAGGCCGATCCAGTCCCGCAGCGTACGCGAGTACAGGATGTTCGAGTCGACGAAGACCTTGTGCGGGCCCAACTCCCCCATGCGTGGTGACCCTACCGAGGGGAGGCCGGCGGGGCCACCGGAGGCGGTCAGTCGTCGAGATCACGCAGTCGGGCGAACGCAGCCCGCTCCCGTGCTCGCCGGGCAGCCCTGGCCGTCAAGACATCTTCGGCATAGAGCCGTGTGTGACTGCCAGCCTTGTGGGCTGGGATCGTGCCGTTCTTGATCAGCGTCATCAGGGTTGGCCGCGAGATCGACAGAACAGCAGCGGCGGTCGTTGTGGTCAGCTCCCGCGGCAGGGACCCGATCGTCACGGTGCCTCCCCTCGCGAGAGCTGTCAACACTTCTTGAAGGAGGCGACCCACCTCAGCAGGGAGTGCGTCGATACGCTTCCCCTCGCGCTCGATGATCAGCTCTCCCGCAGGCCCATCAAGCTCACGCACGACTTGGCTCGCCAGCTCGGCTTCTCGCTGCGAGATCATCAGGCGGCTGCCATCAGCCAGACGCGTGGCCATCGGTGTCACTCTCCATGGTCGGCCGCGGGTCCATCACTCGCGAAACTGGGCTACGCCTACAACTGTAGGTGCTTCCACATATAAGCGCAATCGAAAACTGGCGGCGGAGTGGGTGTGTATGCCGCTCACCTCCTCCCGCGCTCAGGTGGGGTAGCGCTCCCGACGGATCGCCGCGAAGTCGTCCAGCAACGACGGGTCGTCGATCGTGTCGGGGTTGGCCGCCTTTCCGATCGGCAGGCCCTGCAGGATCCGTTTGACCGGGACCTCGAGCTTCTTGCCGGTGCGGGTGTGCGGGACCGCACGGATCTGGCGCACCTCGTCGGGCACGTGCCGCGGGGATGCCTTCTCGCGGATCGCCGACTTGATCCGGGCGACCAGGTCCTCGTCGAGGACACGGCCATCTTGCAGGACGACGAACAGCGGCATCCAGTACGAGGCGTCCTGCTGCTCGGCGCCGATGACGAGGGCCTCGGTCACCTCGGGGATCGTCTCGACCGCGGAGTAGATGTCGGCGCTGCCCATCCGCACCCCGTGCCGGTTGAGGGTCGAGTCGGACCGGCCGTGGATGACGACAGAGCCGCGCTCGGTGATGGTGATCCAGTCCCCGTGCCGCCACACGCCGGGATAGACGGTGAAGTAGGCGTCGCGGTACCGCCCGAGGCCGGGGTCGTTCCAGAAGTGCAACGGCATGCTCGGCATCGGCGCAGTGATGACCATCTCGCCGACGATCCCGCGCACCGGGCGGCCGTCGTCGTCCCATGCGTCCAGAGCGACCCCGAGCGCCGGGACCGAGATCTCGCCCGGCCAGATCGGCACGGTCGGGGCGCCGAGCGCGAAGCCGCTGCCGACATCCGTGCCGCCGGAGACCGACCACAGCGGGACCGGGCCGACCGCATCGAGCGCCCAGTGGTGCAGGTGTGGTGCGAGCGGGGACCCGGTCGAGCCCATGCCGCGCAGGTGGGACAGGTCGCACTGCTCGCGCGGGCGCACGGCTGCGTTCTGGCAGGCCTGCAGGTAGCCCGGGGAGATGCCGAGGAAGGTGACCCGCTCGTCGGCGACGACCTCCCACAGCCGGGCCGGGCTCGGGTGCACCGGCGACCCGTCGTGGCACACGATGCTCGCCCCGACCGCCAGCGCCGACGCCTGGATGTTCCACATGACCCAGCTGGGCGAGGTGTACCAGAAGAACCGGTCGCCGGCGCCGATGTCGATGTGCAGCGACAGCAGCTTGAGCATCTCCAGCAGGATGCCGCCGTGCCCGTGCACCATCCCCTTGGGCAGGCCGGTCGTCCCCGACGAGTAGAGCACCCACAGCGGGTGCTCGAAGGGCACCGGCATCGGCTCGAGCGGCGCTTGCTCGTCGCGTACGGCGACGGCGTCGGCCCAGGCGATCGCTCCGGTGGGGGCATCCGCGCCGAGGTGCGACACGACGATCGTGTGCTCGAGAGTCGGTAGGCCGTGCGCGAGCTCGGCGACCCCGGGCAGCCGGTCCACCCGCCGTCCGGCCCAGTGGTAGCCGTCCGCGGCGACGAGCACGCGCGGCTCGAGCTGGGCGAACCTGTGCACGACCGCGTCCGGGGCGTAGTCCTGCCCGACCGCGCTCCACGTCGCGCCGATCGCCGCCGTGCCCAGGAACGCGACGACCGCCTCGGGGATGTTGGGCAGGTAGCCGACGACGCGGTCCCCTTCTTCGACGCCGAGCCGCCGCAGCGTCGCGGCGAAACCGAGCACCTGCTCGCGCAGCTCGTGCCGGCTGAGGGCGCGACGGTGCCCTGCCTCGGTCGTCCCGATGACCGCCTCGTCGTCTGGGTCACCCTGCGCGAGAACGAAGCCCGCATAGTTGAGCGTGACGCCCGGGAACCAGTGGTATCCGCCCGGCATGTCCTCGCCCTCGAGAACGCTGGCACCTTCGGGCCGCGCCGGTAGGTCGAACCAGTCCCAGACCTCACCCCAGAAGCTCTCGAGCTCGCTCGTTGACCACCGCCACAACCCGTCGAAACCCTCCGCCGGGACGGTATGCCGCCGCGCAACATGCCGCTGGAAGCGCGCGAGCGCGCTGTCGTGCAGGTGGTGGTGGCTCGGCGTCCACAGCGGTTCGACCATGTCTGTTCCTTGCTCCACACTCGTGCAGATCTAACAGGACGCTTCAGATCTGCGCACGCTCACAGGACGGTACCCGGCAGGCGGTGCGCGATCGGCATCCCGGGTCGGTAGGCCAGGTGACGGTAGGAGGGCGCGTCCAGCACGGCGAGGTCGCGAGCCGAGGTGCCGAGTCGCACCGTCCCGATGTCGTCTCGACGCAACGCCCGGGCGGAGCCGGCCGTCGCCGCATACACCGCCTCCTCCGGCGACATGTTCATCTCACGGACGGCAAGAGCCACCATGAGCGGCATCGAGCTGGAGTAGCAGGTGCCTGGGTTGCAGTCGCTGGCCAGCGCCACCGCGACCCCGGCGGCGATCAGGCGGCTGGCGTCCGGATAGGGCGAGTGGGTGGAGAACTCCACTCCCGGAAGGAGGGTCGCCACCGTTCCCGAGCCGGCGAGCGCCTCCACGTCGGAGTCGGACAGGTACGTGCAGTGGTCGACGCTGGCCGCGCCGAGGTCCACGGCGACCTGCACGCCCGGGCCGGGACCGAGCTGGTTGCCGTGCACGCGCACCAGCAGGCCGCGGTCCTTCCCCGCCGTCAGGATGTGCCGCGCCTCGTCCTCGGTGAAGGCGTACTGGCTGTTCGGTTCGCAGAAGGCATCGATCCAGCGGGCGTGCGGAGCGCAGGCCTCGAGCATCTCGCCCGCGCACAGCTCGACGTATGCCGCTCGGTCGTCGTGGTACTCCAGCGGCACCACGTGCGCGCCCAGATACGTTGTCTCGGTGGTGAACTCGGCGGCGATCCGCAGTGCCCTGGCCTCCTGCTCGACCGTGAGGCCGTACCCGCTCTTGATCTCCACCGTCGTCGTGCCGAGTGCGTTCATCTCGGCAACGCGCGCGGCGACGAGGGCGCGCAGCTGCTCGTCGTCTGCCGCGCAGGTCGCCTCCCGGGTCACCGCGATGCCGCCGCCGTCGTATGGGGTCCCGGTCATCCGGGCGACGAACTCGGCACTGCGGTCGCCGGCGAACACGAGGTGCGAATGGCTGTCGACGAAGCCCGGCATCATCGTCTGCCGGTTCAGTTCGAGCCGCCCGTCGGCGTCGGGTACGTCCGTCTCGGGGCCGATCCAGGCGATCCTGCCCTCGTCGACGACGACAGCGGCGTCCTGCACGACCCCGAGCAGACCACGTTCGCGCGCGGGGTCGTTGGTCACGAGCTCGCTGATCCCGGTGACAGCGGTGGATGTCATGTGTCCTCCTGGTCTACTGCGGCACAGTGCACGACTACTTCCCTTGTCCCCCAGGCCTACGGACCGGAGGAGC
Organism: Intrasporangium sp.; assembly: GCF_030452765.1. Classification (GTDB taxonomy): domain Bacteria; phylum Actinomycetota; class Actinomycetes; order Actinomycetales; family Dermatophilaceae; genus Intrasporangium_A. Next base: position 4,641 of record NZ_JAKDLO010000040.1, read on the forward strand.
CGGTGCCCCTCGGGACATCTGCGAGGGTCAGCGTGGCAATGGCCTCGGCGACCAGCCTGCCCACGTCGCCGAGCCGATGCCGTCCATCCTCGACGATCACCGCACCGTCCTTGACGACCGTGTGCACGTCGGGAGCGGACGCGGCATACAGGATCTGGTCGGGCTGCGCGCCCGCGGTGCGCGGCGAGTCGGCACGGATCGCGACCAGGTCAGCGCGCGCGCCGGCCTCGAGCCGACCGGCATCCGGCCAGCCGATGCCGGCGTGGTCGGTGGCGGCCGCGAGCAGCTGGGCATGGTCGAACCGGCCCCGTTGCAGGGTCGAGAGCCGTTCGTGCATCTCGAGGGCGCGGGCCTCCTCCATGAGGTCGATGACGGCGTGCTGGTCGGAGCCCAGGCTGAGCGGGCTGCCGGCGTCGAGCAGGGCGCGGGCCGGGCCGATGCCGTCGGCGAGGTCGCGTTCGGTGGTGGGGCAGAAGCAGCAGCTCGTGTGGGTGCCGCCGAGCAGCCCGATGTCACCCGTGCTCAGGTGGGTGGCGTGCACCGCAGTGGCGTGCTGGCCCAGGGCCCCGGCATCGTGCAACAGCTCGGTGGGCGTGCAGCCGTAGACCTGTCGGCAGGTCTCGTTCTCGGCAGGCTGCTCGGACAGGTGCACATGCAGCGGCGCCCCACCCACCGTCTGGACGACCGTGGGGATCTGGTTGCGGGGTACCGCCCGCACCGAGTGGATCGCGGCGCCGACGACGGTGTTCTCGTCGCCCTTCAGCTCCTGCCAGCGGCGAGCCCAGCCGTCGGCGTCGCCGTCGCTGAACCGCTGCTGCTCCGGTGACATCTGCAGGTGCCCATCACCGCCGAGTCCGCCTGATACATAACAGGTGTCGAGCAGCGTGAGGCGCACACCGGCCTCTGTGGCTGCCTGCCGGAGAGCCTCGCCCATCGCGTTCGGGTCCGCGTAGGGTGTGCCGTCCGGCGCGTGGTGAACGTAGTGGAACTCGCCGACCGCGGTGATGCCGGCGAGCGCCATCTCGGCGTAGGTGGCGCGGGCCAGGGCCAGGTAGGAGTCGGGCTCGAGGCGCGCGGCGACGGCATACATGACCTCGCGCCAGGTCCAGAAGGTCCCGCCCCCGTGGTGGGTGCGGCCACGCAGGGCCCGGTGGAAGGCGTGGCTGTGGCAGTTGGCGAAGCCGGGCACGACGACCCCCGGCAGCCGCGTCGCTCCCTCGCGGCTCCCGCTCGCTGTCACCTGCGTGAACCGGCCCTCGGACACCTCGAACCGCACGGACTCGGCAGGCCCGCCGGGCAACAGCGCGTTCGCGGCCCAGTAGGCCGTCACGACGGTCCAGCCTGGTCAGGCGAGGAACCCGCGCCGGCCGCGAGATCCTGCACGACCTTGGTGAGCGCCGCCACGCCGCGGTGGCAGTCGTCCTGCTCGGCGAACTCCTCCGGGGAATGGGACACGCCCGTAGGGTTGCGGACGAACAGCATCGCGGTGGGGACTCCTGCGGTAGCAAGGATCCCGGCGTCATGTCCGGCGCCGGTTCCCAGCAACGGCACCTCGTCGCCGAGCACCTGACGGAGTTGGGACACTAGACCTGCATCGAACGCGGTGGTGGGCGTCCAGGACTCCTCGACGATCGTTCCGCCACGTTGTGCCGTCTCGTCCGACAGGGCGGCCACGGTGGCCCGTACGTCGGCCTCGACGGGACCGCGGCTGTCGAGCCACACGGTGGCGTGCGAGGCGATCGCGTTGACACCCCCCGGTTCCAGACGCAGCTTGCCGACCGTGGCGACCGTCGCGTGGCGTTGTGCCTCCGCCCGGGCCGCGAGAACCAGCTCGGCGGCCAGCAGGGTGGCGTCCTGACGGTCCTCGAGGCGGGTTGTCCCGGCATGGTTGGCCATCCCCGGCAGGTCGATCCGCCAGCGGCCGTGCGGCCAGATGTTCGTGCCGATCGCCACGGCGGAGGTCTCCGGGTCGAGGTCGGCCAGGGCCCGGCCCTGCTCGACGTGCAGCTCGACGAAGCAACCGACCCGCCTCAGCGTCTCGTCGTCCCGACCGATCTCGTGCGGGTCGCGCCCGGCGGCCCGCAACGCCTCGGCCATGGTGACGCCGTCGACATCGGCGAGGCCCCGAGCACGGTCGGCATCGAGGGCCCCGGTGATCACCCGCGATCCCGCGCAGGCAACCCCGAAGCGGGCACCCTCCTCGTCGACGAAGTTCACCACGCCCAGCGGGCGGTCGGGCGCGAATCCCTGCTCCCGCAGGGCATCGATCACCGCGAAGGCGGACACCACCCCGAGCGGGCCGTCGTAGGCGCCGCCGTCGGGGACCGAGTCCAGGTGAGAGCCGATCACGACGCCCTGTCCAGGCGCCTCGTCGGGGTTGCCCCACCAGGCCCACTGGTTGCCCATCCGGTCGCTCGTCAGGTCGAGTCCCCGGCGGACGCTCTGCTCGGCGAACCACTCATGCAGGGTGTGGTCCTCGCCGGTCAGTGCGAAGCGTCGGTAGCCACCGGTGGACGCGACCCGTCCGACCGGATGCAGGTCGTCCCACATCCGGTCGAACTCGCCGATCACGGCGGCAGAGGGCAGCCCCACAGGTTCAGCCTTCCTGCATGGGGATGCGGACGCCGCGCTCGCGGGCGACCCGGTCGGCGATGTCGTATCCGGCGTCGACGTGACGGATCACACCCATGCCCGGGTCGTTGGTCAGCACTCGCGCGAGCTTCTCGGCGGCCAGCGGCGTGCCGTCGGCGAGCGAGACCTGCCCGGCGTGGATGGAGCGGCCGATACCGACGCCGCCACCGTGGTGGATCGACACCCACGACGCCCCGGACGAGGTGTTGACGAGTGCGTTCAGCAGCGGCCAGTCCGCGATCGCGTCGGACCCGTCGGCCATCGCCTCGGTCTCCCGGTAGGGCGAGGCCACCGAGCCGCAGTCGAGGTGGTCACGGCCGATCACGATCGGTGCCGAGACCTGACCCGAGGCGACCAGGTCGTTGAACGCCAGCCCCGCCCTGTCGCGCTCGCCGTAGCCGAGCCAGCAGATGCGGGCGGGCAGGCCCTGGAAGGCGATCTTCTCGCGGGCCCCGCGCATCCACTTCTGCAGACGGTCGTTGTCGGGGAACAAGTCCATGACCGCCTTGTCGGTCGCGTAGATGTCCTTCGGGTCACCTGAGAGCGCCGCCCACCGGAACGGGCCCTTGCCCTCGCAGAAGAGCGGCCGGATGTAGGCCGGCACGAACCCCGGGAACTCGAACGCCCGCTCGTACCCACCATGGCGTGCCTCGTCGCGGATCGAGTTGCCGTAGTCGAAGACCTCGGCCCCGCCGTCCTGGAACTCGACCATGGCCTTGACCTGCTTGGCCATCGACGCGCGGGCCCGATCGGTGAACTCCTCCGGCTTCTTCTCGGCGAACTCGTGCCAGTCGGCCAGGTCCACGTCCTCCGGCAGGTAGGACAGCGGGTCGTGTGCCGAGGTCTGGTCGGTGACGATGTCGATCGGCACCCCCCGGCGCAGCAGCTCCGGGAAGACCGTGGCCGCGTTGCCGACCACCCCGACACTCCACCCGCGCCGCTCCTGCTTGGCCCGCAGAGCCTTCTCGACCGCGTCGTCCAGGTTTTCGGCGACCTCGTCGAGGTAGCGGTGCTCGACCCGCCGGTGCAGCCGTTCCGGGTCGACGTCGACGATGAGGCAGGCGCCCTCGTTGAGGGTCACCGCGAGCGGCTGTGCCCCGCCCATGCCGCCGCACCCACCCGTGAGCGTCAGCGTCCCGGCCAGGGTTCCGCCGAACCGCTTGTCCGCGATGGTGGCGAACGTCTCGTACGTGCCCTGCACGATCCCCTGGGTGCCGATGTAGATCCACGACCCCGCGGTCATCTGGCCGTACATGATCAGCCCGAGGTGCTCCAACCGCCGGAACTCCGGCCAGTTGGCCCAGTCGCCGACCAGGTTCGAGTTCGCGATGAGCACCCGCGGCGCCCACTCGTGGGTCCGGAACACCCCGACCGGCTTGCCGGACTGGACCAGCATCGTCTCGTCGTCCGCCAGCGTGGTCAGCGTGCGCACGATCGCGTCGTATGCCGACCAGCTGCGCGCCGCGCGACCCGTGCCGCCGTAGACGACCAGGTCATCCGGCCGCTCCGCGTTCTCGGGGTCCAGGTTGTTCATGAGCATCCGCAGCGGGGCCTCCGTGGCCCACGACCGTGCGGTCAGCGTCGTCCCGCGCGGAGCGCGGACCGGGCGTGCACCTTCCATCTCAGTTCCCTTCTCGATCAAGCCGTTTCATCGACTCGTGCTTGCTGCCAGGGGCAGTATCAGGCCTTCAGGAATTCGCGTGTGCCGCTGGGTGAGCCCGCGAGGGGTCCCTCCCCCCGACAGCCTCCCCCTCGATCGAGAGTGCACTTCTCCCGATCGAGAGTGCACTTGTCCTGATCGAGAGTGCACTTGTCCTGATCGAGAGTGCACCTGGTCATTGCGGGATTCCGCACTCTCGATGCGAACTAGTGCACTCTCGATGGGAACTAGTGCACTCTCGATGCGAACTTGTGCACTCTCGATGGGGAATGCTGCACTCTCGATGGGGAATGCTGCACTCTCGGTCATGGGTCAGCGGAGGGGGCCGGTGACGGACTCGGCCGCGGCGACGACCGAACGGTCGGTGACCGCCTGCCACGCCCCGTCGATGTCCGGGGCGAGGAACCGGTCGGGCCCCGGTGCGGTGCGCGTCACCGCATCCAACGCCGCGATCACCGCGGCCTCGGCAGGGCTCGGCTCCAGCGGCGCCCGCAGCTGGATCCCCCGCGCCGCGGTGAACAGCTCGATCGTGAGCACCCGCGAGAGTGCATCGACCGAGCGGCGCAGCTTGCGCGCCGCCGACCACCCCATCGACACATGGTCCTCCTGCATCGCGGAGCTCGGGATCGAGTCGACCGAGGCAGGCACCGCGAGCCGTTTGAGCTCCGAGACCATCCCCGCCTGCGTGTACTGCGCGATCATCAGACCCGAGTCCACCCCGGGGTCATCGGCCAGGAACGGCGGCAACCCATGGTTGCGAGCCTTGTCGAGGAACCGGTCGGTGCGCCGCTCCGCCATCGAGGCGACGTCGGCCGCGACGATCGCCAGGAAGTCCAGCACGTACGCCACCGGTGCCCCGTGGAAGTTGCCGTTCGACTCGACCCGACCGTCGAGCGTCACGACCGGGTTGTCGACCGCCGACGCCAGCTCGATCGCTGCGACCCGGGCGGCATGCTCGACGGTGTCTCGCGCCGCCCCGTTGACCTGCGGCGCACACCGCAAGGAGTACGCATCCTGAACCCGCGTGTCGTCGGCCGTGTCGTGCGATGCACGGATCGGTGAATCTGCCATCACGGCAAGGATGTTCGCTGCGGACGCGGCCTGGCCCGGATGCGGGCGCAGCTCCTGCAGGTCGGGCTTGAACACGTTGTCGGTGCCCATCAGCCCGTCGACGCTCATCGCCGCGGAGATGTCGGCCACCTTGAGCAGGTGCCGCAGGTCGTCGATCGCGAGGATCAGCATGCCGAGCATGCCGTCGGTCCCGTTGATGAGAGCCAGGCCCTCCTTCTCGCGAAGCTCGACCGGCTCGATGCCGGCTGCTCCCAGAGCAGCACCCGCCTCCATCTCGGTCCCGGCGGCGTCGCGCACGACGCCCTCGCCCGTCACCGCGAGGGCGCAGTGGGCCAGCGGTGCCAGGTCGCCGGAGCAGCCGAGCGACCCGAACTCGCGCACGACGGGAGTGACCCCGGCACTGAGCACGGCGGCATACGCCTGCGCCGTCTCGAGACGGACGCCGGTGCGCCCGGTCGCGAGCGTCGACAGCCGGAGCAGCATGAGCGCCCGGACCACCTCACGCTCGACCTCCGGGCCGGTCCCCGCGGCATGGGACCGGATCAGCGAGCGCTGCAACGCAGTTCGCATGTCGACGGGGATGTGCCGCGTCGCCAACGCCCCGAACCCGGTCGACACCCCGTAGTGCGGGACCGTGTCGTCAGCCAACGCCTCGATCACCTCACGGCTGCGCTGGATCCCGGCCAGCGCCTCGTCGCTGAGGGTGACCCGGGCGTCGTGCCGAGCCACGGCGATGACGTCTTCGAAGGTGACTGGTCCGACGCTCACGATGACCGGATTACTCATACCTGCGACTCGCCGCCTCGCCGTAGTTCGGGTGTTGAGGCTGACAGTCTTGCCCAAACCCGGGGCAGCCGCTACCCCACGGATCGCTCGACACGCAGCGGACCGGTCGCCGCCCCATGACCGGGCTCAGGTGGGGGTCACTCGGTGATGGGGACATCGCCCGAGGCTCCCTCCCCGATGGCGCGTGCCACCCGGCTGGACAGGTCCGAGCGATGCTGGGACCGGTCCGAACCATCCGGTCGGGGGCTGCCCGGACCGGCGGGCGAGACGCTCGGCTCGGCGGTGCCACGCGTGGCCGGCCGGAGCGATCGGCTCGTCTGGCGGGGCCGGTCCTGCTCCTCGGCGAAGCGTTGCAGGGCCCGCTCGGTGAAGACGCTCAGCCCGAGCTCGGCCCGGTAGCCGTGCACCTCGGGGATGTCGAGGTGGGTCAGGAAGGTGAGGATCTGCGCGGAGACGACTTGACCCGGGACGAGGACGGGGAACCCGGGCGGGTAGGGGACGACGAACGTCGCCGAAACCAGGGTGCGGCCCCTGGCCAGCAACGCGGGCGCGTCGGCCAGCGGGACGTACTCGCGGTTGGCCTCGTCGTAGGCGGCGTAGAACGCCGCGCGGAGATCTCCCTCCGGGCTCGCCATGGAGGGCCGGAAGGCGGGGTCGAAGGCGCTGAAGTCGGGCAACGGGGGCAGCTGGCTCGTCAGGACCCTGGTCCGTTTGCCCATCAGGACCCGGTCGGCGTGGCTCGCGCCCTCGACCGCCTTGGCCAGGGCGACTGCGATCCGGCGCAGGACGTCGAGCAGGTACTGCACGCTGGACCACGTCACACCGATGGTGAAGATCAACAAGACGCTGTTGAGCGAGGTCTTGTTGATCTGGATGCCGAAGCGGTCCATGAGGATCCGCTCGCGGAACTCGAACCCGCTCATCCCGGTCCGGCCCAGGTACAGGGTGACGCGGGTGGGGTCCAGCACGAACTCGTCATCGGCCCAGGCCTGGTCCCATTCGGGGTAGCTCGCCACCGAGTCCGGGTCGGCCAGCCGCAGATAGCTGGTGGCCCCGGACGGACGGTACTGCGCCGGGACCAGGTCGGCCTGGTCGAGGACCCGGTACCAGCGACGCAGCAGCGGGTCGTGCTTGACCCGGTAGCGGAACGCCAGCGCCATCTGGTAGGCGTTCCGGACCATCCGGTACCCCTCCAGATCCACCTGGCGGCGCGCGAGGTCCAGGGACGCGACGAGCTGCTGGTTCGGCGAGGTGGAGGTGTGGGTGAGGTATGCCTCGCTGAACTGCTCGTGAACGTCCCGGTCGAAGTCCTGGTCCCAGACGTGGATCATCGAGCCCTGCCGCAGCGCGGACAGGGACTTGTGCGTGGAGTGCGTGGCGTAGACGCGCACCCGCGCGACATTCGGGTCCGGCAGCAGCCGATGGTCGGCCCAGTCGGACTCCGGGACGTCGGCCATGGTGGCGCGCCAGGCCTGGTACTCGGCCCGGTAGGCGTCGCTGCCGAGCCGCAGGGACAGGCGTGCGGCAGCGTCCATGGCCGTTCGCCCGCGCGCGAAGGGAACCGCAATGGCGAAGGCATACCACGCCTCGTCCCACAGGAAGCACATGTCCGGCTTGATCGCCAGCACCTCTTCCATCACGCGGGTCGGGTTGTAGGTGATTCCGTCGAACGTGCAGTTGGTCAGCAGCACCATGCGGACCTGGTCGAGTCGTCCGGCCGCCTTCAGCTCCAGCAGCGTCTGCTTGATCGTGCGCAGCGGCACCCCGCCGTAGATGGCATACCGCTGCAGCGGGTAGGCATCCAGGTAGAGCGGCCGCGCACCGCTCAGCATCAGGCCGTAGTGGTGTGACTTGTGGCAGTTGCGATCGATCAGCACGATGTCGCCGGGTCGGGTCAGCGCCTGCAACACCACCTTGTTCGCGGTGGAGGTGCCGTTCGTGACGAAGTACGTCTCGCGGGCACCGAAGGTGATGGCGGCCTTGTCCATCGCCTGCTTGACCGTGCCGCGCGGGTCGAGCAGCGAGTCCAGCCCGCCGGAGGTGGACGAGGTCTCGGCCAGGAAGATGTTGCGACCGTAGAACTCGCCCATGTCCTGCAGCCATCGGGAGTTGAAGATGCTCGCTCCCCTGGCCACCGGCAGGGCGTGGAACTGCCCGATCGGTGCCGCCGCGTACCGACGCAACGCGTCGAAGAACGGGGTCGCGTAGCGGCGGCGAATCCCGGCGAGCACGGCCGCCCGCAGCTCCGCCTCCTCGTTGAGCCGGTAGAAGGTGCGGGCGAACACCCCTTGGGTGTACGGGTCGCGCGCCGCGACCGACTCATCGGTCAACAGGTACAGGTCCAGGTGCGGTCGCAGCTGGCGGATCCAACGGCCGCACCGGATGCCGTTGCCGGCCCTGTCGCCGACCGACCCCGGCTCGAAGTGGACCAGCGCCTCGAGCAGGCTCGTCCAGGACGAGGCTCGCAGGGTCAGGTCGCGGCGGATGATGCAGGCCTGGATCTCGTCGTTGAGCGCGACGGCGGCCAGCGCCTCCTCGACGCTGCCGACCACCAGCAGCCCGAAGGCGAGCTCGTGGCCGTCCAGCTCGAGCCTTCGCAGCTCTTCGGCCACCGACTGGGGTACGTCCTCGGGAGTGTCGTCGGCGATCAGCACCGTCACGAAGCGTCGGGCACCGGCGAGCAGGTCAGGGGGTTGCTGGGCCAACGGGAGCGCCAGGTCGAACAGGCTGCCGCCGTCACCGAACTCGGACATCCGGTGCACGGCACGGCTGACGAACTGACGCACCAGCTGGACGTCCCGGTGGGCGAGGTACTCGCGAATCCGCTGCAGGGTCGCCTGGCCCGGGAACAGCCAGAACCGTTCGTAGGACTCCAGCTCGTCGAGGAGCCCGGCAAAGGCCTCCACCGACCCGTCGAGGTCCAGGCCCGCCTGGGCCGTGTCGGTGAGCTGCTGGGCTGCGGTCTCGAGCCCATGCCAGCGGTCCAGCCGCCGCTGCGCCGGACTGGTCACCATCGCCTGCAGCGACACGTCCACGCCCGCTGACATCGAGACCATCCCAGCCACCTCCGTCGAACCCATGGGCACGTTCGAGATACCACCGTAGAGCGACAGCCCGGCGGGCGACAGCGCAGCCCCGAACCTCCACACACGAACCGTCCGAAGATCCTCGTCTTGACAGGTGCCATGGCTCACAACAGAGTGTGGCCCAGGATCGATACGCGGAGGTGTCGGATGCCGTCGTTGCGCGAGCAGGTCACGAGACGCAAGCCAGTGCACGAGATGTCGGTCGAGACGGGCGCCGATACGGGGCACAGCGAACTCGCCCGCACCATCGGCCTGTGGCAGCTGACCTCCATCGGCATCGGCGCCACCATCGGCACCGGTATCTTCATCGTGCTCACCCAGGCGGTGCCCGTTGCCGGCCCGGCAGTGGTCTGGTCCTTCGTCATCGCGGGGGTCGTCGCGGGCCTCACCGCCGTCTGCTACGCGGAGCTCGCCGGCGCCGTCCCGGTGGCCGGGTCGTCCTACTCGTACGCGTACGCCGCGTTCGGGGAGCTGACCGCCGTCGGGATCGGCGCGTGCGTGCTGCTCGAATGGGGCGTGGCCGCCGCGGCGGTCGCGGTGGGGTGGTCCGAGTACCTCAACCAGCTCCTGGACAACCTGTTCGGCTTCCGAATCCCCGCGGCGCTGGCTCAGGCGCCTGAGCAGGGTGGCATCATCAACCTGCCCGCGATCATCCTCGTGGTCATGTGCATGCTCCTGCTCATCCGCGGAGCGAGCGAGTCGACGACCGTCAACGCCGTCATGGTCGCGATCAAGATCGGCGTGCTCATCCTGTTCATCGTCGTCGGACTGCAGGGCTGGAACTCCGGCAACCTGCAGAACTTCGCCCCGTTCGGGATGGGCGGTGTGACCACGGCGGCCGGCATCATCTTCTTCTCCTACATCGGGCTCGACGGTGTCGCCACCGCCGCGGAGGAGGCGAAGGACCCGCACCGCAACCTGCCGCTGGCGATCCTCATCTCGCTCGTGGCGGTGACCCTGCTCTATGTCGTGGTCACCCTGGTCGCCACGGCTTCCCAGCCGATGTCATCATTCACGGACCAGAAGGCGGGCCTCGCGCAGATCCTCATGGACATCACGGGTGCGAACTGGCCGGGCACGGTCCTGGCCGCAGGGGCCGTCATCTCGATCTTCAGCGTGACGTTGGTGTGCATCTACAGCCAGACGAGGATCCTGTTCGCCATGTCCCGGGACGGGATGGTCCCGCCGCTGTTCCACAAGGTCAACCCCCACACCCGCACCCCGGTCCGCAACACGGTTGTCGTCTCGGCGTTCGTCGGCGTCCTGGCCGGGCTGATCCCGATCGAGTTCCTCGCCGAGATGACGAGCGTCGGGACCCTGGTGGCGTTCGGCGCGGTCTCCATCGGGGTGCTCGTGCTGCGCCGGACCGCACCCGACCTGCCCCGCGGGTTCAAGGTCCCGTTCTACCCGGTCACGCCGATCCTGTCGGTGCTCGGCTGCCTGTGGATCATCGTGAACCTGCGGGTGATCACCCTCTACGTGTTCCTCGTCTGGATCGCGGTGGCCATCGCCTTCTACCTGCTCTACAGCAGGCACCACTCCCACCTCGGTCGGCACGAGCACGTCGGCCTGGCAGCCGAATCCAAGGAACCCCTGTGACCCGCGTGCGGTGTCGCCGGGATCGGGACGCGCCACGCCGGGACTGGGCCGTATGCCGCTGAGCCGGCTGAGCGGCATACCCAACCTGCGCCGGCCGCCGGCTGAGAAGGCCAGTGCCGCGGCCACCCATGCGGCGCGAACGGCTTCGGTTGGCGCAGACTGCTGACCTCGGGAGGTGCCGTGCCGTCCTGGCGTCCGGGCCGAGCCCGCCTGGCGATCCTCACGCACGCCTTCCTGCTCCAGCTGGCCGCGTACATCGTCCGGCCGGCCTCGGCCTACCGCGCCATGGAGCTCGGCGTCGACCCGGGGCTGGTCGGGCTCATCGCGGCGAGCTTCGCCCTCGTGCCGCTTCTCGTGGCGGTCTTCGTCGGACGGTGGGCCGACCGTGGACGGGCGTGGGCTGCACTGCTGCTGGGCGCGGTTGTCATGGTCGGGGCAGGCGCGGGCCTCGTGTTCGCGGCAGGAAGCCTCGGCGCGCTGCTGTCCTGGAACGCCGTCATCGGGCTCGGTCACCTGCTCAGCGTGCTCGGCGAGCAGACGATGGTCGCGGCAGCCGGACGGGAGCGGCGCGACGGGCTCGACTCGGCGTTCGGCACGTTCACCTTCGCCGGGTCGCTCGGTCAGGCTGCGGCGCCGCTGATCCTCGCCGGCATCGGCGGGGGCGCGGTGCTGCCGGACACGCGACCGCTCATGCTCGCCTACACCGCCGCGTGCATCGGGCTGCTCGGGGTGACATTCGTCTTGCGCCGCAAGGGATCCCACGGCGCTGATGCCGAAGCGCCCCGTCCTGGCTGGGCGGCGCTGCGTGTGCCCGCCGGGACCAAACGGACCATGGCGGGGGCGATCCTGCTCAGCATGTTCGTTCTCGCCGCTGTCGACCTGATCCAAGTCTACCTGCCCGCGCTCGGGGTCGAGCGGCAGTTGCCGTCGTGGCTCATCGGGGTCCTGCTGACCGTCCGGGCCGGCGCGACGATGGTCTCGCGGCTGGGTCTGGCCCGACTCACCAGCCGCATGGGGCGCAACCGGCTCGTCGTCGGCTCGACCCTCGCCGCAGGCGGCGCGGTCGGCCTGGTCGCGGTGCCCATGCACCCGGTGCTGCTGGGTGGGTGTCTGGTCGTCGGCGGTTTCGCCCTCGGGGTCGGCCAGCCGCTGTCGATGTCGATCGTCACCCTCGCTGCGCCCGCGGGCACGACCTCGACGTGGCTCGCCCTGCGGCTGAGCGGGAACCGCCTCGGGCAGTCGGCGATCCCCGCGATCCTCAGCGCCGCCACCGCGAGCGTCGGCACGTCCGGGATCTTCGTCGTCACCGGCGTCGGCCTGCTCGGCACCGCCGCCGTGGCGCGTGCCCTCATCCCTGACGATCGTGGTTGAGCACCACGCTGGCTCGACCCGGCTCAAGCCCGCTCCGCCCTGGCTTGACCCTCGGCCCGACCCTGGCTCTACCCCAGGTCGCGCGGTAGGTTGACGCGCATGACAGCAGAGCCGAAGCAGGAGCCCCAGCCGGTTCGCGAGCTTCCCGGAGCGGTCGAGTTCACCAAGACGATCACGGAGTTCGACGTCTACTCGTTCGCCGGCATCACCGGTGACTTCTACCCGGTCCACATCAACGCGGTGTACGCGGCCACCCATCCGGTCGGCGAGCGGGTCGCGCACGGCGCACTCACCGTCGGGCTGATGTCCACCGTTGCCGGGCGGTGGATGCTGGCGAACAACATCGACGGCCTCTCCTTGGGCTACAACCGGATGCGCTTCACCAAGCCGGTGCGCTTCGGAGACACGATCAGCCTGGCGCAGGCGATGACGGAGCGTTCCGAGGACGGGCACCGGATCACCTGCCGGGTGGAGGCGCGCAACCAGGACGACCAGGTCGTCGCGGTGGCCGAGCATCTTGTCTGGGACCCGGCACCGGCAGGGCATTGAGATAGGCTCGGCGTGTCCCGAGCCCGATGACGCAACCAAACGACCGGCACTCGGGCATGGGTCCGGCCGCACGGGCGAGTGACCTGCAAAATTGACCGGCAAGCGACATGGTGGTGAGGCTCGAGATGAGACGCAGCGAGTTGGAAGAGTCGGTCGGCGGGGCCATCTCGGTCGGTGCGGACACCTTCGATCCGATGAGGGTCCGGGAGCTGGTCAAGCTCATCGCGCGCCCGGAGGTGCTCCTGACCGAGACGCCTCGCCTGCTCGCGGAGTGGACGAAGGTGGCACTCAACCTGTCGGAGATCGAGATCCCGAGCCGTGACCCGTTCTACGGCGACCGCCGGTGGCACGAGAATCCCGTCTACCGCCGTCTCGCCCAGGGCCACCTGGCCTGGACGCAGTCGGTCGAGCGGATGACCACCGTGGACGGCGCGGACTGGGAGAGCCAGAAGCGTGCCCGCTACCTGACGGACATCCTCACCGGTGCGGCTTCGCCGGCGAACTTCTTCCCGACGAACCCGGTCGCGGTCTCGCGGGCGCTGGAGACCGGGGGCATGTCTGTCGTGCGCGGGATGCAGCACTTCCTGCGTGACCTGAAGGACAACGGCGGCATGCCCAGCATGGTCGACACCACCCCGTTCCGGGTCGGCGAGAACATGGCGTGCACCGCGGGCTCGGTGGTCTACCGGGAGGACATCTTCGAGCTGCTGCACTACCAGCCGACCACGGAGCAGGTGTACCGGCGCCCACTGCTGTTCGTCCCCCCGGAGCTGAACCGGCACTACGTCCTGGATCTCGCGCCCGGCCGGTCGATGGTCGAGTTTGCGATCTCGCACGGCATGCAGACGTTCATGATCGTCTGGCGCAACCCGCGCGAGGACCCTGCCCTCGGCCACGGGACGTGGGGGCTCGAGGAGTACCTCGAGGCGCACATCCGCGCCTTCGACATCGTCCGTGAGATCACCGGGGCCAAGGACCTGAACCTGGTGGGGCTGTGCGCCGGCGGGATGACCAGCGCGCTCGTGCAGGCCCATCTGGCCGAGAGCGGCGCCAACCCGGTCAACGCGGCCACCTACATAGTGACCATGCTGGATGCCCGCAAGCCGAACGGGGTGACCATGATGGCCACTCCCGGCGTCGAGGGCGAGCTGTCCAAGGCGGCGTCCGACGCGAAGGTCTACAAGGCCAAGCAGGTGGCCCACAACTTCGCCTGGATGCGGCCCAAGGACCTCGTGTTCAACTACGTCATCCACGACTGGCTGCTCGGTGAGGAGGCCCCGTCCTTCGACGTGCTGGCGTGGAACGACGACGCGACGAACCTGTCCGCCAAGTTCTCCCGGGACACCAACGGCCTGCTGGCCAACCACATGGTGGCCGAGCCGGGCGGGATGACCCTGCTGGGCACCCCGATCGACCTGTCCAAGGTGACCTCCGACGGGTTCGTCGTCGCAGGCCAGCGTGACCACATCACCACTTGGCGGCCGTGCTACATGACCAGCCAGCTGCTGGGCGGCGACAAGCAGGTCGTGATCGTCAACAGCGGACACATCCAGACCTTCGTCAACGCGCCCGGCAGCTCGCGCTACAAGTACCGGATCGCACCCGCCGGGGGCCCGGACCCGGACGCCTGGCTGGCCCAGGCGCAGGAGCACCAAGGCTCGTGGTGGCCGGACTGGATCGACTGGCTGGAGCCGCGGTCCGGGACCCAGAAGCCCGCCCCCGCGTCCTTGGGGAACAAGAAGTACCCACCGCAGGAGCCCGCGCCCGGGACCTACGTGCACGAGAAGTAGCAGAGGCATCCACCACGACCGGAGGAGAGCGTGATGGATGTGCTGGGCTGGCTGAACGAGTGGACGCAGACGCCCGGCTTCGCCGGCATCGCGGCCGTCATCGCGGCCGTCATCGCCTACCGGGGGGTGCGCCGCACGAACCGGAACGATGCGGATCTCGCCGCGGCGAACCAATGGTGGGACCAGGCGCGCTGGGCCAGTGAGCGTCTCTCGGGCGACAGCAAGAGCGCAGCCATCGGGCTGGCCGCCTTCGACCAGCTGCTGGAGGTGGCACCCGGTACCAAGGCGGCCGGGTTCGTCCGTGCCGCCATGCGCTCCCTCATCGAGACGCACCCACCGACGACCGAGTCGGCCCTGCCGCGCGACCTGCAGACCGGACGGATCAACCAGCACAAGGCCGCCCAGCTCTACGTGGCGGCGAGCCGGGCAGCGGGCGCCCCGATCCCGGAGCACATCGAGGACCTCGCGGCATCCTCCGAATGACGTCGCCGAGCCATGCCCATCACCAGCTCCGCCATCTCGCTCAACGTTGCCGACGTCGCCGCCTCCGCGGCCTGGGCCACGGACCACCTCGGCTTCACGCAGGACATGGCAGCAGACGGCTTTGCCTCCCTCAGCCACCCGCAGGCGGGCTTCAACCTCGTCTTTCTCGCCACCGGCCTGCCGACGTTCAAGCCCGCCTCGGTCGCGGGGCCGGCCGACGGCCTGCTCGTCGTCTTCACCGTCGAGGACATCGACACCGAGTACGACCGGCTCAGGGGCGAGGACGTCAGCATCGTCACGCCCCTCGAGACAGAGCCCTGGGGGGAGCGCTACTTCCAGATGAGCGACCCCAACGGCGTCGTCTACCAGCTCGTCCAGTGGGTGGAGCCGACCGATCCGCAGTACGCCCACTGAGGCAACGGAGCTCACGAACTCGGTTGGGCGGCATACGAGCTCGTATGCCGCCCAGTCATGTCGCGACCTCAGCGGGCGAGCGTGGCGGCTGCCCGCACGAGTGCCTCGACGTCGATGCCGTGCAGCTCGTAGGCGTCCTCGACGCTCGAGGACTGGCCGAAGTCGGTCACCCCGAGGTTACGGATCCGGTCGCCGCGCACCCCTGCGAGGAAGGCGAGCGTGTGTGGGTGCCCGTCGAGGACGGTGACGATCGGCGCCGGTCGGTCCGCCGGGAACAGCACGTTGAGGATCGAAGCGCTGCCGCCGCCGAGCTCGTCGCGTGCCCGGAGGGCTTCGAAGATCCGGTCGGCGCTCGTGAGGCACACGACCCCGGCCGGGATCCCCAGCGCCGCAAGGCGATCCGCGGCGGCGACCACCTCGGGCAGGATCGCACCCACCCCGGCGAACGTGACCCGCTCCCCCTCGGGTGAGCTGATCCGGTAGCCACCGGCGAGGACCTGCTGGCGGCGCAGCTCGAGCAGGGCCGGGTCCTCGGGGAGCCGTGCGAGGCTCTGGTCGACGGGCCGCGTGGTCAGGCGGAAGTAGGCGGAACGGCCCCCGGGCCGGCCGATGTGCCGCATCGCCTCGAGCAGGCACCATTCGAGGTCCTGGGCGAACGCCGGCTCCCACGCCGTGCACCCGGGCTGCTCCAGCCCGATCGACGGCGTCGTGATCGACTGGTGCGCGCCGCCCTCGGGCGCGAGCGTCACGCCCGAGGGGGTGCCGACGAGGATCGACTGGCCACCCGCGTAGATGCCATAGGACCACGGCTCGAGCGCCCGGCCGACGAACGGGTCGTAGATCGTCGCGATGGGGATGAGCGGCTGGCCCCATCGGCTCCACGTGGCACCGAGCTCTCCGGCGAGGCAGACCAGGTTGGTCTCGGCGATACCGAGCTCGATGTGCTGGCCGCGCGCTCCCTCGGTCCAGCGCAGGACACGCTCACGGTCGTCGGCGAACCAGTCGTGCCGCTCGCCGACAGCCCACACGCCGGTCTTGTTGATCCACCCACCGAGGTTCGTCGACGAGGCGACGTCGGGGCTGAGCGTGACGATGCGGCCGGCGACCTCGGGTGCGGCGCGGACGATGTCGGACAGGAACCGGCCGAGCGCCGACTGGGTGGACCCGACCGCCTTGTAGTTCCACGGCAGCGACGCCGGCACACCGGAGATCGTATGCCGTTGAGTCTCCTTGCGCTGCAGCTGTTCCCGCACGCTCGTGCAGAGCTTGTCCGCTTCCATGCCGGGCGCGAACCGCTGCCACGGCGCCTCGAGGGTCATGCCGGACAGCTCGGCCAGCTCGGTCAGCTGCTTCTCGGTGAGCTGCGCCGAGTGGTTGCCGGGGTGGCCCTCCGTGGCGAGGCCGCGACCCTTGACGGTGTAGGCGAACAGCACCGTCGGGCGGGTCGCCTCGACCTGGCCATAGGTCTCGAGGAGCAGGGCGAGGTCGTGCCCGCCGAGGTCCCGGATCGCGTGGGCCAGCTGCACCGGCGGTAGCGGCTCGAGCAGTCTGCGCAGGCCGGGGGACGGGTCGGTGCCGAGCAGACGCCCGAGCAGCTCGTCCGGGTGGCTGCGCAGGAGCCGCTGGTACTCCTCGTTGGGCATCTCGTCCATCCGGCGGCGGAACTCCTCACCACCGGGGCGGGTGAACAGCTCGGTGATCCGGTGGCCCCACTTGGCGGTGAGCACCTGCCAGTCAGCAGCGGCGAACATCCCCTGGAGGCGGGCGATCTGGACGTCCGGGATGATGCGGTCGAGGGACTGGCGGTTGAGGTCGACGATCCACAGCACCTCGCCGAGCTGGCGGGCGTCGGTGTCCGTGATCGCCTCCCAGACCGCACCACCGAGCAGGCTGATGAACCTCCCCGCCCGCGGCGTCTCCGGGAACTGGTCGCGCAGGTAGCGGTGCGACATCGCGGCCCAGAGCGGTGCGGTCGCGCCGATGCCGACGCTGCCGGTCGAGAAGTCGACCCGGTCGGGGTCCTTGGTCCGGCTCGGGTAGGACTGCAGGCCCCCCTTGTCCCGCAACCGGGTCAGGTAGGACTCGTCGAGGCCGCCGAGAAGGTAGTTGATCGCGTGCAGGACCGGCGACGCGTGCGGCTTGACCGAGACCTGGTCCTCGGCGGTCAGCTCGGCGAACCACAGCGAGGTCATGATGCCGACTATCGACGCGCTCGACGCCTGGTGCCCCCCGACCTTGACGCCCGAGGTGTTCGGTCGGCCCCGGTTCGCCGCGTCGATCATCGCCGTCGAGATCCACAGGACCCTTTGCGCGATGGAGTCGAGGACGGTCTCGTCGACGGTGGCCCCCGCCGAGAGGGGGCGCCCGTTGACGCTCGGCTCGACCGATGCCGACGCTGTTGCCGTGGTGGTCACCATGGCGCCCATCCTCTCAGCCCACTCCCTTCAATCGACAGTGCAGCAGTTCCCATCGAAAGTGCACCAGTTCCCATCGACAGTGCACCAGTCCCGATCGAGCGTGCACCAGTCCCGATCGAGCGTGCGCCAGTCCGATGACAAAGGAGCCCAATCTCACTCGAGTCATTCGTTCGACTGAGCCGAACCAGGCGCTCCGGGCCTCCCTCGCTGTGCCTTCTGTCGCGACTCCTCGGGGCTCCGGTCCTCCCTCGCTGGCGCTCGGTCGATCCTCACCCCCGTCGTCGTCCGGACTCGCTCGGTCGATCCTCACCCCCGTCGTCGTCCGGACTCGCTCGGTCGATCCTCACCCCGTCGTCGAACAACCAGGCTCAGTCGAAGATGCCGCTGTAGGCATTGAGCGCCGGCTGGCCACCGAGGTGCGCATAGAGCACTGTGGAGTCCTGGCCGATCTCGCCCTGGGAGACGAGGTCGATGAGTCCTGCCATCGACTTGCCCTCGTAGACCGGGTCGATGATCATCCCCTCGAGCCGGCCGGACAACCGGATCGCGTCAATGGTCGACTGGACCGGGATGCCGTAGTAGTCACCTGCCCACCCGTCGAACACGGTGATCTCGTCGTCGCGCAGGTCCCGCTCGAGCCCGATGAGCTTAGCGGTGTTGCGCGCGATCCGTCCGACCTGCTCGCGCGTCTGCTCAACCTTCGCCGACGCATCGATGCCGATGACACGACGCGGGCGACCTCCCTCGTCCTCGAGTGCGGCGAAGCCGGCGATCATCCCGGCGTGGGTCGAGCCGGTCACCGTGCAGACGACGATGGTGTCGAAGAAGACGCCGAGCTGCCGCTCCTGCTCGGCAACCTCGTAGGCCCAGTTGGCGAAGCCGAGGCCGCCGAACTTGTGCTCGGACGCTCCAGCCGGGATCGCGTAGGGCCTGCCGCCTGCTGCCTCGACCTCCGCGATGGCCTCCTCCCACGAGCGGCGGATGCCGATGTCGAAGCCGGCCGGGTCGAGCCGTACATCGGCACCCATGATCCGCGACAGGAGGATGTTGCCGACCTTGTCGTTGACCGGGTCGTCCCAGTCGACCCACCTCTCCTGGATGAGCCGGCACTTGAGGCCGAGCTTGGCGGCCACCGCGGCGACCTGACGCGTGTGGTTGGACTGGTATCCGCCGATCGACACGAGCGTGTCCGCATCCTGCGCGAGCACGTCGGGGACGATGTACTCGAGCTTGCGGGTCTTGTTGCCGCCGAACGCGAGCCCGGAGCTGACGTCCTCACGCTTGGCCCAGAGATGCGCTCCCCCGAGGTGAGCGGTCAGTCGGTCGAGGTGGTGGACCGGGCTTGGCCCGAAGGTCAACGGGTAGCGCTCGAAGTCGGTGATGGCCATGGTGGTTTCCTTTCCTTGGGAGTGTGCGTGTGGCTGGTAGTGCCATCTCGGTCCCGACGCCGCCCTCGCCAGGCTCGAACGCCGGTCGAGAGTCCTTGACGCTGCCGAGCTTGTCTCGATTCTGCTGGCATCCGCATCTAATATATTGCACATTGCATTCCCACACAAGAGTGCAATATATTGGCGTTGTGCCGGTACCCAGCGAGCAAGGCGTCCATCGGCGGGCACTGTTGCGGGACCACGCCTACGAGTCCCTGCGCGACGCGATCGTCGAGGGCACCCTCGAGCCAGGCGAGCGGCTCCGTGACAGCGAGCTCGAGGGCTGGCTCGGTGTCAGCCGAACCCCGATCCGCGAGGCATTGCTGCGGCTCGAGCGCGCCCGGCTCGTCGTGGCGACCCCGGGCCGGGCGACGATCGTGGCGCCCGTCGACCTCGAGTCGACGATCGACTCCCAGCAGGTGGCCGCCGCGATGCACGAGCTCGCCGCCCGTCTCGCCACTCCGCTGCTGGCCGGTGAGGACCTCGCGCGTCTCGAGGAGGCCAACGCTCGCTTCGCCGGCGCGCTCGACCGCGCGGATGTCCCGAGCGCGATCGCCGCCGATGACCACTTCCACCAGGTCTTCGTCGCGAGGTGCGGCAACGCTGTCGTACCCGAGGTTCTCGAGCGGGTTGTCCCGGTGCTGCGCCGCGTCGAGCGGATGCGTTTCGCATCGTTCGCTGGGCGCGACTCGGTCGACCAGCACGCCGCCATCATCAGCGCCGCCCGCGCAGGCGATGCCGAGCGTGCCGCCCAGCTCAGCCTGGAGAACTGGCTCTCGCTCCGCTACACCTTCGCGGACTGACCCGTCGAAGGGCCTTCCCGACGACTCCGGGGTCAGTCCGGCGTGCGGTGGGCGCGCCCCCGCTTCACCTCCGCCCGGGCCTTCTTGGCCCGTAGCCGCCGTTCCTGCGAGGCTCGGGTCCGACGTGTGGCGCGGCGTTTCGGCGGGGGCGCTGTCGTCGCGTCGTGCAACAGCCGCGCGAGCCGCTCTCGGGCCGCCTTGCGGTTGGCCAGTTGGGTCCGGTGCTGGCTCGCGACCACCGTGATACGACCGTCGACGAGACGGCCTCGAAGCCGGTGGAGCATCCGGACGCGCAGGCGATCCGGGAGAACCCGCGACCGCTCGACGTCGAAGGTGAGCTCCACGCGGGAGTCGGTCGTGTTGACACCCTGCCCACCCGGCCCCGAGCTGCGCGAGAAACGCTCGTGCAGCTCGGCCTCGGGGATGACGAGTCGGCCGTTGACGGCCACCTGGAGCCCGCGCGCCCGATCCATGACCCCCATCACACCACGTCGCGCGAGGGCCGCATCGCGCTCGACAGTTCGGCCGCAGACATTGGGACGAGCCGTGCCAGACAGCCGGCAGGACCTCGACCCGGCTCTGGGGACGCACGTCGTCTCGCCTTGAGCGGCATACGACCTCCTTCGAGGGCGAAGCGGAGCGCGTACTCAAAGGAAGACGACGTATGCGGTGGTCAGTTCACGCCACGCGCTCGCCTCGAGATGGGCAACGTCGCCGATGCTTCCGGCCCGTCACCGCTCCTACCGTCGACTCATCGGCCTTGAGGAGGAGCCATGGGCACCAACGAAACTCACGCCAACCACGCGACCAGCACGGCCAACGAGGTCAGCACGGTGATCATCGGGGCGGGACAGGCCGGGCTCGCGACCGCGCAAGCCCTCATGACGAGCGGTCACGACTGCGTCGTGCTCGAGCGCAACGACCGTCTCGGCGACAACTGGCGGCACCACTACGACTCACTTCACCTCTACACGCCGGCCCGGTACGACGGCCTGCCCGGCTTCCCCTTCCCGGGGGACCCGCACGCCTGCCCGGGCAAGGACGAGGTCGCCGACTACCTCCAGGCGTATGCCGCTCACTTCAGCCTGCCGGTCCGGCTGGGTGTGCACGTAGTGCGGCTGGCAGGTGGCGGAACTGCTCACGGGAACGACGACAGCCGCTTCGTCGTCGAGACCGACGCGGGAACGTACCACTGCAACGACGTCGTGGTCGCAACCGGCACCTTCGGCCGGGCTCCGCGCGTACCGGAGTTCGCTCGTGACCTCGACCCCGGCGTCCTCCAGCTGCACTCGAGCGAGTACCGCCGCCCGTCCCAGCTGGCCCCGGGGCCGGTGCTCGTCGTCGGAGCCTCGCACTCCGGATGCGACATCGCCTACGAGCTCGCCGAGACGAGGCAGACCACGCTCGTGGGCCGGGACTGCGGAGAGATCCCGATCAGGTGGGACTCGTGGCAGACCCGCATGGCCGTGCCGGTTCTGGTCTTCGCGTGGCGACACGTGCTGACCAGGCGGACACCCATCGGGCGCCGCGCGATGCCGCACATCCGGCACCACGGTGGCCCGATGCTGCGGGTCAAGCGCGCGGACCTCGCCGCTCGCGGAGTCCTGCGCAACCCGTCACGGGTCGAGGGAGTCCGGGGCGGACGGCCCGTGCTCGGGGACGGCACCGTCGTCGATGTCGCGAACATCGTGTGGGCCACCGGGTTCGAGCAGCACTTCGACTGGATCGACCTGCCGATCGTCGGCGACGACGGCTGGCCCCGGGAGTACCGCGGCGTCGCCGACGAGGTGCCGGGCCTCTACTTCTGCGGCCTCGCCTTCCAGTACGCATTCTCCTCGATGGTCCTGCCCGGAGTCGGTCGTGACGCCCGCTATCTCGCCGACCGCATCGCATCCGACCGGTCGCTGCACGAGCGGGCTCTGGTCTCCGTCACCGCGTGACCCCCCCGACGGTCCGTTCGGGATCGAACACGGCGGTGCGCCGGCCGGCTCGACCCCGGGCGGTCCGTTCGGGGAGGGAGGGTCAGACCAGCCCGTGCTCGTAGGCATAGGCAGCCGCAGCCGTGCGGCTGCCCACGTCGAGCTTCGTGAAGATGTTGGACAGGTGCCGGGCGACGGTCCGCTCGCTGATGACCAGGGCCTCGGCGATCTGCTGGTTGCTCCGACCGACCGCGGCGAGCCCCAGCACCTCGACCTCTCGCTCGCTCAGCCCACCCGGACGTGCGGCCTGCGACCGTCCGAGCAACGCGTCGACCGCGTCAGCGGCTGGGGAGGCGCCGAGTCGGAGAAAGGCCGCCCGGGCCGCCTCGAGCTCGACCCGCGCGGAGCTCTCGTCGCCGAGGACGAGCAGCACGCGGCCGATGGTCGCCTGGGCCAGCCCAGCGGCATACGGATTCTCGAGTCGTGTCCACGCAGCCCTCGCCTTGCGAGCGTACGGCAGGGCGCCCATCGGGTCACCGGCGGCGATCTCGACGGTCGCAGCCGCCGAGGCAGCATCTGCTCGGACCGTGTCGAAGGCGAACTCGCCTGCCAACGAGTCGAGCTCGCTCGAGCAGGCGCGGGCGACCTCGACGTCGCCGCAGGCGATGAGTACCTCGACGATGCCGGGGAGCACACGCAAACGCTGCAGCGGGGCCCGCACCTCGGCCAAGAGCCGACTCGCTGCTCCGGCGGCAGCGCGCGGCTCGTCGCGGACGGTCCAGAGCAGGGCCAGGCCGGGCTGGGGATCGAAGCCGGACTCGCCGGCGAGCCGGAAGGATGCCTCGGCCGCATCGAGATCTCCGAGGATCCGCAACACCTCACCGCGCTCATAGGCTGCCTGACCGATCGCGTCGGGCGAGCCGATGGCGCGGTATCTCTCGATGGCAGAGTCGAACTCGTCGACTGCCTCGCGGAAGGCGCCGTGCCCGGTCAGGATCTGGCCTCGGTGTAGCGAGCACTGCCCCGTGAAGGCCACAAGGCTCGGATGCGATTCGCACCACCGGTGCAGGCCCGACGTCCACTCGGTGACCCGCGCGAGGTCGCGGACCTCCTGGCATCCCTCGATCGCCGTGCAGTAGACGTGGCCGAACACCTCTGGTGTCCCACCGTGTGAGAGCAGTCCAGTCATGGCCTCGTCGAGCAGGGCGAGCCCGTCCGCGACCCGACCGGCCATGATGGCGATCCGGCCCGCCGAGCACAGGCCGAGTGCGACAAGGTCGGAGTCGTGATGGCGTCGACCGGCCTCACGAGCCGTTTCGGCCAAGATGGCGGCCGTCGCGAGGTCGCCGCGGCCGAGACTGCGGAACATCTGCGCGAACGCGATGTAGCCGCGCTCGACGGCATCGACGGGCACCTCGGTGAGCAACCCCTCGGCAATGCCGAGCCAGCCCGCTGCCCTCGACTGCTCACCGGAGGTCGCGCAGATCATGACGAGGTGGAACGCGGCGCGGACGGCCTCCGGCACGTCTCCGGCATGCAGGCGCACTTCATGGGCCCGCTCGTAGAGGTCGAGGGCCGCATCCCGGCGACCGACGAGGTAGGCCGCCGCTCCGGCCGAGTCGAGGTCATCGGGGGTGAGCGAGGCCGGGTCCGCGGCCAACCAGCTGGTGAGGGCCGCGCTCCAGTCCCCGCGCTCGAAGTCGGCACGGGCCCGGGCCAACTCCTCGACGACGCCCACCGGCACCTCCCACGACGAGCGTACTCTCGGCATCAAGAGCGGCTCATTCACAGAAGGGCTCATTAACAGAGGGGATCATTCACAGGGGAGCCCTCTGGTCGTGTCGCACGTCATGTCGCACCTCGGGACGAGACCCAGCACGGAGCCCCACCACTGCCGCGACATGACCGGCGACATGACGGGCCCAGCGACATGACCGGCGACGTGTGGGGCGACGTGTGGGCGCGAAGCGAACTCGGGGCCATACCGGCGCACTCTCGAACGCGACTACTGCACAGTCGAATGCAACTGGTGCACTCTCGATCCGGACTACTGCACAGTCGAATGCAACTGGTGCACTCTCGAACCGGACTGGTGCACTCTCGAACCGGACTGGTGCACTCTCGATCCGGACTGGTGCACTCTCGATC
>NZ_JAKDLO010000179.1 GCF_030452765.1 Intrasporangium sp.
GCACGGCCATGCCGCCATCGCGTATGCCGCCCACTCTCCCGCGCATGACGTGCTCGCCATGGACGTGCACACTCCTGGGCTCGCTCGGCTGCTGGCCCGGGCAGATGCCGCCGGCGTTCCGAACCTGAGGGTGGAACAGGCTGACGCCGTCGTATTCCTCGAGGAACGCGTCGGCGACGACACGTTCGACGCGGTGCACCTGTTCTTCCCTGACCCGTGGCACAAGAAGAAGCATGCGAAGCGCCGGTTCGTCAGCCCAGCCAACCTGGACCTGCTCGCCCGGGCTCTCAAGCCGGGTGGCCACGTCCTCCTCGCGACCGACCAGGACCTCTACGCCGAGCACGTCCTGGCCGAGGTGGCGGTGCACCCCCGGTGGACGGCCTGTCGGGCCGTTCGGCCGTACTGGCGTCCCGTCGACGGGTTCGAGGCCAAGGGCCGGGCCGCCGGACGAACGATCCACGAGCTGCGTCTCGACCTCGGGTGACCGCAGCGACCGTTGCGGATGGCATGTGTCGGGGCAACAGGATTTGAACCTGCGACCTTCCGCTCCCAAAGCGGACGCGCTACCAAACTGCGCCATGCCCCGCGGCCCGGCGGACGCATCGCCATCACCTGGTGCGATTTCGTCACGAACGGGCGCGACCAGTAGGCTAGCGCCTCGATGCCCCGGTTCACGACCGGGGCTCGCGGGCGTAGCTCAATGGTAGAGCCCCAGTCTTCCAAACTGGCTACGCGAGTTCGATTCTCGTCGCCCGCTCGCGGTCTCAGCAGGCTCTCGCGGGCCGCGGCAGGCGGCATCCGGTATGCACGGTATGCCGCTCAGCCCACCCCGCCGCGCAGACCGAGCGCCTCGGCGAGGTGGCTCCTCGCGCCCGCACGCTCGAGTCCCTCCGCGACGGCGGTTACGGTCCGCTCGGACGGCCACGCATGGGTCCAGAACAGCGCTGCCGCGCCCGGGACCGCGAGCACGAGTGGGAGCCACGTGCGCGGTGGCAGGATCGAGACGAACAACGCGACGAAGATCGGCACCTCGCAGATGGCAGCGCGCAGCACGGTCGTCGAGCTGAAGTACCGCACGCTGGTCGCGGCCGCATGCTCGTCCGGCAGGCCGTCCGGAAGCGCCGGTACCGCGTAGCCGACCTGGCGGATGAGCAGCGCCGAGCCGAGCAGCGCGAGCACGACGAGGGCGAGCTGCCACCACGACGGCCACGGCGCCGCGGTGTCGACCAGCACCCGGGCCACCGCCACGAGGAGGGCACCGCCGGCGATCGTCGCGGCCAGCAGCTGCAGCATCCGCAGGCGGTCGTCGAGGGGTGCGGGGAGGGCCGACATGGCGCCGAGCATAGGCGCATTTATCGATCTCGCCGTGGGCGGCTAGCATGGTCGGTCGGTGCGTCATGCCGTCGTGGCGTGCTCCCGGTGGCTCCGCGTGAGTGGCCGACCCCGAAGCCCAAGGCCGGCTACCGGCCGCGATCCAAGCCATGGAGTACCCGCAGTGAAGAGTGCGCTCGAGACCCTCAGCCCGACCCGGGTCAAGATGACCGTCGAGGTCCCGTTCGAGGAGCTCAAGCCGAGCCTCGACGCGGCGTTGAAGCACATCGGCGACCAGATCCAGGTGCCGGGCTTCCGCAAGGGCAAGGTTCCGGCCCGCCTCATCGAGCAACGCGTCGGGCGCGGCGCCGTGCTCGAGGAGGCGGTCAACAACGCGCTGCCCCAGTTCTACGGCCAGGCCCTCGAGGAGCACTCGGTGCGTCCGCTCGGCCAGCCCGAGATCAGCGACCTGTCGGTGCCGATGGCCGACGGCGACGACTTCTCGTTCGTCATCGAGGTCGACAAGCGCCCCGAGATCGAGCTGCCCGACTTCTCCGACATCGAGCTGACCGTCGACGAGGTCGCGGTCGGCGACTCCGACATCGACGAGCGCCTCGACGCCCTGCGTGCTCGCTTCGGCACCCTCGTCACCGTCGAGCGCGCCGTGAACGACGGCGACTTCGTCTCGATCGACCTGTCGGCCGTTCTCGACGGTGAGCAGATCGACTCCGTCAAGGGCGTGTCGTACGAGGTCGGCTCGGGCAACATGCTCGAGGGCCTCGACGAGGCGCTGCTCGGGATGTCGCCCGACGAGCAGAAGCAGTTCACGGCGCCGCTCGCCGGTGGCGACCACGAGGGCAAGGAGGCCGACTGCACCGTGACGGTCACGGCGGTCAAGGAGCGCGAGCTGCCCGAGCTCGACGACGAGTTCGCCCAGCTGGCCTCCGAGTTCGACACCCTGGACGAGCTGCGCGCCGATATCGCGCGCAGCGCCGAGAACGACAAGAAGTTCGGCCAGGGCGTCGCCGCGCGCGACCGGCTGCTCGAGGTCATGCTCGAGCGCGTCGAGGTGCCGGTCCCCGAGGCGGTCATCTCGGCCGAGATCCAGTCGCACCTCGAGCAGGAGGGCCGCCTCGAGGACGACGAGCACCGGGCCGAGGTCGACGAGAGCACTCGCAAGGCGCTGCGCACCCAGCTGCTCCTCGACGCGGTCGCGGAGCAGGAGGAGGTCGAGGTCGGCCAGCAGGAGCTGATCGAGTTCCTCGTCATGTCCTCGCAGCAGTACGGCATGGACCCGAACGCCTTCGCCAAGTCGATCGACGAGGAGGGGCAGATCCCGGCCATGGTTGCCGAGGTGGCCCGCCGCAAGGCGCTCGCCACCGTCCTGGAGAAGGTCGCCGTCAAGGACTCGGCGGGCAACGTCGTCGACCTCAACGCCGCCGTCCCGGGGACCGAGGACGAGGCCGGGCCCGAGACAGTCGACGTCGGTGAGGTCGAGGCCGTCGCAGGGACCGAGGACGAGGCCGATGAGACCGCTCCGGCCGAGACCGGCGAGAAGGCCGACGCCTGACGCCAGGCGCCGCAGCCCCACGTGCACAGCCTGCCCTGACGGGGTATGCCGGAGGTGGACGTCACGTGACGACCAGCATCCGACGACCAGGCAGGAGCGGGCAGATGAGCGACTTCAACGAGTCAGGTGAGCTGAGGCAGGTCGAGCAGGACTACGTGGGCCGGCCCGCCGAACGCGCCGAGCAGCTGCGACACCAGCGCACCGGCGGCGAGCAGGGCGTGGGCACGGTGCGGCACGGGGCCGGGAACACCGGGAGAAACGATGCCGCGATCGATGACCACCTTTCGCTCGCGGACTTCGAGCGGCAGCTACGCGCGGAGCAGGAGGCTGCTGCGGCCGAGCCCGGCGGGGACGATCAGAGCTAGAGCTAGAGCTAGGGCTAGGGCTAGCCGGGCCTGGGCGGCCGGCCGGTGAGTCGTGAGGCATGGTGAGTCGTGAGGCATGGTGAGCGGCATACCCCGACAGGGGGCCGCTCCCACCCTCGTGGGGTGTTGTGTTGTGCGCTCAGGGCGAACACCGCCCGGTCGGGAAATCCCCGGACGGGCCGGGACGTTAGGGTCTGTGACGAGCCAGCCGGGCCGCCACGACGGGGCCCACGGCTGGAGACCTTCGACGATGGAGACACTGGTGACCTCGGACATCTCCGCCAACGGCAACAGTTCGCCGGGTGGTCTGGACGACCACATCTACAACCGCCTGCTCAAGGAGCGGATCATCTTCCTCGGCTCCGACGTGCGGGACGAGAACGCCAACGCCATCTGTGCCCAGATGCTGCTGCTGTCCGCCGAGGACCCCGACAAGGACATCTGGCTCTACATCAACAGCCCGGGCGGCTCGATCTCCGCGGGCATGGCGATCTACGACACGATGAACTGGATCCCCAACGACGTCGCGACCGTCGCCATGGGCCTGGCCGCCTCGATGGGCCAGTTCCTGCTCTCGGCCGGCACGAAGGGCAAGCGCTATGCGACGCCGCACGCTCGCGTCATGATGCACCAGCCCTCCGGTGGCATCGGCGGCACGGCGACCGACATCAAGATCCAGGCCGAGCAGATGCTCTACATCAAGAAGCAGATGGCGGGGCTCATCGCGCAGCACACCGGGCAGAGCGCCGAGCAGATCGAGAAGGACTCCGACCGCGACCGCTGGTTCAGCGCGGAGGAGGCCAAGGAGTACGGCTTCGTCGACCACGTCTTCACCCGGTCGAGCGACGCGCCTGACGCCGGCGCACTGAGCAAGGACTCCGGGTCGCAGACCTCGGCCCCCGACAACGCCTGACCCGGCACGGACATTGGAGAAGACCGCATGAACATCGAACCGACCTCGCGCCTCGCCGTGCCCGGCCCCGTCCAGCCGAGCAGCCGCTACATCCTGCCGCAGTTCGAGGAGCGCACCTCCTACGGCATGAAGCGCTCCGACCCGTACAACAAGCTCTTCGAGGACCGGATCATCTTCCTCGGGGTCCAGGTCGACGACGCGTCCGCCGACGACATCATCGCCCAGCTGCTCGTCCTCGAGTCCCTCGACCCCGACCGCGACATCCTGATGTACATCAACAGCCCGGGTGGCTCGTTCACCGCGATGACCGCGATCTACGACACGATGCAGTTCGTCCGGCCCGACATCCAGACGTTCTGCATCGGCCAGGCCGCATCGGCCGCCGCGGTGCTGCTCGGCGCCGGCGCGCCCGAGAAGCGCTTCGCGCTGCCGAACTCCCGTATTCTCATCCACCAGCCGGCCCTGTCCGGCGGCGACTATGGGCAGGCCTCCGACATCGAGATCCAGGCCAACGAGGTGCTCCGGATGCGCACGTGGCTCGAGGACACCGTCGCGCACCACACCGGCCGCACCTCAGAGCAGGTCCGCAACGACATCGAGCGTGACAAGATCCTGTCCGCCGAAGACGCCAAGGAGTACGGCCTCATCGACGAGGTGCTCGCCTCACGGAAGGCCTCGCTCGAGAGCTGAGCCGCTCCCCTAGCGGCGCAGTTGGGCTCGTGGACTGACACGAGCGTGGTTTGTCCGCCATCAGCGGACAAGCGGCGTTGCGCGAGCGGCGAGCGGCCTACGCGTCGTCTAATAGGACATGGCCCCGTAGATTGGGGTCTGGTCGAGCGCACCCCCGCGCGAGGCAGTCGAGGCAGCGCAGTCAAGCCAGCAGGGAGCATCCACGTGGCACGTATCGGAGAAGGTGGAGATCTGCTCAAGTGCTCCTTCTGCGGAAAGAGCCAGAAGCAGGTCAAGAAGCTGATCGCCGGGCCGGCCGTCTACATCTGCGACGAGTGCATCGAGCTGTGCAACGAGATCATCGAGGAGGAGCTCGCCGAGACGAGCGAGCTGGGCCTCGACCACCTGCCGAAGCCCCGGGAGATCTTCGAGTTCCTCGAGAACTACGTCGTCGGGCAGGACCAGGCCAAGAAGTCCCTCGCGGTCGCGGTCTACAACCACTACAAGCGCATCCAGGCCGGCGACGGGGTCAAGAAGGCGGAGGACCACGTCGACATCGCCAAGTCGAACATCCTGCTCATCGGTCCGACCGGCTCGGGCAAGACCTACCTGGCGCAGACTCTCGCGCGGATGCTCAACGTCCCGTTCGCGATCGCGGACGCGACCGCGTTGACCGAGGCCGGCTACGTCGGCGAGGACGTCGAGAACATCCTGCTCAAGCTCATCCAGGCCGCGGACTACGACGTCAAGAAGGCCGAGACCGGGATCATCTACATCGACGAGGTCGACAAGATCGCCCGCAAGTCGGAGAACCCGTCGATCACCCGCGACGTCTCCGGCGAGGGCGTACAGCAGGCGCTGCTGAAGATTCTCGAGGGCACGACCGCGTCGGTGCCGCCCCAGGGCGGGCGCAAGCACCCGCACCAGGAGTTCATCCAGATCGACACGACGAACGTCCTGTTCATCGTCGGGGGAGCGTTCGCAGGCCTCGAGAAGCTCATCGAGCAGCGGGCCGGTCGCAAGGGCCTCGGCTTCGGCGCGGCGCTGCACAGCCCGAAGGACCTGGTCGACACGTTCGCTGACGTCATGCCCGAGGACCTGCTCAAGTTCGGGCTCATCCCGGAGTTCATCGGTCGGCTCCCGGTCCTCACGACGCTCGCGCCGCTCGATCGTGATGCCCTCGTCAGCATCCTGACGACGCCGCGCAACGCCCTCGTGAAGCAGTACCAGAGGATGTTCGAGATCGACGGCGTGGAGCTCGAGTTCACCGATGACGCGCTCGAGTCCGTCGCCGACCAGGCGCTGCTGCGCGGCACCGGCGCTCGCGGACTGCGCGCGATCATGGAGGAGGTCCTGCTGCCCGTCATGTTCGACGTGCCGAGCGACGACGAGATCGCCCGGGTCGTCGTCACCCGCGAGGTCGTCCTGGACAACGTGCTGCCGACGGTCGTCCGGCGCGCGCCGGAGACGCGCAAGCGTCAGCGCAAGGAGCCCGCATGAGGACACGAGGCAGGTAGGCTCACCCGCCGTGGCGGCACCGTTTCGCGTCGGGCGCAGCACCCCGGCGCCCACGCAGCAGTCCTCTACGACGTGCGGCCCGGCGTGCGTGACCGTGGCCCGGATGCTGGCCAACCCGGCCTTCGCCGACTGGGTCCGCCACGGATACCCGGACGATCAGGCGCAGCACACGGCTGACGACCGCTTCGCGGCGTGTGAGCAGGTCGTGGTGCGCCGCACGAACGGTTTGGTCGGCGCCGGCGAACGGCTGCAGCCGCCGTGGCCTCGAGCGCTCGGCACACCGCCGTGGGGCGCCCGCGCCGAGCTCGAGCACGGCGTGGCAGTGCCTGGGACCCGCTACGAGACGCAGTGGTTCCGGCTCGCCGGCAGGGCTCGCCTCGGCAACGTCCACGAGGAGCTGCGCAGCCGCACCCACGAGGTCGGCCCGGCGCTGCTCTACATCGGCAGCACCTGGCTGCCGCGGCACATCGTCCTCGTGCTCCCCGGGGGCGGCGGCCCCGACCCAGACCTCTACGAACCATCGACCGGCCGGGTCGTCGGCCTGCCGCGCGACCGCTTCGTCGCGCGGCGCCTGCGCCTGGCCGGGTGGGACGTGCCCTGGTGTGCCGTCTGGCCGGCCGCGAGCCGCTGACGGTCAGTCCGGCTCCTGGGGCGGGTTGGTCCGTAGCGCCCACACCCCGGCCGCCAGCCCCGCCAGGCCGATCACGTATGCCGCTCCGCTGAGACCCCCTGCCCGGCCGAGCAGCAGCGCGGCGAGCACCGCGACGACCGTCGCGGCCGCCACCGCGACGACGACCGGACGCAGCCATCCGCGAGCGGTGGCCCGGCCGACGTATGCCCAGGGCGGCCTCGAGTCGGCCAGGGCGGTCGCGGCGTGCGAGAGTGTCACGCCGAGCGCGGCGAGCAGTGACCACCACGTGAAGCTGCCTGCTGGTGTCAGGTTGACCCAGACGACGACCAGCACGGACCAGAGAGCGAGCGCCGCGGCCGAGTTCGACAGGGACCAGGTCAGCAGCGGTACAGCGGTCAGCAGCCACCATCCGGCATCCTTCCCACCCGTTGCGCCCTGCAGGGCCAGCAGGTAGAGGGCGACGCCGAGGGTCGCCACCGCTGCCAACAGCAGGTGATGGAGCGACCAGTCGGTGCCGGTGGTCCCGAACCGGACGAGCCGCTGGCGTCGGCCGGTTCGGTGCGGCCCGCGCCGTCCAGTCGTGCTGGGCGTGCTGCTCATCGGCGCACCATCCTCGGGGCCGAGGCCCGATGGGCGATGTCACGCAGGACGTGGTCGAGCGAGCCCGGGCCGCGCCACGGCACGACGGGGACGCCACGGCCCACGAGCGCCGCGACCTGCGCCTGCCGGGACAGCAGCCGGATCCGCCAGGCCAGGGCCTCGTAGGGGTCGCGGGGGCTCACGGTGAGGTGCTCCGGGAAGGTGTCGATGACGACGGTGGTCAGTCCCCGGCCGGCGAGCGTCGTGCTCAGCTCGACGGTCGTGCCCTCGATCAGTGGGCTCAGCACGAGGACCAGGCTGAGGGCGTCGAGGCCGCGGATGGCCCGCCTCCCGTCGTCGCGCCGCTCCGATGCCGGCTCGATCCGGGCCAGCGTCTCGAGGACCCGGCGCAGGTGGTGTGTTCCGGAGCCGACGCCGAGCGGCGGGATGTCGGCCGCGCCGACGGTGCGTAGTGTGAGCCGTTCGCCCGACCGGAGGAAGTGGTCGGCGAGGGCACCTGCCGCGCGGACCGTGACGTCGAGGCTGGTGGGGCGCCCGTCGACGCCCTCGCGGGGACCGAGGTCGCTGAAGGCGTCCACGAGCAGGATCACGTGGGCGTCCTCGTCGGCGAACGTCGAGGTGACGTGCAGGCGGCCGGTGCGCAGGGAGACCGGCCAGTGGATCCGTCGCAGCCGGTCTCCGGGCTGGAACGCCCGGATGCTGTTGAACTCGCTGCCGGCGCCGGGCCGCGCCGACCGGTTGATCCCGACGATGCCGCGCGGGTGCGGAGTCGGCGCGGCCGCGTCGAACCCGGCCGGTACCGGCAGGGTCGTCGTGCTGAGGTCGGGCAGCTCGACCGGCCCGGCGCGGAAGGCTCCCCAGGGGCTGGTCAGGCTGACCGTCACGGTCCCGAGCGGTCGCACGCCCCACCGGGTCGAGCGCACGCCGATCGCGGTCGCGGGCCCCTCGATCGGTGCGGCCCCGGTCGGTGGGGTCCGACCCACCCACGGCGTCTCCGACAGGAGCACGGCCCCGTGGCAGCCGGGTGGGAGCGGCTCGATGCGCACGACCAGTGTCGTCGTCTCGCCCTCTCGCAGCGTCGGCTGCGCGAGCTGGGCGGTGGCGGTGGCCTCCGTGTGCGGGCGGGCCAGCTGCGCCCAGACGGCCGCGACGACGAGGGGGACTGCGATGACGACCAGGTCCGGACGCCGCAGGGCCGCGCCGAGCAGGAGCGTGCCGGCGCCCAGCACGACCGCCCGCACCTGCGCCGCGGTGGGCGCCCACGCGCCGAGCGACTGGGTCACCGTGGTTCGACGC
>NZ_JAKDLO010000180.1 GCF_030452765.1 Intrasporangium sp.
CACGCAGCCGGGACGCCCCGGCCGGGCCCGGGAGGTCCCGGTCCGATGGTGCGCCCGCCGCGGCTACGCACCGGCGAGGGCAGGTCCGCCTCCCGGCTCGAGCTGTTCTTCGACCTCGCCTACGTGCTGGTCGTGGCCGAGCTGGCCAGCGCGCTGCTCGCCTATCCGGACCCGGCCAGCGCCCTGCGGTTCGCCGGGCTCTTCACCCTGATCTGGCTCTCCTGGACCGGATTCACCCTGTACGCGGACCGGTTCGACACCGACGACCTGATCCTTCGCCTCGCCAAGCTGGCCGCCATGCTCGGCGTTCTCGGATGCGCCGCCAGCGCCGCCGAGGCCACCAGCACCCACCTGACCCCGTTCACGCTCAGCTACCTGCTCGGCCGGCTCGTGCTCACCCTGCTGTATCTGCGCGCGTGGTGGCACGTGACCGACGCCCGGCCGCCCATCGCCATCTACGTCGCCGGCCACTCGATCGTGCTCGCCCTCTGGGCCGGCTCGCTGCTCGCGCCCGCTGGCGGCTACTGGATGTGGGGCGCAGCCGCGCTCGTGGACCTGGCCACCCCGGTCATCGCCACCCACCACCACAACCGCGTCCCGCTGCACCTCGAACACCTACCGGAACGCTTCGGGCTGCTGGTCATCCTCGTCCTGGGCGAGGTGACCGCGGCGGTCGTGACCGGTGTCCACGAGACGCAGTGGGCCAGCCGTTCCGTCCTCGTGGCAGTGCTCGGGTTCGTCGTCGCGGCTGCCGGCTGGTGGGTGTACTTCGATGTGGGCGGCACCGTCAGCACCCGAGTCCTGCAGCGTGCCGAAGACGCGCACCCAGACTCCAAGGCCGAGGAGCAGAGGCTGGACGAGCGGCACGACCTGTTCATCCACGGGCACCTGCCCACCACGCTCGGCATCGTGCTCGCCGGCGTCGGACTCGAACAGCTCGTCCTGCACCCCACCGCGACCTTCGCCGACTCGGGCGGCTGGCTGCTCGTAGTCGGGCTCGGTACGCTCCTGCTCGGCTGCACCCGTGATCGTCGGCGGATCCCTCGACAGCGTCACCCACGCGGCCGGCTGGCCGGGAGCCGGATGTATGGCGCTGAGCCTGCTCGGCGTGATCCTCACCCTCACGAACACAACCACCATCCCCGCCCTCGCCGCCCTCGCCGTCCTCGCCGCGGCGCTCGGAGTGATCGCCGCCACCGGAACCTGGCACACCCGCACCACGTGACCACACACGAAGCCACGCGGCCAGTGTCAGCCGCCTCAGGCGGGTGTCCCCCGCACCGGAACCTGTGCGACCCGCACCATGCGCGTGGACTGCTCAGGCTCGTCGTCGCCCTCCCCGCCCGCCTCGCCGCCGCGCCAGGTGATCGTCAGGTCGGCGCCGTCGACGGCCAGCTCGGCGAAGCAGTTCTCGAACCACGGACCGTGCGTGACGCGCCATGGGTAGGCCGGGTCGGGCATGTGCTTCGACCGGCCCGCGACAGCCCGCATCGGGTGGGCGAGGCTCTTGGCGAATGCGGACATCACGACGCGCATGGCCTTGGGCATCGGGTTGCGGATCGGCGAGCAGACCGCCTGCACGATCCGGGATCGAGCGCCGTGCCGGGCCAGCGCATCGGTGACCTCGGCGAGGTAGGAGTTGTGCACGTCTCCGGAGAGGAAGACGATCGTGTACGGCGCCCTGCCGCGGTTGCCACGCGCGAGATCCATGACCATCTCGAAGACCTCGGCCATGTCGTCGGCGAACGCCGCCCAGTGCTCGAGGTCGATCTTCTGCCGGATGCGCTCCGCCAGTCTGGCCGGGCCCGATCCGTAGCGACCGCTCGCGACAGCCTCGTCGATCGCCTCCAGGTCGTGCAGTCCAGGCGGCAGCAGGAACGGCAAGGACGTGCCGATCAGCAGGTGATCGACAGCGCCGCTGAGCTGCTCGTCGAGCCAGGCCAGCTCGTCGGGATCGAGCATCGAGCGGTGCCCCGGCTCGAGGACCCGGGCGGCGCGGGAGTCGACCACGACGAGCCGGCAGTCGCCGAGGTCGCGCGAGTAGCTCCAACGGTAGACCCAAGGGTGGCGGTCGACGCGTGTCGCCAGGTCGCGCACGGCCGAGGTCAGGTCGAGATGCTCACGTGAGGCGAGCACCCTCTGGTGGATCGGGTCGCGAGCCAGCTGGGCCGGGCTGAGGTTGCCCAGGTG
This sequence comes from Intrasporangium sp., assembly GCF_030452765.1. GTDB lineage: Bacteria > Actinomycetota > Actinomycetes > Actinomycetales > Dermatophilaceae > Intrasporangium_A. Next base: position 2,191 of record NZ_JAKDLO010000180.1, read on the forward strand.
TTGGTAGACCCAGTACGAGCTCAGTCCACCGACGAGTCGCTCGTGCCACCAAGGGCTCCGGTTGATCTGTTCGTGCCACGTCCATGAGGTGTTCCAGTCGTCGCGGATGTCGTGGTCGTCGAAGATCATGCAGCTCGGCACGGTCGAGAGCAGCCACCGGTTGGCCGGGTCGCTCCACGCGAGATGGTAGAGGTGGGCGTACTCGACGAAGTCCTTGATCTCCGTGCCGGGCGGGTCCTCGAGCCCGCGACGGTGCGCGATGAACTCGCGCATCGCCTCGGAGGTCTCGTCGGCATAGACCTGATCGCCGAGGAAGGCGACCAGGTCCGGCCACTGCGCATCGCCGGCGCCGGGCTCGTCCGCGAGGGCCAGCGCGAGGGCGTGCAGCGCGTCGATGCCGTTCTGCCGGTTGCTCTTCCGATCGTGCGACTCGCTGACCCGGCACGAGCCGAAGACGAGGCGGGTCGGTCGGTCGAGGTCGAGGGTACGGATCCGAGGCGCGGGGTAGGGGCTGCCGGCCGGCGGCCAGACGACCTGCCCGCCGATGGACACGGTGTACTCGAGCTCGGCACCCGGGGAGAGCCCGTCGAGGATGACGAGCGCGTAGTGGTGGTCGTGCACCGCGAACGAGACGGCCGCCCACTCGCGTCCGTCCGCTTCCACAGTCACCACGACCGGGTGGGCCGCCTGGACCCAGATCGTCGCCTCCGTGAGCCCGACATACCGCAGCATAGGACCGAGCACCAGCAGGTCGTCAGGCTCCCCGCGGACCGGTCCTGCGCTCACGGGCACGCCCTCCTCCAGCCAGCATGCAGCATCGACATGCGCCTCCCACCCGGGATCGGACGATGGTCCCTCGCCAGAACCAGTGATGTGGACACGTTAGCGGAGCCCGCGTGGTTGGCGGTGTGTTCAGGTGGTTGTCATCGGTGTCGGCGCCAGATCAGCGTGGCCGTCCCGGCGAGCAGCACGGCCAGCATGGCTGCCGCCGGGATCGCGACGCGGCGATCGGGTTTGCCGTCGGCGGTGGTCGCGGCGTCCATGGCACGGACGACTGCCTGCTGGGCGCGAGAGGTGGCGATCGTGGTCTGGTCGGCGAGGCGGCGCCGCAGGCCCGCGATGCGGCGCTTGGCTCGGTACTTGACATCGGCCTTGTCTGCCAACTCCTCGATGGTCTCGCCCAGCAGTTCTCGGGTGGCGTCGATGTCGGCCTGGATCTGCGCCGGACTTGCCTCCGCTCCCGGCATGGGCGAGTCAGCCCGAGCGGGCTCGGCAGGGTTGGACGGGTCAGTGAGCGTGGCCATGGCTGCTCTCCTTGACCGTGTCGACGTCGAGCTTGACGTTCGCCACGGTGCGCTCGGGTGCCGAGACCTGCTGCACCTGCTGCTTGCCGACCAGCGCGAGGGCGCCGCCAGTCAGCAGCAGCACGAGCCCGACGACCAACGCGGCCAGCCACCACGCGAGCGCGATGATCGCGGCCGCGACCAAGGCGGCCACCCCGAACAGGGCCACCAACCCAGCAACGCCGAACAGGCCGGCGCCGAGGCCGGCATGCTTGGCAGAACGTGTCAGCTCTGCTCGGGCCAGGGCCAGCTCGTCGCGGACCAGCCGCGAGGTCTGCTCGGACAGCTGGGTGACCAGCTGCCCCACGGAGGGTTCGCCCTGCTCGTGTGGTGCCGTGGATGGCGTCGTGGGGCTCATGCCCACTGCCGCGCCTCTTCCCGCCGCTGCGGGTCTCCCTCACTGGCGCTCGGTCGGGTCCTCACGTCGGTCGGCGCTCATGGCGCGGCCCGCCAGGTGCCCGCGCCGGCCGGGCCGGTCGAGGCGTGCTGGGACACTGGGGCATCGCGGTCGCCGTCGGCGCCAGCGCCAGCGCCAACGCCGGCCCCGGCGCTGTGCCGCCCGGGAAGGTGGTCCTTGACCTGTGGGGCCTTGTCTTTGACGGCACTGGCGACCTGGGAGGTCTTCTCCTGTACCCGCGGGTCCTTCCAGACGCGTTGGGCCTGACCGGCGATCTGTTCGTACCGCTGGTGCCCCGCCTTGGCGCCCAACACGTACCCTGCGATCCCGGCCGCGAGGATCATGATCTTGCTCATCGTCCTGCTCCTAGTGATGTTGGACTTGGCTTGCGTTCTCGGTTCTGCGGTGTCGCTTCTGGGGTGCTGTACCCCCTCGCGCTGCGGTCATGCCCCCGCAGCGTGATCGATCCGCCCAAGGCGTTCACGCACTGTCATGAGGCGACCAGCGGCTAGGAGCCGGTGTGCGTGCGCCGGATGCCGTCCCGTTGCGTCCGCGAGCGTTGAACCCATGGCGCTGGTCGCACTGTGCTGGGTTCAGCCGCCGGGCCACTCGCCGGTCCAGCGCTGGAAGGCGCGGGCACCGCCACGATCGATGATGGTCTTGACCAGCGAGTACAACGCGCCCTGAATGACGGCGGCGAGCAGGATCTGCTTCAGGGGGTACTCGGTCTCCAGCGCCTTGGGCGGGTCGGGATGGTCCCCGGGCGCGGCCCGTCGCCAGATCTGTCTGAAGATCATCGAGGCCACCAGTCCCCCCAGGATCGAGCCGGCCAGACCGATCGGGCGGTACAGCAGCTTCGCGGACTTGCTGGTCTGTTCCTGTTGCCTGGTCATCGCCTGCCTCCTGGACGAATGGCGCCGACGTCGCCGGTGGGCCGATCCACCGATGATCTGCCCCACCGATTCCGAGGCACCGATGTTGTAGTGAACACGTCGAAGGGCGCCCACGCACTCCTCCTGAGGCGCGGGTCGAGAAGGGTCCGTGCCTCCCTCGACCTGTAGCACGACCCACCCCGGTAGGCGGGGAAACCCGGTCGGGACGCCCGAGCTACGGCAGCGACATACCGGCCCTGGCGGGTGACCTCAGCCGACCATCCTCACCGCCGTCGCGTCGCGCGAGTCGATCAGGATGCCTCGTCTGGGGAGATCACGGCCGCCTCGTCGACGGGCGGCCCGGATGGTTCTTCGTGATCGGTGGGCTCGTCGTGCCCGGCGAGGTGGTGCACGACGGCGTTGACCATGGCCGCGATCGGTACCGCGACGAGCGCGCCGACGATGCCGGCCATGATCACCCCGGTGGCGATCGCGAGGATCACCGCGAGCGGATGCACGTGCACCAGTCGGCCGAGCAGGAACGGTTGCAGCACGTGGGCTTCGATCTGCTGCACGGCCAGGACCACGAGCAACATGATCAAGGGCATGCACGGGCCCTTGGGCGACCAAGGCGATCAGCACCGCGACCAGTCCGCTGACGAAGGCACCGACGATGGGCACGAAGGCGCCGACGAACACGAGGATGCCGATGGCGGCCACCAGCGGCAGGCCCAGGGCCCGCGCGCCGATGGTGATGCCGATGGCGTCGACGAACGCCACGATGATCGTGGCCCGCACGTACGCGGTCAGGGACAGCCAGGCTCGGCGTCCGGAGGAGTCCGTCCGCTCGCGGGCGCGGCGCGGCATCAGGCGCACCAGCCAGCACCAGATCTGCTCGCCCTCGAAGAGAAAGAAGAACGTCGCGAACAACGCGATGAAGGCGCCAGCCACGAAGTGTGTCGCAGAGGTACCGAGCTTGGCTGCCCGCGAGCCCAGGCCACTGGAGGTCAGGGCGTCCTTGGCGCTGCCGAGGGCCTGCTGAATGTCGGCGTCGGTGACTCCGAAGTTCACCCGGGCCAGGTCGCGCAGCTGGCTGATGCCCTGACCGACCTGGTCCGACAGGTCGGCAAAGCTGCTGCCGATCTGCGTGCCGACCAGCGCCAACAGGCCGGCGACCAGCACAACGGCCCCAACCAGGCTGATCCCCGCCGCGACCCCGCGCGGAAGCCCCCACCGGTGCAGCCGGGTGACGACAGGCGCCAGCAGCGCCGTGAACAGGGCCCCGACCACGACCGGGACCACGACCTCGGACAGGTAGCGCAGCACCCAGCCGAGAGCGACCACGGCCACGGTGATGGCCAGCAGCCGCCACGCCCAGGTGCTGGCCATCAACACCCCAGGGGTGACCACGGCGTCGGTGCCGCGACCCCTGCCCACCCGGCGGTCGTCGTCTTCGGGGCCCATGGACTCCCCTTCCCAAAGCGGTCGCGTAGTCGGTGTTGATGCCGCCCACTCGGGCTCGGCTGGCGTATGCCGCTGGCTGGAGGCGTTGCCGCGTGCTCTCACCGACCACAGCCGCTCGCCGCGCCCGGAGATGCGCTCGGCCCTTACTCCTCAGGCAGAGGCCCTAGAACCTGTAACGCCTACCCGGTGGCGCCGTGCTGGAAACGTCATGCACCATCGGTCCGGCCATCTTCGGCGGCGGTGCCGTGGAATCTCGCGTGGGGTCGGCTCACCGGCCAGCACGTGCGCGCCGTAGTCGGCCGGGTCCCGACGTTGGTCGTCGCCAACCGCATGAGGTCCGGTCCGCTGGCCGTGTGACAGTCATGGCCGGGCCACCAACGCCTGGAACCGGTCCAGAAAGACCGGCCAGCCGCCCTCAGCGCCCAGGCCCGTGCCGTAGTCCTGCCAGCCGTCGCCGTGCCGGTCCAGATGGCGGTGACGCAGTTCGACCCGGGTCTGCTCCGCTCCCAACGGCACGAACCGCACCTCCACCTCGCTGGCCCGGCCAGGATCGGGCTCGAGCCGCCACTGGGTGTCGATGTCCCAGCTGATCACGAACCTCTCGGGCGGTTCGAAGGCGAGCACCCTCGCCCAGCGGCATACGCTGCCGTCCACGCCCTGGTCGTAGACGTGCCCGCCGACGTGGCGCTCGAACACCGTCTCGGTGATGTCGGCATCCAGCAGGTTGTACTCCCGGGGCTTGATCCGATCGAACTGCTCGGTGAAAACCGCGAACGCGTGGTCTTGTGGCACGTCCACAACGATGTCGAATCGCAGGGACGTGGCCGGCTCGGTGGGGGTCATGATCACTCTCCTGTGTGGTGGTAGTCGTCTTCCGCGACTCGTTTGAGATTCCGCAGCGCCTCGCTCCAGAACGCCTCCAGTTCGCCCCGCAACGACGCCAGCCCGTCCAACCGGGCGCTGTAGATGCGCTGCCGGCCGTGTGGGCGCACGTCGACCAGACCTGCCCGCAGCAGCACCCCCAGGTGCTGCGAGACCGCCGGCCGGCTGACCGGCAGGTCCCGGGCGAGATCGGTGACCGAACCCGGCTGCCGCACCACCCGCGCCAGGATGCTGCGACGGGTTTGATCGCCCAGTGCGGCCCATGTGTCGACGCTTCCCACAAATGCGTAAGTTACTACTTACGCATCAGCATGGCAACCGAGTCGGTGATACCCGGAGCTGGTCAGGGGTGTCTCGCAGGAGAGGCCGATGGCCGGACCGACGATTCTCGGGATAATGCGACATACACATGGGACGTCACAACCTCACTGCAAGCAGCGTGCGGGCCAGCGCCTGATCACTCTCGCGACGTGCGCGGCACTCGTCGCGACGCCGAACCGCATGGTCGCCTTGGCACCTGCAGAGCTCCGAACGCAGGGACGGTGCCACCTGACCGGCCCGCCGGCTCCGTGTCAAGATGCTACGACGTGCTACAGTCGCCCTGTGCGCACGATCAGCCAGCGGGAGCTCCGCAACGACAACGCCGCGATCATCCGTGGGATCGAGAGCGGGGAGAGCTACACGGTGACCAGGCGCGGGGTCCCTGTTGCGCGCCTGACCCCATACGACGACGCATCGAGCCTGCGGTGCGTTCGGCCGGCCCGGCAGCGCGTCCGCTACTCGGACCTCGCGCGTGTAACCGCGCGGACCTCGACGCAGGCCATTCTCGACGAGATTCGGGGCGAGCGTTGAGCCGCTGGTACCTCGACACCTCCGCAGCCCTCAAGCTCCTCGTCGAGGAGGCCGAGTCGGAGGCACTTGCTGCACTTGTGGATACGCAGCAGCCGGATCTCGCCGCGTGCTGCCTGCTCGAGACCGAGCTGCGCCGGGCTGCCCAACGAGAGGTCCCGCTCACCCAGCTGACCGTGACGACCTTCCTCGAGACCATCGACCTGTACGAGGTTCCGCCGTCGATGTTCGCCGAGGCGGGACTCATCCCGGGACCGACCCTGCTCTCCCTCGACGCGCTCCATCTCGCCGGAGCCATCCGGATCGGCGTCACCCACCTGCTCACCTACGACGCCCGGATGGCGGACGCGGCTCAGCGGCTCGGGATCCCCGTGCTCTCGCCAACCTGAGCGCGCGGAGGAGTTCGATCGCCGGGGTTGGGTCGACTCAGCTGAGGATGTCGGCGCGCCGGAAGCGCCGGTAGCTGAGCTGGACGAACAGGATCGTCCACACTGGTCAGGCAGCCAGCCCACGCTCAGTGGCACTCCGCCGACGGGCAGGACCCAACCGTGAAGGGCAACTCCGTCGCTGCCGCGGATCGCCTGGCTCCGCTGACATATGTCGAACAGCATCATGCCAGGCCCTGCCGACACTGGCCTCACCGATGAATCAGGTCACATATCAATAGGATTCGCGACCCCCAACTGTTCCCAAGCGTGCTCCATGTCCGATATGGTCGAACACATGATCGAGACGCTTTGCACGGTGTTCGAGACGGTGGGAGGGGCTGTCACCGCTGGCGTTCCGCCGTGCTCGGGCGTC
>NZ_JAKDLO010000041.1 GCF_030452765.1 Intrasporangium sp.
GGAGACCTACGCCCGGCAGGTCAGCGAGGGCGACCCCTACCACCGCACCGTCGCCTCGGCCCACGTCGGCCCGCCTTGGTCGGTGACATCGGTCCCCCGCCCACGCATGGCCCGTCCGGTGCCGGCCGCCGCGCCGGCCTTGGCCGTCGGGTCGGCGCCGAACAGGTCATCGAACAGCGTGCTCATGGTGGCCCAACCCTACGTCCCCGTGGTGACACCCAGTGGCACGCCACAGGTCGCGGGTCAGTCGCCACACAGGCTCGGGCCAGGCCGCCCGACAGGCTCGGGTCACGTCGCAGCTCAGGTCGCGTCGTTCGCCGTCCGCGAGCATGAACCCACCCACGCCGGTGACATGACGTGCGACATGACCGCTGCGACCGGCGCGCGAGATGACCGCTGCGACCGGCGCGACCGGATTGATGCAGTCCGACCCCAACTCGAACCCACCGTTCGCGCGAGGATGGCGGTGTGACCGATGCGACCCTTTCCCACGACTTCAGGATCCGCGAGGCGATCCCGGCCGACATCGACGACCTCATCCGGCTCGTGCACGACCTCGCGGTCTACGAGAGACAACCAGCCGCCGCGACCGCGACCCCCGACCACTTCCGCGACGCCCTCTTCCCCACGGACGGCCAGCCGACGGCATACGCGCATGTGGCCGAGCGGCAGGAGCGCGTCGTCGGGATGGCGATCTGGTTCGTCAGCTTCTCGACGTGGACCGGCAGGCACGGGATCTGGCTCGAGGACCTCTTCGTCGAGCCGCGCCAGCGTGGCCTTGGGATCGGCACGGCCTTCCTCGTCCGGCTCGCCCAGGTCTCCCGGGACCGCGGCTGGACGCGGCTCGAGTGGTGCGTCCTCGACTGGAACACCCCCTCGATCGACTTCTACCGCTCCCAGGGCGCGGTCGCCCAGGACCAGTGGACGACCTTCCGCGTCGACGGCGCCGCGCTCGCCCGGCTGGCCGGCTCGTAGGGTGCCGGCCTACCCAGCGGAGCGCCGCTCCCCCTCGAGGTAGCGCAGCAGCCCCGCCCCGGCCAGGCCGGCAGCGGCGCTGAGCACCTGCACGGCCCGAGCGGTCGCGTCCCCCGGAACGGCTTCCCCGAGCAGCAGCACCCCGGCGACGACCGCGGCCACCGGCTCGGCGATCGTCATCGCCGCGAGCGGGGGCCCGATCTGCGCCGCCTGCAGGCCCTGCTGAGTGCGAAGCAGCGCGAGCAGGCCGACAGCTGCTAATGCCGGCACCGCCCAGACGAGGACGGACAGGTTCGACCCGGCGAAGGACCGGGAGACCGTCGCGAGCAGCGCCGCGTTGAGCCCGTTGAGCAGCCCGCCGCTCGTGGCGAGGGCGACGAACCGCCAGTCGCGGCGACGTGCGAGCAGCGCGCAGACCGCGTCGACCGCGACGGCGACCACCACCAGCACGATCCCTTGCACTCCGGTCAGCGCGGGCCGGCCACCGGTCGTGTGGGTCGCCAGCAGGAAGCCCGCGCCACCACCGGCGCACAGCAGTGCGGCGCCGATCTCGTCGAGCCGGATCCGGCGCTTGTCGATGGCAGCCGTCATCGGCAGCGCCATGGGCAGTCCGGCAAGCCGCACCGGCGCGACGACGAGGATCGGCACATACGCCAGGGCGACGGCCTGTAGCCCGACGCCGACCGCGTTGAGCACGCCACCGGCCAGCCACAGTGGTCGGCGGACGAGGCGCAGCAGCAGCCAGGCGTCGTGGCGTGGGTCCGCTCGTGCGGCCAGGTGCTGGAACACCGAGCACCCGGCGAATGCCGCGGCCGACCCCAGCGCGCAGAGGAGGCCGACGAGCACGTGCGATGCCTACCACATCGGGGGCGCGCGGGCCCACGGTCGATCGTCGTAGGGTGCGGGCATGGCTACAACGAGCACCGCCAGCGCCGTCGTCGTCAGCAGCCCCGGAGGCGGGGACGTCCTGCGGGTGCAGGAGGTCGAGGTGCCCCCGCCCGCGCCAGGCGAGGTGCAGGTCGAGCTGGCCGCCGCAGGCGTCAACTTCATCGACGTGTACAAGCGTCAGGGCGTCTACCCGATGCCGACGCCGTTCGTGCTCGGCGAGGAAGGCGCCGGCACCGTCACGGCAGTCGGCGAGGGCGTCACCGGCTTCGCGGTCGGCGACCGTGTCGCCTGGGCTCAGGCGGCGGGCAGCGAGGCGTCCGTGCTCAACCGGCAGGCGGACAGCCTGGTGCAGGTTCCTCAGGGCGTCAACCTCGAGACCGCCGCCGCGGCCATGCTCCAGGGCCTGACCGCCCACTACCTGGTCACCTCGACCTATCCCGCCGCGTCGGGCGACATCGCGCTCGTCCACGCCGCGGCTGGCGGGGTCGGCCAGCTCCTCGTCCAGCTGCTCACCGCCAAGGGTGTGACCGTCATCGCGACCGCCGGCTCCGAGGCAAAGCTCGAGATCGCCCGCCGGCGCGGCGCGGCGCAGGCCATCGACTACGGGCAGACCGACGACCTTGCCGCCGCGGTGCGCCAGGCTGCCGGGCGTGGCGTCGACGTGGCCTACGACGGGGTTGGCAAGGCGACCTTCGACGCATCCCTCGCCTCGCTGCGGCCGCGCGGCATGCTCGTGCTCTTCGGGGGCGCGAGCGGGCAGGTGCCGCCGTTCGACCTGCAGCGGCTCAACCGCGGTGGCTCGCTCTTCGTCACGCGCCCCACCCTCGGGCACTACGTCCGGACACGCGCGGAGCTCGAGTGGCGGGCCGGCGAGGTCCTCGGCGCGATCGCGGACGGCTCCCTCGACATCGAGATCGGCGGACGTTACCCCTTCGACGAGGTGGCCGCCGCGTACGCCGCGCTCGAGGGCCGACAGACCACCGGAAAGGTCATCCTCGTCCCGAGCCCCTGAGCTGTGTCAGGCTGGGGTGATGAGCGACCCGAACGCACCGATCAGTCCTGACACGCTGTCCCGCACCGAGGGCCTGCAGGGGTGGCGGCAGGTCGGCGACGCCCTCGTGACAGTCCTGCCCACGGGAGAGTTCTCCCGAGGCGCTGCTCTGCTGCCCGAGATCGCCCGGGTCGCCGACGAGCTGGGCCACCACCCGGACGTCGACGTGCGCTACGGCCAGGTCGTGATCCGCACGACGAGCCACGACGTGGGCCACCTCACCTCGCGTGACGTCGAGCTCGCCTGCCGGATCACCCAGACGGCGAGCGACGCCGGCATCCAGGCCCAGGCGCCCGGCGCCGATCACGGATGAACCGGGCTCTATTCCGCCACAAGCGGATCTGGACCGGGTCGCCCGAACAGCCTTGGGTCGAGGCCTTGCTCGTCGAGGACGGTCGTGTTGTCGAGGTCGGGGCGGGTGCCCTGACAGCCGGTGCCGCCCGCGTGGTCGACCTCCCCGGCGCCGTCGTGGTCCCCGGCCTGCACGACGCGCACCTGCACACGGGGTGGCTCGCCGAGGAGTCGGTCGCGGTGGACCTTCGCGAGACGCGCTCGCTCGCGGAGGCGCTCACGCTCATCGAGGGGTATGCCGCCCACCTGGCTCCCGGCGCCGACGTGCGGGGTGGTCGGTGGAACCGGAACCGTTGGGCCGGCCCAGGCCCCGACCGCCGGTCGCTCGACTCGGTCACCGGTGGCCGGGTCGCGGTCCTGCCCAGCGTCGACGGCCACTCGGTGTGGGCCAACTCGGCCGCGCTCGCCGCGGCCGGCGTCACCAGGGACACGCCGGACCCCGTCGGCGGCGAGATCGAGCGGGGAGCCGACGGGGAGCCGTCCGGGCTGCTCTTCGACGACGCCATCGACCTGCTGCCGAAGCCGGAAGTGGACGCGGCGGCGCTGCGACGGGCGCTCGAGACGGTCCAGCGCGACCTGCTCGCCGTCGGTCTCACCGCGATCACGGACATCGACGGTGAGGATGTGCTGGCTGCCTACATCGCGATGCACCAGTCCGGTGCGCTGCGCCTGCGGGTCGCCAAGTGCATCCGCGACGGTGATCTCGAGGCGGCCGTCGGCGAGGGACGCCGCGCCGGGGCCGGAGACGACCGACTCCGGGTCGGCCCGGTCAAGTTCTTCGCCGACGGCGCCCTCGGGTCGCGCACGGCGCACCTGACCCAGCCGTACCTCGGACAGGACTCGTGCGGTCTCGCGGTGACCCCGTATCCGCTTCTCCTGCAACGGATCCGGATGGCACTCGAGGCCGGGCTGGACGTGTGCACGCACGCGATCGGCGATGCGGCGAACCGGGCGGTCCTCGACGCCTACGCGCAGCTGCGCCCTGTCTTCCCCGACGCGATCCTGCGGGTCGAGCACGCGCAGCACGTGCTGCCCGACGAGGTGGCACGGTTTGCCCGGCTGCGGGTGGTCGCGTCGATGCAGCCGACCCACTGCACCACCGACCATGACGTCGTCGACTCGGTCATCGGGCCCCGGCCGCTGAAGTCGTATGCCTGGCGCTCGATGCTCGACGCCGGCGTCGACCTCGCGTTCGGCTCGGATGCGCCGGTCGAGGAGCCGAACCCGTTCCATGCCCTCCATGCCGCCGTGACGCGCCAGCGTGCGGACTCCTCCCCGCTAGGTGGGTGGCAGCCGGCCGAGCGGATCCGCCTCGCCGAGGCCCTCCACGCCCACACAGTCGGCAGCTGGCAGGCCGTGCGGCGGCGCGACGTCGGTCGTCTCGTCCCGGGCCAGCTCGCCGACCTGGTCTGCCTGGACCGCGACCTGTGGCAGCTCGAGCACGCCGACCCGGCCGCGATCCGCGACACCGTGGTCGAGCAGACCTGGGTGGGCGGGAAGCTCGAGCACGAGCGCGACTGAGCAGGCCGACGCAACCCGGCTGAGCGGCATACCAGAGGTGTCGGTGCGGACGACCATTGGTTCAGATGGACAGTTGCGCGCCACCGATGTCGTGCTCAGCCAGCCCGCGCCAGGGTCAGCGGTCAGAGGAATGGTCGTCCGTGGGCACGAGTGCCTCGAAGGCCCGCCACGACGGGGTCAACGCCAGGTCGTGGAGCTGGTCGGGCGGCACCCAGCGGGCGTCCCCGGTCGTCCCACCCACGTCGTGGATGACGGGGTCGGTCGGGTCCGGGCAGTCGGCCCGGTAGACGAGCCGGATGGCATGGAAGTCCTCGACGGCACGGGAGGGGGCGCGACCGATCCAGTGCGAGGACTGGATCGCGACCAGGGCCCCGAGCCGGACCCGCTGCCCCGTCTCCTCCCAGACCTCCCGGAGCACGCCCTCGGCCGGCGTCTCGCCCGGCTCGAGTCCGCCACCGGGCAGGCCCCATTGTCCCGAAACGTGCGTCTGCGCCGTGAACTTCGTCAGCAGCACACCTTTGCCGGTGACGACGAGCGCGTACGCCGCCACCCGCTGATGGGGCTCTCCCGTCAGGTGTGCGGACACGTCCGGGTCGCGACGAACCTCTTCGAGGCGAGGCGGTATGCCGCTCAGCGGGCTGACCCGGTAGGCGAGCTCGATCGCACCGTCCCTCGCGACGACGGCTGACAGGGGGGTCTGTACGATCCAGCCCGCGGAGTGCAGCAGCGACTCCGGATGCTGGCCGTGGGCGATCCGGCCCAGGCTCACAGGGGCGCCCCGGTCGGGCGCGGCCACGACGCGGACCCCACCGGGGACGTTCGTCCTCACCTGCGGGCCTTGACCAGCCTGGCCAGGGCTTGAGCGCGCTCGTACTCGGCGACGGCGAGGGCGGCCACGTTCGGCCAGTCCTGGCTCGGCGGGCGCGCGATGTTCCGGGCACGCATGCGCTCGACGGCCGAGCGGTCGCCGGCCAGGGCCGCGATGACCTCGGCCATCTCGATGTCGCCGTCGACGATGCGTCCTCCGATGCCGTCCGTGACGAACTCGCCGACGCCCGAGCCCCGCCGACCGATGACGGGCAAGCCGGCGGTGCGTGCCTCGAGGGCAGCGATCCCGAACGACTCGAGCCGGGAAGGCGAGAGGTAGAGGTCTGCGGCGGCGTACCGCCCGGGCAGCTCGTCCCGAGGCACCCGGCCGGGCAGGTGGACCCAGTCGAGGTCGTGCCCATGCAGCCGCGCCTCGACCCGGCGCCGCTCCGGCCCCTCGCCGAGGATCGTCAGGTCCAGTGAGCCTGGCCCGGCGAGGTCGGCCGCACGCCGTACCAGGTCGAGGAGGGCCACCGGGCGCTTGCGGGGCGCGAGACGCATCGCGGTGACGAGTCGCAATGGTCCCGACGAGCCGCCGCGTCCCGTCGTCGCCTGCGGGGGGCGCCAGCGGGCGACGTCGATGCCGTTCGGCAGCACACTGACCTCGCCTGCCTCGCCGACGATCCGACGCAGCGGCTCCGCAGCGGCTCCAGAGACCGCAGACATCGCGACGCCCCGGCCTGCCCAACCACGCACGAACCGGGCCGCCCGGAAGAGACCCGCGGCCGGGCCGAGCATGCAGTGCCACGTCAGCGCGGTCGGCAACCCGAGCGCGACGGTCATCCGCGTGCAGTCCCAGGCGAAAGGGCTCACCACTCCGGTCTGCACGTGCGCCACGTCGAAGCCGCCTGCGACGAGGCGCCGTCGCAGCTCTCGCGGCGCGGCCGGGTTGACCGGCAGCTCCCAGGGCAGCCGGATCGCGAGCCGGTGCACCGGGATACCGTCGACGACGGTGACCTGCCCATGGACCTCGCCGCGCGGGCCGGGCGTGGCGGTGAACACCTCGACGTGGTGCCCGAGCGTGACGAGGTGGCCGGCGAGGTCGTGCGTCTGGACCTCGATCCCACCCAGGCGCGGCAGATAACAGTCGCTGAGCAGCGCCACCTTCACGAGGTCCACTCTGTCATGCGCCAAGATGGATGCACGTATGCCGCACACCTTGCTCGCCTTCCACGCGCACCCTGACGACGAGGCCCTCCTCACGTCGGGGACGATGGCACGCGCGGCCGCCGAGGGGCACCGGGTCGTCCTCGTGGTCGCGACCGACGGCGGCGAAGGGCTCGCCTCTGCCAAGTACACCGCGGAGAGCCTCGCGACCCGCAGGATGGACGAGCTCGAGACGAGTGCACGCGCCCTGGGGGTCGCCCGGGTCGAGTACCTCGGCTACGCCGACAGCGGGCTCGGCCCCCGGGCCCTGCCCGACCCGCCGAGGAGGACCCGGTTCGTCCGGGCCGACACCCATGAAGCCGCCGCAAGGCTCGCGACGATACTCGCCGAGGAGGCGGCCGATGTCCTGCTCACCTATGACCCCAACGGCGGCTACGGGCATCCGGACCACATCAAGGCCCACGAGGTGGGGATGCGCGCCGCTGCACTGGCCGGCACCCGGCGTGTCCTGCAGGCGACAGTCCCACGTGACGCGATCTGCCGCGCGATAGACCTCGCGGCGAAGGTCTACCGCTTTCCGCCCGAGTTCGACCGCGGCTCCTTCGATCGGGCCTTCTCGGCACGACGAGACATCACGCACCGCATCAACGTCCGTCGCCACATCACCGCCAAGCGGGCCTCGATGCGCGCGCATGCCTCGCAGGCGAGCTCAGACGGTGGCGCTGATCGCACCCTCGCGGCGTTCCTCCGGATCCCCCGCCCGCTGTTCGACCTCGTCTTCGGGACCGAGTGGTACGTCGATGCCACGGCGGAGGCTCACGGGAGCTGCACTCTCGATCACGACAAGCGCACTCTCGATCACGACAAGCGCACTCTCGATGGGGAGAAGCGCACTCTCGATCACGACAAGCGCACTCTCGATGGGGAGAAGCGCACTCTCGATGGGGAGGAGTGCACTCTCGATGGGGAGGAGTGCACTCTCGATCAGGGCGGGAAGGCGGCGACGCGGAGGTCCGTGCGGTCGCGCAACCCGGTGGGCGGCATCCGGCGGGACGTCTTCGAGGGGCTCGCGTGACGCGGCCGTCCGAGACGACCCGGGCTGCGTCCCCCGGGCGGTCGGTGCTCTGGCGCGTCGTACAGTTCGTCGTCGGAATCGGCTTGGCCGTGTTCCTGCTCTGGTGGGGGCTGCCGAAGGTCGCGCACACGACGTGGCCCGAGGTGTGGCACCTGCTCTCCCAGCTGCAGTTCTCGACCGTCGTCGGCCTGACCGTCCTGATGGTCTCCGGGTTGTGGCTCGTGACGTTCCTGTACACAGGCTCGCTCAAGGGGCTCGGGCACCTGCAGGCGATGATCGTCAACGCGTGCGGCAGCTCCATCGGCAACCTGCTGCCCGGCGGTGGCGCGGCGGGTGTCGTCGTGACCTACAAGCAGCTGCGCTCCTGGGGGTTCCTGCGCCGCGACATCTCGACGATGATCATCGTCACCGGGGTGTGGAACGTCCTCGCCCGGGTGGCGCTGCCCGTCGTCGGCATCCTGGCCATCATCATCGGCATCGGTGGCCTCAACCCCCTTGTCGCACAAGCGGCGATCCTCGGGGCGCTGATCGGCGTCGCTGTCGTCGTGGCGTTCTGGGGCGCGCTCGCGTCGGAGTCCTTTGCGCACAAGCTCGGTCGCTGGCTCATGAAGGTGACCAAGCCGCTGAGGCGCAGGCGCAAGAAGGAGGTCGACCTCGAGTTCGCGATCACCGACCTGCGCCGGCGGATCATCGAGATCGTCCGCTACGGCTGGCTCGAGATGACCTACGGCCTCGTCGGGTTCTTCGGGGTCTACTACATCCTGTTCTGGTTCTGCCTGAACTCGATGGGCGTGCAGATGCCCTTCGCGTACATGTTCGGCGCCTACACGGTGGGTCGGCTGCTCACGGCCGTCGGGATCACCCCGGGTGGGCTGGGTGTCACCGAGGCCGGCACGGCCGCGGTGCTCGTCGGGTGGGGCGCCGATCCTGCCCAGGCGACGGCTGGGGTGGTGCTCTTCTCGCTCTTCACGCACTTCTTCGAGGTGCCGCTCGGCGTCGTCGGCTGGGTGATCTGGTGGTTCAGCCCGAAGACCGAGCCGAGCGACGCCGAACCGGACCGCGCCGCTGGGGACGCCGATGCACCCCGCGGAAGCGGGCCGCACGCCCGAGCCGTCTCCCCGGAATCCTCTTAACCCGCTCATCCCAACTCTCATCCCAGCTCAGGGGTGGCCGATGCGGGTAACCGGGCCTACAGTCGCAAGGGTGGGTCGCGTCGAGGACGCGCAGAGAGTCGGTCTCTCGTCGTGGGTTCACCACACTGACGAGGAGGCGTATCCGTGTCGGAGCCGTACGCACGAGGCCCACAGTCATCCCAGCCCTCACTCGCTCCGCTGCTGCCAGGTGGCGAGCCCATCGAGGGTCTGCTGCGCCGTGCCCAGTTCTTCACCCCGGGCACCCCGAGCAGTGACCATCGTGAGGTCCACCGGCGTGATACCCGCAGCGCCGAGGCGTTCTACCGGGACCGCTGGCGCCATGACAAGGAGGTCCGCTCGACCCATGGCGTGAACTGCACGGGATCCTGCTCGTGGAAGGTCTACGTCAAGGACGGGCTCATCACGTGGGAGACCCAGCAGACCGACTATCCGTCGGTCGGGCCGGACTCACCGGAGTACGAGCCGCGCGGCTGCCCCCGGGGTGCCTCCTTCTCGTGGTACACCTACTCGCCGTCGCGCGTGAAGGTGCCGTACATCCGCAGCCCACTGCTCGACGTCTGGCGCGAGACCCGGTCGCGGGTGGCCGACCCCGTGCAGGCCTGGGCGGAGATCGTCGCCGACCCCGAGCGTGTCGCCCGGTACAAGAGCATGCGTGGGCGCGGGGGATTCGTGCGTTCGACCTGGAGCGAGGCCATCGAGATCATGGCCGCGGCGCACGTGCACACCATCAAGGAGTACGGCCCGGACCGGGTCGCCGGCTTCTCCCCGATCCCGGCCATGTCACAGGTGTCGTACTCCGCGGGGACCCGGTTCCTGTCCCTCATCGGCGGCACGATCCTCTCGTTCTACGACTGGTACGCCGACATGCCGATCGCCTCGCCGCAGGTCTTCGGCGACCAGACCGACGTGCCCGAGTCCGGCGACTGGTGGAACGCGGCCTATCTCATCATCTGGGGGACCAACCTGCCGATCACCCGCACCCCCGACGCCCACTTCATGACCGAGGCCCGCTACCACGGGCAGAAGGTCGTGGTCGTCTCCCCCGACTACTCCGACCACACGAAGTTCGCGGACGACTGGCTGCCGGCCGCTCCCGGGACCGACGCCGCGCTGGCGATGGCGATGGGCCATGTCGTGCTCACGGAGTTCTTCCGCGACCGGCAGACGCCCTACTTCACCGACTACGTCAAGCGCTACACCGACCTGCCCTTCCTCGTGACGCTGAAGGAGCACGACGACTGCTACCTGCCGGACCGGTTCCTCACCGCAGCCGACCTGGGCACGGCGGGTGGCGGCGACGAGCAGGACGCCAGCGGTGTCGAGGGCGCCGCGCACAAGACGGTCATGCTCGACGCCGCGACCGGCGAGCCGCGCGTGCCCAACGGGTCCATCGGTTTCCGGTGGACCCCGTCGGGAGCGGGCCGGTGGAACCTCGACCTCGGGCAGGTCGACCCGATGCTGACCCTCTACGGACACCACGACGACGCCGTCGAGATCGACCTGCCCCGCTTCGACGCCGGGCCGACCGAGGGCGGGTCGAGCATCCGGCGCGGCGTACCGGTCAGGCGTGTCGGAGGCCGACTCGTCACCACGGTCTTCGACCTGCTCATGGCCCAGTACGCCGTACCGCGGGACGGGCTGCCCGGGCAGTGGCCGAGCGGGTACGACGACCTCTCGCCCTACACCCCGGCGTGGCAGGAGCAGATCACGTCAGTGCCGGCTGCAGCGGCGACCCGGGTGGCCCGCGAGTTCGCCCGCACCGCAGAGCTGTCCAAGGGCCGCGCAATGATCGCGATGGGAGCCGGTACCAACCACTGGTTCCACTCCGACCTGATCTACCGCACGTTCTTCACGCTCGTCATGCTGTGCGGCTGCGAGGGCGTCAACGGCGGCGGCTGGGCCCACTACGTCGGGCAGGAGAAGGTCCGCCCGCTCACCGGCTTCCAGCAGATCGCGTTCGCGCTCGACTGGCAGCGGCCACCGCGCCATATGACCGGCACGTCGTACTTCTACGTCCATTCGGACCAGTGGCGCTACGAGGCCTTCGGGCCGAGCGAGCTCGCGAGCCCGCTCGGGACGGGACGCTTCGCGGGGCGGACCTTCGTCGACTGTCTCGCCTCCGCCAGCCGGATGGGCTGGACCCCGTCCCACCCCTACTTCAGCCGCAACCCGCTCGACGTCGCCGACGAGGCGGCGGCAGCCGGCCGGCCCGTCGCCGAGCACGTCGTCGACGAGCTGAGGTCCGGACGGCTGCGCAGCGCAGCCGAGGACCCGGACGACCCGGCGAACTTCCCCCGGGTGATGACGGTCTGGCGGGCCAACCTGCTCGGCTCGTCCGGCAAGGGCATGGAGTACTTCATGCGCCACCTGCTCGGGATCGACGATGCGGTCCGCGCGCAGGAGTCACCCGAGAGCCTGCGGCCGGCTGAAGTCGTCTGGCGCGACGAGGCGCCCCGGGCCAAGCTCGACCTCGTCACGACGCTCGACTTCCGGATGACCAGCACGTGCAGCTACTCCGACATCGTGCTGCCCGCAGCGACCTGGTACGAGAAGCACGACATCTCCACGACCGACATGCACCCGTTCGTGCACTCCTTCAACCCGGCGATCGCCCCACCGTGGGAGGCCCGCACCGACTTCGACGCGTTCACCACGCTGGCCCGCGAGTTCTCCCGGCTGGCCGCCACCCACCTCGGGACGCGCAGCGACGTCATGGCCATCCCGCTCATGCACGACAGCCCGGACGAATTGGCCCAACCGGGCGGCGTGGCGCTCGACTGGGGGGCTGGGGAGTGCGACCCGGTGCCCGGCGTGACGATGCCCAAGATCATCACGGTCGAACGCGACTACGCCGCGGTCGCCGACAAGATGGCGGCCCTCGGCCCGCTCGTCTCGTCTGTCGGCACGGGGGTCAAGGGCGTCAGCTGGGTCCCGACCGAGGCGGTCGACCTGCTCGGCCGCAGCAACGGCGTCATGCACGGAGGCATCGCCGACGGGCGGCCCCGGCTCAGCCGAGACGTCCACCTCGCCGAAGCGATCCTCACCCTGTCCGGCACCACCAACGGGCAGGTCGCCGTCCAGGGCTGGCGGGCCCTCGAGGCGCAGACCGGCACGCAGCTGGCCGACCTGGCCGAGGAGCGCTCCGGCGACCGGATCAGCTTCACCGACACCCAGACCCAGCCTCGGGCGGTCATCACGTCACCGGAGTGGTCCGGCAGCGAGGCCGGCGGCCGCCGCTATGCGCCGTTCGTCGTCAACGTCGAACGGAACAAGCCGTGGCACACCCTCACCGGGCGGATGCAGTTCTTCCTCGACCACGACTGGATCCACGAGTACGGCGAGGCCCTGCCGACCTACCGTCCGCCGCTCGACTACGCCCGCCACTTCGGCGAGCAGGGCGTCGGCGACGCGGACCGGCCCGAGATCACCGTGCGCTACCTCACCCCGCACTCGAAGTGGTCGATCCACTCGGAGTACCAGGACAACCTGCACATGCTGCGGCTCTTCCGCGGCGGCCCGGTCATCTGGATGAGCCCCGTCGACGCCGAGCGGATCGGCGTGCGCGACAACGACTGGATCGAGGCGTTCAACCGCAACGGTGTCGTCGCCTGCCGGGCCGTGGTCACCCACCGGATGCCGTCCGGGACCGTGTACATGTACCACGCGAAGGACCGCCACCTCATGGTGCCGAAGTCGGAGGTCTCCGGCTGGCACGGCGGTGGCGACAACTCGCTGACCCGGCTCGTCGTCAAGCCGACCCACATGATCGGCGGGTATGCGCAGTTCTCCTACGGCTTCAACTACTACGGCCCGACGGGGCACCAACGGGACGAGATCACCGTGATCCGGCGACGGTCCCAGCAGGTGGAGTACTGACGGCGAGAGAAGAGAGTGGGCCCACGATGAGGCCGATGGCACAGATGGCCATGGTGATGAACCTCGACAAGTGCATCGGGTGCCACACGTGCACGGTGACGTGCAAGCAGGTGTGGACCAACCGCCCGGGCACCGAGTACGTCTACTTCAACAACGTCGAGACCAAACCCGGACTCGGCTACCCGAAGCGTTACGAGGACCAGGAGCAGTGGCACGGCGGCTGGACCCTCGATGCGAAGGGCCGCCTGCAGCTCAAGGCCGGAGGACGACTCAAGAAGCTCCTTTCGATCTTCTACAACCCAGACCTCCCCTCGATCGACGACTACGGCGACCCGTGGACCTACAACTACGGCGACGTCCTGAACGCCCCGCTCGGCACCCACAACCCGAGCGCCCACTCGATCTCCGCGCTCACCGGGCTCGACATGGACATGTCCTGGGGGGCCAACTGGGAGGACGACCTCGCGGGTGCGCCCGAACGAGCGCACCAGGACCCCAACCTGGCCGGCCTGCAGGAGCAGGTCCGGATGGAGTTCGAGCAGGCGTTCATGTTCTACCTGCCGCGGATCTGCGAGCACTGCCTCAACCCGTCGTGTGTCGCCTCCTGCCCGTCAGGGGCAATGTACAAGCGTGAGGAGGACGGCATCGTCCTGGTCGACCAGGACCGCTGCCGCGGCTGGCGGTTCTGCGTCTCGGGCTGTCCCTACAAGAAGGTCTACTTCAACCACCGCACCGGCAAGGCGGAGAAGTGCACCATGTGCTACCCACGGATCGAGGCGGGCCAGCCGACGATCTGCTCCGAGACGTGCGTCGGGCGGCTGCGCTATCTCGGGCTCATGCTCTACGACGCCGACAAGGTGCTCGAAGCCGCGGCGACCCCCGACGAACAGGATCTCTACGAGGCCCAGATGTCCGTCTTCCTCGACCCCGACGACCCCGAGGTGGCCCGCGAAGCCGAGCGCAGCGGCATACCCCATGACTGGATCTCGGCGGCGCGCCGCTCCCCGGTGTACCAGCTCGTCGCGCGGCACCGGGTCGCACTGCCGCTGCACCCGGAGTACCGCACGCTGCCGATGGTCTGGTACATACCGCCGCTGTCGCCGGTCTCGGACATCGTGCACGCGGAGGGGTACGACGACGCGCATCCGGAGCAGGTGTTCGCGACGATCGACTCCCTGCGGATCCCGTTGGAGTACCTCGCCAACCTCTTCACGGCCGGACGGGTCGACACGGTCCGTGACGTGCTGCGCAAGCTCGCGGCCGTCCGCGCCGTCCAGCGTGCCGGGCAGCTCGGCCTGACCACCAAGGACGCGCTGCCGGCGAGCGTCGGCGCGACAACCACCGAGCTCGACGATCTCTATCGTCTGCTCGCGATCGCCAAGTACGACGACCGCTATGTCATCCCAAAGGCGCACGCCGAGGACGCCGGTCGGCTCATGGCCCAGCACGAGCAGCTTTTCTGCAGCCTCGACACGGAGGGGGGCCCGGGGATGGGCGGCGGTGGGCCGGTCGGAGTCGAGCAGTTCCACGCCGGTGTGCGCCCCGGCGGGAGCCACACGTTCCATGACAGCGACGGGCGGGAGCACTTCAACCTGCTCGGCTGGGACGGCAGCGGCTCCGCGCCGAAGCTCTTCCCGGAGGCTGGGACCTCATGAGCACTCGGGCTGTGACGGAACCGCGCCCTGACGACGCCGGCGCGCAGGGTGTCGAGACCGGCCTGCTCACCGGCGCATCGGCGACCTACAAGCTCGCCTCGATCCTGCTCCAGTATCCGACCCAGTCGCTGGTCGAGGGGCTGGACATCCTGGACGCGACGGCGGCGCGCCTGCCGCGCCGGGCGCGAGGCGCGCTGCTGCCGTTCCTCGGCTGGCTGCGACACACCCCGCCGGAGGATGTCGCGGTGCACTACGTCGACACCTTCGACCTGCGGCGCCGGTGCAGCCTCTACCTGACCTACTTCCGCTCCGGCGACACCCGCAACCGCGGCATGGCGATGCTCGCCGTGAAGACCGCCTACCGCGTCGCGGGGCTGAGCCCGTCGGAGGACGAGCTGCCGGACTACCTGCCGCTCGTCCTCGAGTTCGCGGCGATCTCCCCGCGCGGCGAGGCGCTGCTGAGCCAACACCGCGCGGACCTGGAGCTGCTGCGCCGCGGGCTGGACCGGGCCGGGAGCCCGTATGTCGCCATCGTCGACGCCGTCTGCGCCCAGCTGCCCGGGCTGGGCCGGCGCGAGCTCGCGACGGTGACCCGTGCCTGGGAGACCGGCCCGCCCGAGGAGGCCGTCGGGCTCGAGCCGTTCGCCCCACCCGAGTACCTCAGCGGCTATCCCACCGGACAGCAGAGCCCAGCCAGCAGCAGAGGGGATGAGACCAGATGAGCGCCACGTGGGCCTACTTCTGGTGGGTGATCCTGCCGTATATCGCCATGGCCGTGTTCATCATCGGGCACATCTGGCGGTGGCGCTACGACCAGTACGGCTGGACCAGCTACTCGACCGAGTTGCAGGAGCACAAGAGACTCAAGTGGGGGGCACCGCTGTTCCACTACGGCACCTTCGCGGCCATCGGCGGCCACGTCATCGGGATCCTCATCCCGAAGCAGTGGGTCGAGGCGATCGGGATCAACGAGCATGCCTATCACCTCTTCTCGGCTGTCGCGGGCCTGATCGCGGCGGCCCTGGTCATCATCGGAGTCACGATCCTGGCCGCACGCCGGCTCTTCGTCCCCCGGGTGCGCGCCACCACCAGCCCGGTCGACTGGGTGGCCCTCATCCTGCTCGGGATCATGGTCGGTCTCGGCATCGCGACGACCGCGATCAACGCCCCGCTCGGCTTCGACTACCGAGAGACGATCTCGGTCTGGTTCCGCGGGCTGTTCGCCGGCGACGCCAACATCGCCCTCGCCCAGCAGTCACCGGTCATCTTCCAGGTCCACGCGATCGCCGCCTGGCTGCTCTTCCTCATCTGGCCGTTCACCCGCCTCGTGCACGCGTGGAGCTACCCGCTCTGGTACCTGTGGCGGCCGTACGTCGTCTACCGCGCCAAGAAGGCCGGACCACCCGCCGAGTCGGGCACCGGGGGGCGCAAGTGGCGCAAGATCGGGGTGCGCTACTGACCGATGCGGGCTTGCCGTCCCGCCCGACGACCATTGGTCTCAGCGGAACCCGCCGCAGGTTCAGGGCTGCCCGAAGACGACGGCCATGGGGGTCTGCTCCGACCCCTGGCCGAGCGGGTTGTCGGCAAACATCGCCTCGTAACGCTCCTTGGGACCGGGTGCGTCTTTGCCGAGCACGTTGCGGCCGATGTCGTTGGCGTCCATCACGATCGTGCCGCCGAAGCTGTCGTGGTACGGTGCGGGCACCCGCGCGCGGATCGCCGCAGAGAGCCGTGCGGCGACGGCATCGGGGTCCTTGGGGGCGAGCTTGGCCGAGACGTTGGCGGGGTAGACGGAGTACTCGGTCGGGCCGTCGATGGCACGGATGTCGCCACCCACGAGGTCGTAGAACAGACCGCGCCTGCCGACGAGCTTGCCGACCGCTCCCCCGGCCGACGCGTAGAGCACCCGCGGCAGGCCGGCCTCCTGGATCGCGAGCTGCATCGTGAACGGCGAGCCGAGGCCGATCCCGGCCGGAGTGCGCGTCACGTAGCGCGAAAGGACCCGGGCCGGGCGGGAGACCTTGATGTCCCAGACGAAGTAGGACCGGCCCTGGGTGATCGCGACGATCTTCTCGGAGATGAAGAAGTACCAGCGGCCCTTCGTCGCGACCTCGTGGTCGGTCCCGGCCTCGGACAGCCCGGCGAAGAACCGCTCGATGTAGCCGAGGGTCTTCTCGTCGAGGTCGTCCTCGCGTGCGTAGAGCTCGGTGCGCAGCGGGTAGCGACGCACCATCTCGCCCGAGTCCAGCTGCAGGTCAAGGGACTTGCGCGCATTGGGTTCGTAGTCGGTCTTGGGCTGGGTCTGCGCCGTCACCGCATCGTCGGCCAGTTGCTCGTCGAAGTACTCCTGCAACCACAGCTCGAGGTTGACCAGGCGCCAGAACGTCATCGAGTCGACGTCGTTGGTGCCCTTGATCCACCCCTCGAACGCGTGCAGCACCTCGGTCTGGTTGAAGTACGGCCGGCCCGCGAACGACTCGGACAGGAAGATGCCGTAGAAGTGGTTCTTGAGCGTCATGAACCACTCGCCCTGCGGAGTTGTGAAGCCGATCTTGTTGCGGCGCTTACGGATCGAGTCGGGCAGCAGACCGTCGGTGGCGTCGCGCAGGATGCGTTTGTTCCAGCCGTCCTTGATGATCGCCTCGTCCGAGAGCGAGAAGATGAACTTGACGACCTCCTTGTCGAGGAACGGCACGCGCCCCTCGAGGGAGAACCGCATGGTGTTCTTGTCCTCGTAGCGCAGCAGCGACGGCAGGGACCCGACGAAGAGGTCCTCGACGAGGCGCTTCTTGAGGTTGGCACCCTCGACCGAGTAGCGCTCCTGCTGGTGGGCCGCGACGAAGTCGCTCCCGAGCAGCTGCGTCGTCGGGATGTCGCGTCGGCCGCGCAACCGCGCCTTGAGCTTGAACCGGCCGAGCCGGTAGAGCACGTCGAGCGACCTGCTCAGCTCGGCTGCCGCCTTGCCCGCGCCCTTGGCCTTCAGCTGGCGCAGGTAGACGAAGTAGTACGGCACGTAGCCGGCCATCATCTCGTCGGCGCCCTGCCCGTCGAGCAGGACGGTGACGTGCTTGCCCGCCTCGCGCATGACCTGGTACTGGGCGTACGGCCCGCTGGAGATGAGCGGCTCCTCCTGGGTGCGGACGAAGTCGCGCAGGTCCGCCTTGAACTCCGAGGCGGTCGGCTTGATCTTGTGCCCGTCGACGTGGCCGCGGCAGATCTCGAGGACGTCGTCGACGTAGCGCTCCTCGTCGTTGATCGAGTTCGGGAAGACCGCGCTGAACGTGTTCTGTTGCTGCCCAACGGACTCCGTCGTCTTGTCACCGGAGTTGATGAGCCGGTTGATGATCACGGCGACCGCCGACGAGTCGAGCCCGCCGGACAGGGACGTGCCGACCGGTACCTCCGACTGGAGCCGCAACCGGACCGCCTCGGTGAGCCGCTCGCGGTACTCGGCGGTGGCGTCCTCGTCGTAGGGACGCTGCACCCGAGCCAGCTCGAGCAGCTCCTCGCGCAGCCGGGTGAACATGCGCCGCTCGGCGTGACCGTCCTCACCGATCGTCATCGTCTCGCCGGGCTCGAGCCGCTCGATCCCGTCGAAGAAGGTCTCCGGCCCGTCCTCGTGGATCCGGTAGCGCAGGTAGCGGTAGATGGTCCGCTCGTTCGGGGCCTTCTCGTAGTGGCCGGACTGCAGGATCGGCTTGATCTCCGAGGCGAAGAGCCAGGCTCCCCCGCCGGTACCGTCCGGGCCGCCCCCAGCGCAGCGGCATACATAGAGCGGTTTGATCCCGAAGTGGTCGCGCGCGAGCGTCATGGCGCGGCGCTCACGGTCCCAGATCGCCAGGCCGAACATCCCGTTGAAACGGTCGAAGGCCTCCGAGCCCCATGCGGCGAACGCCTCGAGGACGACCTCGGTGTCGCTGTCGGTCCTGAACCTGTGGCCGAGGTCCTCGAGCCGGCCGCGCAGGTCGAGGTAGTTGTAGACCTCGCCGTTGTACGCGATCGTGAAGCGCCCGTCTGCCGTGCTCATCGGCTGTTGCCCGTGCGCCACGTCGATGATCGACAGCCGCCGGTGAGCCAGGCCCCCACGCCCGTGCACGAGGGTCCCCTCGCCGTCCGGGCCGCGGTGGCGCTGGCACTCGTTCATCCGGCGCAGCAGCGCCTCGTCCGCGTCGAAGCCGACGTATCCCGCGATCCCACACATGCGCCCAAGGGTAGTGCCGGTATGCCGCTGGGCTTGCACCCGCACGGCAGCGTGGCCTCACGCAAGACGCTGGACGCCGCCCCCTCCCCATCGAGAGTGCACAAATCCCCATCGAGAGTGCACAAATCCTGATCGAGAGTGCTGTAGTTCTGATCGAGAGTGCTGTAGTTCTGATCGAGGATGGGAAGGACTGCACTCTCGATCACCAGAACTGCACTCTCGATGTTGAGGGGGAGCGCACTCTCGATCACCAGAACTGCACTCTCGATGTCGAGGGGGAGCGCACTCTCGATCACCAGAACTGCACTCTCGATGTCGAGGGGGAGTGCACTCTCGATGTTGAGCGTGGGAACAGGGATGGAGGGGAGGTCACTCCCACTCGATGGTGCCCGGGGGCTTGCTCGTCACGTCGAGCACGACCCGGTTGACCTCGGGCACCTCGTTGGTGATGCGGGTCGAGATGCGGGCCAGCACGTCGTACGGGACCCGGGCCCAGTCTGCGGTCATCGCGTCCTCGGACGCCACCGGGCGCAGCACGACCGGGTGGCCGTAGGTGCGCCCGTCCCCCTGGACGCCCACGGAACGCACGTCGGCGAGCAGCACGACCGGGCACTGCCAGATCTCCCGGTCGAGACCGGCGCTGGTCAGCTCGTCGCGGGCGATCGCGTCGGCGCGGCGCAGGATCGCGAGGCGCTCAGCGTCGACCGAGCCGATGATCCGGATGCCGAGGCCCGGCCCGGGGAAGGGCTGGCGCCACACGATCGCCTCGGGCACGCCGAGCTCGAGGCCGACCTGGCGGACCTCGTCCTTGAAGAGGGTCCGGAGCGGCTCGACGAGCCCGAACCGCAGGTCCTCGGGCAGCCCACCGACGTTGTGGTGGCTCTTGATGTTGGCTGCGCCGTCGCCGCCGCCGGACTCGACGACGTCGGGGTAGAGCGTGCCCTGGACGAGCCACTTGACCGGGTGTTCCGCATCGCCGTCGCCACGATGCCCGCGCGAGACGACGTCACGGGCCGCCTGTTCGAAGACCCGGATGAACTGCTCACCGATGACCTTGCGCTTGCTCTCCGGGTCGGTCACGCCGGCGAGCGCCGAGAGGAACCGCTCCTTGGCGTCCACGACGAGCAGGTCGACACCGGTCGCGGCGACGAAGTCCTTCTCGACCTGCTCGGCCTCGCCCTCACGCAGCAGCCCGTGGTCGACGAAGACGCAGGTCAGCTGGTCGCCGACGGCGCGCTGGACGAGAGCGGCCGCGACGGAGGAGTCGACACCGCCGGAGAGGGCACAGAGCACGCGGTCCGGACCGACCTGCCCGCGGACGCCTGCGACCAGGTCGGCGACGACGTTGCCGGGGGTCCACGACGGTTCGATCCCGGCGCCCTTGTGCAGGAAGTTCTCGAGCACCCGTTGTCCCTGCTCGGAGTGCAGCACCTCGGGATGCCACTGCACGCCGTAGAGGCGCCGGGCGTCGTCCTCGATCGCCGCGACGGGCGTGCCGGCCGTCGACGCGGTCACTCGGGCACCCTCGGGTGCGGCGGTGACCGAGTCGCCGTGCGACATCCAGACGATCTGGCTGGGCGGCTGCCCCTCGAAGAGGGTGGACCCGGTGGTGGCGAGCGTCGCGCCGGTCTTGCCGTACTCGCGCGCACCCGTCCGGGCCACCGTTCCACCGAGCGCCTGCGCCATCGACTGGAAGCCGTAGCACATCCCGAAGACCGGCACGCCCGCCTCCAGCAGCGCAGCGTCGAGCCGTGGCGCCCCCTCCTCGTAGACCGAGCTCGGCCCACCGGAGAGGATGACGGCGGCGGGCTCCTTGGCGAGCAGCTCCCGGACCGGCATCGAGTGCGGCACGACCTCGCTGTAGACCCGCGCCTCACGCACGCGCCGGGCGATCAGCTGGGCGTACTGGGCGCCGAAGTCGACGACGAGCACGGGGTGACGCTGCAGGTCAGCGGGGGTCTCGCTCACGAACGAAGCCTAGCCGCGCGTCCGTGCCATCCGGTATGCCGCCCAGCTGGGACCGCGGCCCCGCGCGGTCCCGCGGTGGGCGGCATACCCACGCGGTGATGCGGCCTCGAGACGTCAGGCGGGCTGGCCGTCCTGCGCCGTGGCCGGGTCGCCGGCGAGGTGGGCCCCTTGCAGCAGAGCGGTCGTCTCCTGGTTGACCCGGTGCTCGGCGACCCATGGCAGGACGGGCACGAACCCGGCGAGCAGGTGCAGGACGATCCGTCTGAGGCCCCACGCGCTCTTGAGGCCGAGGTTGGCGACCGACGCAGCATAGCCCATGTAGATGAAACCGTGGATGTAGCTCCAGTTGCGCGTGAGGAAGTTGTCCATGCCGAAGCCGTACTTCATCACCATCTCGGTGATGAGGATGAACAGGGCGATACCGGCGACGATGGCCATGACGCGGTAGGCCGACAGCGCGGAGCGGATCTGCTTCGACTTGGCCATGTGGGTGGGGTGGGTGCTCACGCGTGGGCTTCTTCCTTCGGTGCAACCGGCTGGCGCTGCGCCAGCCACTCGGCTCTGATGATCTTGGCAAACATCCAGATGGCGAAGAGCCCGAAGACCCACCACTGGATGGCGTAGGCGGCGCTCCGCAGGTTCAGGTGCGACGGCAGGTCGGGTGGCGGCACGCGGGCCAGCCCGGCGGCTGCCGGGTCGAGTGCCGTGCCGCCCACCGACTCGCTCGAGGCGAGCAGGACGACGTTGTAGAGCCGGCCGGGCCACTCGTTGACGAGCGCGGCGAGGTCGATGGCGTGCCGCTGCGGCTCCGGCAGCGCACTGGCGTCCGTCCGGGGGGACTCACCCGGACCGAGCGTACCGAGGACCGTGACTCTGCCGGCCGGCGGCTCGGGAAGCCTCGCCGGCGTCCCGTCGACGAAACCTCGCAGCACGGCGACCGTGCCCTGCGGGGTCTGCAACGGCGTGACGACCCACGAACCGGCCCGGCCGTCCAAGCGGCGGTCGACGACGAGGATCTGGTCGTCGGCGTCATACGTGCCCGTCGCGGAGACCGGGCGGTTCGAGAAGTCGGCCTCGAACGCGGAATGCGGCGCGGTCACCTGCTCGAGCGGCTCACGCTCGAGGCTCGCGGCGGCGGCGACCGCCTCGGCACGGCCCCTGTCCTGGGCCACGCCGAGCTGCCACAGCCCGAGCAGTGTGCAGGCGGTCACGACCACGGCCAGGATCAGGAGCAGCCCGATCCAGCGAGGTCGAACGGGGCCGGCAGACACGCCACAAGCGTAGGTCACCGCCGGCGTTCCAACCGTCCGGCCCTCGGCGGACTGCCTGCTCCCCGCGGATCGGCCCTTAGACTGTCGCACGAACCTGACCGAGCCGAGGACCGAGGGGCCCGCCCGTGGTGCAGTTGTTGCTCGTGCACCTTGTGGCCGCGACGTTGGCACCCCTGCTCGTCAGGTTGCTGGGCCGGACCGCCTTCTTCGTCGTCGCGCTCGCGCCCGCGGTCGCGTTCGGATGGCTCGTCTCCGTCGCCGGCGAGGTCCGCTCCGGGCACGGCCCCGAGCAGCGGGTCACCTGGGTGCCGGGCCTCGGCCTCGACCTCGACTTCCGGCTCACCACCCTCTCCTGGGTGCTCGGGCTGCTCGTCACCGGTGTCGGGGCCCTCGTCCTGTTCTACTGCCGCTGGTACTTCGAGCGGGGCGACCCGGCCCTCTGGCGCTTCACGGCGGTCTTCACCGCGTTCGCCGGTGCGATGCTCGGACTCGTCGTGACCGACAACTTCCTGATCCTCTACGTCTTCTGGGAGCTGACGACGGTCTTCTCCTACCTGCTGGTCGGGCACAACCCCGCGAGCCTGACGAACCGCCGCTCGGCCATGCAGGCCCTGATCGTGACGACGGTCGGCGGGCTCGCCATGCTCGTGGGCATCATCGCCCTCGGCGTGCGGCACAGCTACCGGATCAGCGAAGTGGTCGCCGACCCGCCGCCGCTCGACGCCGTCACGGTCGGTGCCGTGGTGCTGCTGCTCGTCGGGGCGCTCAGCAAGTCGGCGCTGATCCCCTTCCACTTCTGGTTGCCGGGTGCGATGGCGGCACCGACGCCCGTCAGCGCCTACCTGCACGCCGCGGCGATGGTCAAGGCGGGCGTCTACCTCGTCGCGCTGCTCGCACCCGCCTTCGCCGGAGCGCCGGCCTGGTACGCGCTGACGATCGGCCTCGGCCTCGCCACGATGATCGTCGGGGGGTGGCGGGCCCTGCGGCAGCACGACATCAAGCTTCTGCTCGCCTACGGCACGGTCAGCCAGCTCGGCTTCATGGTCGCGTTCGCGGGGCTCGGCACGCAGGAGGGCGCCCTCGCCGCTCTCGCCCTCGTCGTGTCCCACGGGCTGTTCAAGTCGACCATGTTCCTCACCGTCGGAGTCATCGACCACTCGACCGGCACCCGTGACCTGCGCGAGCTCTCCGGCGTGGGTCGCCGGATGCTGCCGCTGGCCGTCCCGGCCGTGCTCGCGGGATGCTCCATGGCCGGCATCCCCCCACTCGCCGGCTTCGTGGCGAAGGAGGCCGCGATCACGGCAGGGCTCGAGACGGCCACCGACGGCGTGCCGTTGGCCGCAGCCTGGGGATGGCTGCTGACGGTGGCCCTGCTCGCAGGGACGGTTCTGACCGTCGCCTACACGGCGCGGTTCCTCTGGGGTGCCTTCGCAACGAAGTCGGGTATGCCGCTCACGCCCATCCACGCGCCGCACCCCGGGTTCATCCTTGCCCCGCTCCTGCTCGGCGTGGGGTCGCTGCTCGTCGGTCTGCTCGCTCCGCTCGAGCACGCGTGGCTGGTTCCCTACTCGCGCCAGCTCACGGTCGGGGCGACACCACAGGTCCTCGCCCTGTGGCACGGTTTCACTCCGGCGTTGGGCCTTTCGGTCCTCGCCATCGCCGCAGGATCCGGACTGTTCGTCTGGCGCGACCGGGTCGCCCGGGTGCAGTCGGCGGTGCCCGCGCTCGTCGACACCGAGCGGGGTTACACCCGGCTGATGCGGTGGCTCGAGGTCGGCTCCGTCGAGGTGACCGCCCGGACCCAGCGAGGGTCCCTGCCCTTCTACCTCGCCACGATCCTGCTCGTCTTCATCGCCCTGCCCGGCATCACGTCGATCGCACGAGGGTCGATCGGGACGGTCCGGCTCTGGGACTCCCCCGCGCAGGCCGTCGTCGGGGCCGTCGTCGTCGCAGCCGGCGTCCTCGTCCTGCTGACGAACCGGCGACTCGCCTCGGTCATGCTCGTCGGCGTCACCGGATACGGGGTCGCGACCCTCTTCGTCATCCACGGGGCCCCCGACCTCGCCATCACCCAGATGCTCGTCGAGACCGTCTCCCTCGTCGTGTTCGTTCTAGCGCTGCGGCGGCTACCGACCCGGTTCGAGCGGCACGATCGGTCCTTCCGGCGCCGCTGGAGGACCCTCCTCGGGGCCGGCTCCGGGGCTGCCGTCGGGGCGATCGCGCTCGTCGCGAGCGCGGCGCGGCATGACACGCCGATCTCGATCGACTTCCCCACCGAGGCGTACGCATTCGGGCACGGCAAGAACATCGTCAACGTGACCCTCGTCGACATCCGTGCCTGGGACACCCTCGGTGAGGTCTCGGTCCTCGTCGCTGCGGCGACGGGAGTCGCGAGCCTGATCTTCGTCAAGACCCGCAACACCCAGCTCTCCATGGCCAGCGCCCAGCCACTCACCCCGACCGAACCTGACCGAGGCACCTGGCTACGCGGCGGACGGACGTTGCGCCCCGAGCGCCGTTCGGTCATCTTCGAGGTGGTCACGAGACTCATCTTCCACATCATGATCGCGGTGTCCCTCTACGTGCTGTTCTCGGGACACAACCTGCCCGGCGGTGGCTTCGCCGGGGGCCTCGTCGCGGGGCTGGCCCTCGTCGTGCGCTACCTCGCCGGCGGTCGCTACGAGCTCGACGAGGCGGCTCCTTTCGATGCCGGCCTCGTCGTCGGTGTCGGTCTGCTCATCGTCGTGCTGGCGGCCCTGGCGCCGCTGGCGTTCGGCGGCACGATCCTGCAGTCCGCCGTCCTCGACTTCAACCTGCCGCCGTGGGGCGAGGTGCACCTCGTCACGTCGGCCTTCTTCGACATCGGGGTCTACCTCATCGTCTTCGGCATGATGCTCGACATCGTGCGGAGCCTCGGTACCGGAATCGACCGGCAGATCGCCGCCGAGCAGCACGAGCGGGCCGACCGGAGCATGGGGGCAGGCTCGTGATGGGACTGACGCTGCCCCTCGCGCCTCCGGCAGGGCCCTTCGAGAGTCCCCTCCGAGCCGCCGGCGACCCGACCATCTCGAGCAGTCTCGCCCCCAACGCCGTGCTTCTCGTCGTCGTAGCGGTGCTGGTGGCGTCAGGGGTCTTCCTCCTGCTCGACCGCAGCCTCGTGCGCGTCCTGCTCGGCACCCTCCTGATCGGCAACGGGGTGTCCGTGCTCTTCCTCGTCGTCGGCGGCCCGGCGGGTGAGCCGCCGTTCGCCGGTATCCCGGCCACGGACGTGAGCGACCCGCTCCCGCAGGCGATGGTCCTCACCGCGATCGTCATCTCGCTCGCCACGATCGGCTTCCTGCTCGCTCTGTCGTACCGGCTCTGGCAGCTCTCCGGCACCGACAACGTGCCCGACGACATCGAGGACGCCCGGCTCCAGGAGCTCGCCGACCTCGACGAGCCCTCGAGTACCTTCGCCGAGGGCGAGGAGTCCACGACGACGGCCGACGAGCTCGCCGAGGACCACACATGACCCCCGGCCTCGTCTCCGACCTTGTCCCGTTGCCGGTCCTCCTACCTCTTCTGGGAGCGGCGCTCACTCTCGCCGTCCGGCGCTCGCCCCGCCTTCAGCGACTCACGAGCACCGCGGTCCTCACCGGGCTCGTCGTGGTCGCCGCGGTGCTCGTCGTCGAGGCGGACCGGCGTGGTCCCCTGGTGCTGTGGGTCGGGGCGTGGAAGGAGCCACTGGGCATCTCCCTCGTCGCCGACCGGCTCAGTGCCCTCATGCTGCTCGTGTCCGGCGTCGTCATGCTCGTCGTGCTCGTCTTCTCGATCGCTCAGGGCTATGAGGACGACGAGACGGACACGCCGATGACGATCTTCCACCCGACCTACCTCGTCCTCGCAGCCGGCGTCAGCAACGCCTTCCTCGCCGGCGACCTGTTCAACCTCTTCGTGGGCTTCGAGATCCTGCTCTTCGCCTCGTACGTACTCCTCACGCTGGGAGGGACCAGCGAGCGGATCCACGCCGGGACGACATACGTCGTCGTGAGCCTCCTGTCTTCCGCCCTCTTCCTGATCGGGATCGCCGCGACGTACGCCGCGACCGGCACGGTCAACCTCGCTCACCTCGCGATCCGCATCGGCGGTCTCGACCCCGGTATCGTCCTCGTCCTCCAGCTGTGCCTGCTCACGGCGTTCGGGATCAAGGCCGCGGTGTTCCCCCTCTCGGCCTGGCTCCCCGACAGCTATCCCACCGCCCCCGCTCCCGTCACCGCCGTCTTCGCCGGCCTGCTGACCAAGGTGGGCATCTACGCCATGATCCGCGTGCAGACCCTGCTGTTCCCGCAGTCAACGCTGCACGGGCTGCTCATGTGGGCGGCGCTGCTGACGCTGGTCATCGGCATCCTCGGTGCCGTCTCTCAGTCCGGCCTCAAGCGGATCCTGTCGTTCACCCTGGTCAGCCACATCGGCTACATGCTCTTCGGGATCGCCCTGGCGACGGCCCACGGGATGGCCGGCGCGATCTTCTATGTCGTGCACCACATCACGATCCAGACGGCGTTGTTCCTCATCGCGGGTCTTGTCGAACGCTTCGCCGGGACCACGTCCCTCGACCGGCTCGCTGGTCTGGCTGCGGCCTCACCCCTCCTCTCGATCCTCTTCTTCACTGCCGCCATGAACCTCTCCGGTATCCCCCCGATGTCCGGGTTCCTGGGCAAGATCGGCTTGTTCCAGGCCGGCGTCGAGTTCGACACACCACTGTCGTGGGCGCTGGTCGTGGGCGGAATCGTCACGAGCCTGCTGACGCTCTACGCGCTGGCCAAGGTGTGGAACCAGGCGTTCTGGCGTCCCTTCCCGGAGATCCCCGACACCGACCTCGCCGGGCAGGCTTCGGGCCCCGCCGAGGCCCCCGTGCTGGGCGAGGCCCCCGTGCTGGGCGACGACGCCGTGCTGGGCGACGACGCCGTGCTGCTCGAGGGTCCCGGCGCGGGGGCAGGGTCGACGACGGCAACCGCGCTCGCCCGTACGCAGGGTCCATCGACGAGTCGTGCCTTGCCACCGGTCATGCTAGCCGCGACGGCAGCGATGACGGCGGTGGGCTTGGTCATCGCACTCGTCGCCGGCCCGCTCTTCGCCTACGCCCAGCGCGCTGCCACCGACCTCATGCGGCGCGACCCCTACATCACGAGTGTCCTACCCCTACCCCCCGGAGTGCGTCAATGAGCCACCCCAGACGTATCAAGCCGAGCGGCGGGTCACCGGATGGCACCGATCCGGGCGCCGCTGAAGGTGCGAGCCCGCCACGACGCGGCGGTTTCCAGCCACGCACCATCCTGGCCGTGGCCGTCACCTGGCTCCTGCTCTGGGACCGAATCTCGTGGGGCAACATCGTCAACGGCCTCATCATCGGTCTGGTCGTGACCCTAGCGTTCCCCCTGCCCTCGATCGAGTTCGCGGGCCGTCTGCGGCCGCTGCGGATCGGATGGCTCATCTTGCGCTTCTTCACCGATCTCGTCGCGGCCTCGATCCAGGTGTCCCGGCTCGCCCTGGGCCCCAGACAGCCCCGCAACGCGGTGATCGAGGTGCCACTGAGATCCCGCTCCGACTTCTACCTGACGATCACCGCCGAGCTCAACGCGCTCGTCCCCGGCTCGGTCGTACTCGACGCCAGACGGTCGACCTCTACGCTCTACCTGCACCTGCTCGACGTGGGGCGCCCCGGGGCCATAGAAGAGGGACGCGCCCACGTGTACCGGGTCGAGGAGCGCGTCGTGCGTGCCCTCGGCTCCGATCAGGAGATCGCCGACCTGCAGCGCCGCAAGCACGGGAAGGGGGGTGCATGACGACAACTTTCACGATCGCCGGGATGCTCATGCTCGCCGCCGCCGCGGCCCTCGTCCTCTATCGGGTCTTCCGAGGACCGACCAACCTCGACCGTCTGATCGCGACCGACATCCTGCTCGTCATCGTCATCTCGGGTGTCGGGATGGAGGCTGCATGGCACCGACGTGCAACGAGTCTGCCCCTGCTCATGGTGCTCGGCATCGTCAGCTTCGTCGGCGGGGTGGCCATCGCGCGCTTCATGTCCCACGACTCTGACCGGGAGGCGCGATGAGCTGGACGGCGATCCTCGACCTGGCGGGCGGCCTGTGCCTGCTCCTCGGCGCCTTCATGTGCCTGGCCGGGGCCATCGGGCTCGTCCGCTTCCCCGACACTCTCTCGCGGCTGCACGCGGCGACCAAGCCGCAGACACTCGGGCTCATCCTCGTCCTCGTGGGTCTGGCCCTCACGATCCGGACCTGGGCGGCCGTGACGACGCTCGTCTTCGTCGGTGCCACCCAGTTCTTCACCTCGCCCGTCACCGCACAGCTCGTGGGACGTTCGGCCTATCGGCACGGCAACGTCCGCGGGGACCTGCTCATCATCGACGAACTGTCCGATGCCCTCGCTCGTCGTGACGAGGAGGGCGACGCCTCCCCCTGATCGAGCGCGCAGTTTTCCCCATCGAGAGTGCACTTCGTCGGATCGAGAGTGCACTTCGTCGGATCGAGAGTGCAC
>NZ_JAKDLO010000181.1 GCF_030452765.1 Intrasporangium sp.
GGATCTCAGTCCGGGTCGATGACTGTCTCGGTCAGGGCAGCGCGCACGTGGCCCTCCCTTATCACCTCGGCCCGCTCGTCCACGGCGAGGGTGAGGGCGACGTGCATCACCTGCAGGATGCGCTGCCGCAGGTCGGGGACCGCGCGGTACTGCTCGAACAACAGCGCCACGGCGCCCGGGTCGAGCAGGCCCGACAGGGCCGCGTCCTCCGGCTCGTCCAGGGCGAGCCCGGCGCGCCGGGCCAGGACCCGGTGCACCGCGGCTGGGCCGGCCAGTGCCGGGATGCGGATCGTCGTGTCGAGGAACCCGGCGGCGGCCCGGTAGTTGGGGTCGCGCAGGTAGGTGGGGTGGACCGCGACGATCGCCGCGGTCGCCAAGTCCTCCGCGAGCACGCGTACCACGCGGCCGAAGAACGCCGCTCGGGCCGCCTCGCTGTCCGGTTGCCACGAGAGGTTGAGCCACCGGTCGGTGTCGTCCAGCACGAGCACGGGGAGCAGGTCGTGCGCCTCGATGATCGCGAGCAGCTGCGCCGCCTGCTCGAGCCGCTCCCCGCTCGAGACCGGCTCGTCGGCCGTGGCCTGCCGCAGCTCCGTGCCGAGCTCGAGCTTTGCCCCGAGCCAGCTCGGCGCGATGGTGAACCGTTGACTGGTGGCACCCGGCCGGTCGCGCAACCGCGCGACCCGGCCTGCCTCCCGGGGTAGTCCCGCGCTCACCCACCGGCGCACGAGAGCGACGACGTGGCCGGCGAAGGCCACTGGATGGGTCGCGATGTCGGGCGACTCGACGGAGACGGACACCGGGATCGGCGCGAGCCCCTCTACGGTCGGACCCAGGACGGACTCGGTGACGCTCGTCTTGCCCGACCCGCTGATCCCCACCAGGGCCACTCGGTGCCGGGCCTGCACGGAGGTGAGCAGCCGGTGCTCGCACCCGGTGGTCCCGGTGAGCTCGTCGAAGGGGACGTGCAGCCGGTGCATGACGGACCGCAGCGGAGCGGCGTCGAAGGCGTTCGCGGCGTGCAGCGCGGCGAGCCGCTCGCGGCTCATGCGCCGGCTCGCTGGCCGTCTCGCGAGGCGGCGGCCCACTCGGCGAGCGTCTTGAGACGGTAGACCTTCTTGGGTCGGCCGGGCCCGGTCCGTGGCGCGTCTGCGAAGACCGCCAGGCCGGCCGCCGCGAGGTCCCCCAGGACCTGCAGGGCGCGCGGGCGGGTCCATCCCATGCGCTCGAGCAGGGCCTCGTCGGAGGCACTGACCGGACCCATCGTGCGCATCTCTGAGGCGAGCATCGACGCGGGCCGGCCCAGCCGTGCCAGGGTCGTGTCCCACTCCCGGCGCGCGGTGTCGAAGGCCGCGTCCTGCGCTGGGGCCGCCCAGTCCACCTGCCGGGCGAGCTCGATGAGCTCCCGTGGCGTGCCCCCGTGCCCGGCCACGGCGCCGAGCCGGTCCCGGGTGATGTCCGGCAGCCGGAGCTCGAGCAGGGCCGTCGCCTCGGCGGGCGTCAGGGGCGCGAGGGCCAGGATCGTCTCGAAGAAGGCGTTCGCCGGTGGCGTGAGCAGGGTGGTCGACTCGGACGGGGTGGCGGTCACCACCCAGGTCGTCCGCGTCTCCCAGAGCTCGTCGCGCAGCACGCCGAAGAGGATGTTGCCGGGGCGCGCTGCGACGTCGTCGAGCAGTACGACGATGGGCCGCTGGCGCTGCAGGGCCGCCAGCCGGGCGAGGGCCGCGGTGGCATCCGCGGCCGGCCTTGCATGATCCGAATCGGCACGGTCGGGACCGGCACGGTCGGGCTCGTACGGCTCGGGGCGGGCGCAGGCCTGCAGGACGCGCAGGAGGATCTGGTGGGCGTCGTCTTGGCCGGCCGCGCGCACGTAGACGAACTGTGGCAGCGTCGGGTCGTCCCCGCGGTGGCGGTACTCGAGCGCCCGCAGCAGGCTGGTGCGGCCCGCTCCGTGCTCCCCCACGACGAGGACGTTGAGCGACCGGTCGACGGCCCGCTCGAGGTCGGCGGTGATCTCCTCGCGCCCGACGAGCAGCGCCATGTCGCCTGCCGAGGGCAGCAGCGGCCGCGAGGACAACGAAGGGGGCCTCGAGGTCAGGACTCGGCTGTCGCGCATGTCCCCATTGAACGCCTGACATTACTTACTGTCAATACTGTAGGTAATGCGCGGTTGTCG
Source organism: Intrasporangium sp. (assembly GCF_030452765.1). Lineage (GTDB taxonomy): Bacteria > Actinomycetota > Actinomycetes > Actinomycetales > Dermatophilaceae > Intrasporangium_A. The sequence goes on from NZ_JAKDLO010000181.1 coordinate 2,174, forward strand.
TCGTTCATGCCGGGCGCAGGGGATGTATGCCGTTGAGCCGGCTCAGCGGCATACACCTGGGTTCGCTTGTGGCTCAGTTGTTCTTGGCTCGGCCCCAAGGGTCTCGGGTAGCACGGGTGATCGTGGCGATGCTGACCAGCGCCGCGCACCCCCAGACGGCGAAGGATCCGGGCCACCGGGCAGTGGCCTCGCTGGGGAACAGATCGACCCAGCGGTCGAGTGCCCGGGTGAGGGCCAGGATGACGACGAGGGCGAGCAGCGAACCCGCGACGAGCTCGCCTGGCTCCGCGAGGCGTCGCCGCAGGGCCGCGGAGATCGCGAGCGCGACAAGGATGCAGCCGGACAGAGGCGCCGCGACGCCGAGCCGTGCGCCCATGTCGCTGCGTTGCGCGATCACGACGAGACCAGCAAAGCCCACGGCGAACACGGCTGCCGCGCAGAGCAGCCCGGTGCTGACGCGCCTGCGCAGCGAGGTGGGGTCGCGGCCACCGCCTCGGCGGCTGCCTCGTCGAGCAGATAGGCGGTGCCTGCCGCGAGGACGCCGATCCCGAGGATGAGGGCGAGCCGGGAGACGCCACTGGTGGGCCACGCGGCCACGACGGCGAGCAACGCCAGCCCGGCCCCGGTCAGGGACACCACCGGTCGCCACGGCAGTGCCGCGGCGACCGTGCGGGTGTGCGTGCTCATCATGGGATGAGGACCACGCTGTGGCCGTCGGGGTAGGTGCGCACGGAGTGGCTGTTGCCTCCGGCCGCCGCGAGCCCATAGGTGAGCACGGAGGCGGCGAGCATGGCCGCGCCGAGCCGGCCGAGCCGGCGCCGGGTCGAGCCTTCCGATCCCTTGAGCAGCGCGGCGATGGCCGCGAGCGCACAGAGGGTGACGAGCCAGGCCAGGTACCACCACGGCGAGGTCTGGCTGGCCGATGGTCCCGACGCGACCGCGCTGACGACGCTGCGCACCGCGTCCGGGCGGCATCGCAACGTCGGGTCCCACGTCCCGGCGGGAGCGGAGCTCATCGAGCCCGTCCAGGACGGTGGCCTGGATGACGGCCCGAAGGTCGGGGGACAGCGCTGCCATCGCGGCACCGAGGTCGCCGTACTCCACACCAGCCAGCACCTCGTCCTCGAGCGCCAGCGACGAGGCCGCCGACGCGCGCAGGATGACGAAGCCGCGCCGCGTGCGCAGCCGGCTGACCAGTCGGCGAACCGCGATGCCCCAGACCCATGCGCCGACGTCGCCGGACCCGCGGTACTGCCCCGCGCTGCGCCAGACGGCCACGAACGTGTCCTGCAGGACGTCGGCCACGACCTCCGGGTCGTTGCAACGGCGGGTCAGGCGGACCGACAGCCACGGCGCATGCTGCTCGTAGAGCTGCCGCAGGGCGCCGAGGTCCCCGCCGGCCAGGGCCTGCAGGAGAACCCGGTCGTCGGAGCCGTCGGACGATGTCACACCTCTACTGTCGACCTTGCAGCCCGGATCGGTTCCCTGCTCTTCGAGGACCTTTAGCGCATTGCGGCTCGGGCCGATCCGGGCTCAGGTCTCGTGGTCGCGCAACCAGAGGGCGAGCTGGGTCCGGCTCGTCAGGTCGAGCTTGGTGAGAGCACTGCGGACGTGGGACTCCACCGTGCGCACGGACAGGAAGAGCCGGTCGGCGATCTGCCGGTTGGTCATGGCCTGGCCGGCGAGCAGGGCCACCTCGTACTCCCGTTCGGTCAGGCCCCCCGGTCGTGCCGTCGCTCGGGGCAGCGTGCGGTCGGCCGCGTCGGACAGGGCGGACGCTCGGGCCAACGGGCCTGGCATGTCGAGCCGCCGGAGCTCGTCGGCTGCCTCCCGTGCCTGACGACGTGCCTGCCCGAGGTTGTGGTCCGCCAAGGCTTCGGCGAGTCCCAGGCGCCCGAGGGCGGCATACGGCCTGGCGCCGATACGGTCGTCGACGGCGATGCCGCGCCGGAAGTGGTCGGCGGCGAGGGGACGGTTGCCGAAGGTGTGTGCGAGCAGCCCGAGCTGGTACTCGTTGGATCCTGCGGCGAACGGCGACCCGCCGCCGTCACCGCCGCACCACTGCGAAGTGGGCGACATCACGTGATAGCACTCGGTGGCGACTTCGGCGTCGGCCAGCAGGACGGCGGCGACGCCGATCTGCCCGACGGTGCCGGCCCAGCGCGGGCCGAGCGGCATCCGGCGTGGGACGGCGCGCAGCGCCACGAACTCGGCTCTCGCCCCAGCAAGGTCACCCTGCATGACCAGGCTCACCGGGACACTCGCCCGCACCAAGGGGAGCGGTGGAGCGTGCCCGAGCGCCTCGAGCGTGTCCGGCAGGAGCTCCGAGGGGTCGCCGCGCAGCAGCCCGAGCTGGACGTGGAAGGCGTAGTGCAGGCCGACCATCGAGATGTCGCCCACCCGGTCGGCCAGGCTCCGAGCCTGCCGGGCGAGGTCGCGCGCCTCGTCGAAGTGTCCGGTCAGGAGCCCCAGCGCGGAGCGGAGCCGGAGGGTATGCCAGCGGGCGACGGGGGAGGAGCGACGGGCGGCGACCCGTTCCACGTCGGCGATCGCTTGCTGAACGGCGAGCAGTTCGCCGCGTTGGAAGGCCAGGTCGGCCTGCCACAGGTATCCCCAGAGAGCACCGATGGTGGTGCTGGAGGACCCGCCGAGCTCGACGGCGCGAGCCGCGAGCCGGGTGCGCTCCTCGATCGACTGGGGGTAGCTGAGGACGAAGTGGCGGGCCGCGACGGTCTCGAGCTCGGCCTGCCTGTCGGTGCAGGCCCGAGCGGCAGCAACGGCCTCGGCGGCGAGGTCGGCAGGGGTCTGCCCTCCCCTGACCGGCGCCGTGCGGTCCTGTGGCGACGCCGCGGCCTCAGCGGCGGCGACGGCGCACAAGGCGAGGAGCCTGGCGCGTCGGCTGCCCTCGGCAGCGGGCAGCACGGCCAGCGCGCGTCGGCACAGTCCCTCGGCGATCTGTGCGATATCGACGGACCCGATGCCCTGGGGGACCAGCGCGAAGTCGGCCATCAGGTCGGGGCGTCCGGCGGCCTCGGCGAGCTCGAGCCCGGACGTACAGGACTCGAGCGCCTGCACGAGCATCCCGCCAGCCCACTCGAACCGGGCAGCCACGAGCAGCCGTTCGGCCAGCTCCTCCTCCGTCGCGTCCAGGGCGCGAGCCGACTCCAGGGCGAGGCGAGCCAGCTCGAGACCGCGGACGGGGGCGAAGGCCTGGGCAGCGGCCGCCCGGGCGGCGAGGTCGCGACACCGAGCTGCCGCCTCTGGCCCTTCGACGCGGGACCAGTGGATCGCCGCGGGCCCCAGCATCATCGGGTCCCCGGTGCGTTCGAGCGCGGCAGCGACACAGGCATCGGCTCGCGCGCGTTCTGCCGGGCCGAGGTCGGCGACGATGGCATCGCGGACGAGAGCGTGGTTGAAGGCGAGTCCCGTGACGGCGAAGTGCAGGATGCCGGAGATGACGGCTCGGGCGAGATGCTCGCTCACCTCCTCGACCGGATGCCCGAGCGCGTCGGCCAGCAGCCTGGGCGCGAGTCGCTCGCCCATCACGGCCGCCGTGGCCACCGTCTGGCGAGCCGGGCCGGGCAGCTTGCGGTATGGCGCCACGAGCACCGCACGCCAGGTGGGCCGGTCGGTGAGGGCGGCTGAGACGTCGGCGTCCGGATGCGACAGCTCCGAGACCAGCGTCCGGATGTAGAAGGGGTTGCCCCCGGTCTGGCGGGCCAGGTGGTCCGCGTGCGAGGCCCAGTCGCGGGTCCGGGGCTCCTCGGCGAGCCACGAGGCGACGGCGGAGGCGGTCAGGCCGGGGACCGGGACATGGACGATGTTGGTGGCTCGCAGCAGGTCTGGCAGAACCGCTCCCATCGGCACCGGGGCGAGGCCCTCCTGCCTGGCAGTCCCCACGAGGAGGACGGGCAGCGAGATGATCTCGGGCAACAGGCGGCGCAGCAGGTCCAACGTCAGCGGGTCGGCCCAGTGCAGGTCCTCCAGGACGACGGCCAGCCCTGCGTCGGAGGCGCGCCGGGCGAGTGCGGCGGCGACTGCCTCGGCGAGCCGCCACCTCACCCCGTCGTCGGCGTCCACGCCCTGGATCGAGGCCAACGCGTCGCCCAGACCATCGACGTCGCGGGCCACCCGCCACCAGGGCCACAGCGCTGGGGCAGCCGGGTCGTCCATGCACCAACCGCGCGCGTCGGCCATCCCCAGACTGGACGCCTCCTCGGCCGCGACCTGGGCGAGCCGACTCTTGCCGATCCCAGCCTCGCCGGTGAGCAGGACGAGCCGGCCTGTGCCGGCTGCCGCCTCACGGCAGGCGACGGCAAGCTGCGCCGACTCGACGTCTCGACCGGGCACCGACATCACGAAATCAGTATTCCGGGACCACGTTCAGTAGGGGAGTCGGCAGTCGCACTGAGGCGGCCGACCTCTGCGCGGGCGCACGATCGGCTCAGACGCCCACGCTCGTGGGCGCGCGACGACAGGAGCCCACCATGCACGTACAGCTCGTCTGGTTCGACGGCCCGCGCAGCGACGAGGCCGTCGAGGCCTCGCGCCGGGCCGGGAGCGAACGGCTGATGCCGCTCATCGAGTCCCACCCGGACCTGCGCACCGGCCTGCTCGGCGGCGTGCGGGCAGTCGGGCCGGACGGCGCCGAATGCGCCGTGGTCCTCGCACGAGACGCAGCCGCTCTCGACACCTTGGAGAGCCTCGTCATGTCCTCCGAGCTGCTGCCCGGCGAGGACCCGGCCATGCTGACCGGCCCGGACCGGGTGGCCCGGTACGTCGCCTCCGATGTGTTCGGCCGGCTCGCCGACCTGGTGACTGGGGCCGAGCGATGAGCACCGTCCCGCGCGCCCGAGACACCGAGTCGATGCGCAAACCCGATCTCTCCGGTCGATGGGCGCTGGTCAAGGACGCCAGCGTGGCCCGCTTCCACGTTCGCGACAAGCTCGTCTCGACCGTGCATGGCACGTTCCCGATCGAGGACGGCGTGGTCGTGGTCTCGGGTGAGGGAGAGATCACCGAGGCGTGGGTGAGGCTGTCGGTCGCAGGGATCGCGACCGGGAACGCGCATCGCGACAGGGACGTGCGCGGGCCACGGTTCCTCGACGCGGAGGGCTGCCCGGCTGTCGTGGTGGCTGTCGAGACGACCCGCGAGACACCGACCGGATGGGAGCCGGATGCCGTGATCCTCGCGCGTGGGGCCCGAGCGCCTGTCGACCTGACGGTCATGCTCGTCGACGAGCCCCGACCCCGGCCGGATGGCCCGATCCGGGTCCGGGTGGCCGGCCGGCTGGACCGGCGTCCGCTGGCGATGAAGGTCCCGACGTTCGTCGTCGGACGGTTCCTCGACCTCGAAGCCGACCTGCGCTTCGCCAGAGTCGCGCCGCGCGACGACGGCCACGTCGGCTCGGGTGACTCGCGATGACGCCCCCTGACTCTGGCGACTCCGTCGAGCCCGGGGCTTGTCTGCCACAGCACAGCTCGGTGCTCGAGCGTCCGTGCAGGCTCGCACTGCGCGGGGCCCGGCTCTTCGACGGTCACCAGTTTTGGGTCGGCCGCGGCCCGGGTGTGCTGGTCGAGGGAGAGAGGATCGTGGCGGTGTTCGACGGCGACCCGCCGCAGGACGCCGACACCTGGTCGACTTCAGCGGCGCGACCCTGCTTCCGGGCCTGGTCGACACCCACGTCCACCTGGCCTTCGACGCGTCGCTCGACCCCGTGGCCGCACTCGCGGGCCGAGACGACGCCGCCGCCCGCGCCGAGATGGTCACGGCGGCCCGCGTCGCGCTGCTCGGCGGCGTGACCACGGTCCGTGACCTGGGCGACCGCGGCTACCTGTCCCTGGATCTGCGCGGCAGGGCGGACCTGCCGACCATCGTGGCGGCGGGACCGCCGATCACGACCCCGCTGGGGCACTGTCACTTCCTGGGCGGTCAGGTCGCCGACAGCGCACACGCCGTCCGAGCCGCGGTGCGCGAGCACGCAGACCGCGGCTGCGACCTCGTCAAGGTGATGTCCAGCGGCGGGGCCTTGACGCCGGGCACGCGCATGGAGGACGCACAGTTCGCCCGGGAGGTCCTCGTCGCGGCCGTTCACGAGGCCCACCGGCTGGGCCTGGCGGTGACCGCGCACGCCCATGGCACCGCCGCGATCGAGGACTGCCTGGCCGCCGGGGTGGACGGGATGGAACACGTCAGCTTCTGGGCTGCGGACGGGGTGGACGACCGGCCCGACCTGCGGCAGGCCATGGCCGATGCAGGCATCGTCGTGGGCGCGACCATCGGCATGTTGCCACCGCCGCCGAGCGTGACGCTTCCGCCGGAGGTCCTGGCCCGCATCCCGAGGGTCATCGCGAACATCCGAGACCTGGTCGAGCGCGGCGCTGTCGTCGTCGCCGGCACCGACGCCGGGATCGCACCCGTCAAACCGCACGACATCGTCCGCACCGCG
>NZ_JAKDLO010000182.1 GCF_030452765.1 Intrasporangium sp.
ACGCCATCACGATCCATCGACTCCAGGCCCTCAAGCCCTAAATCATGGACATTGGACCGGGCCCTGACCCGGCCCTGACCGGGCCCTGACCGGGCTAACGGATCAACTGTTTGCGCTGTCTTCGGTGCCATGGCCCATTCACCATCCGTTCACCGAACCACCGGACGAATCGGAAAGATCACCCTATCTCCGTATGGCCACCACTTCGGCGGGGGCGGCAGAGTTGATGCATCGATCCCTGCGAGGAAACCGGATCAACGGACGGAAGGGGCCGTTGATCACCGCAGGGGTACATCGTCGGGAAGTGGCCAAGCGACATTTCGGCCTGCTCCCATGTTGGTCCAGCTAGACCTGCTGGACCAGCCTGACAGAAGGAACCGCACCGCAAACTCGGAGGGAAGCATGACAGGAGAAGGCGATCGACTCACCATCAGGGCTACGAGGACGATCAGAACGAGGGTCGCACTCACGTTCGTGACGATTTTCGCACTGGTCACGGTGGCCCTGAGCGGGATTCCCACAGCGAATGCCGCGACCCGTTACGGAACCGTGAAAGTGACGACGCAGCGCATGACCGGGCCCCATCTCGCCAATTTCAGACAACAAGGGACCTATCCGGCTGGGAAGAAGTTGGTGCTCAAGTGCTACCTGTGGGGCCAAATGGTCTCAGGATGGGGCGGAACGAGCAACCTCTGGTACCAGACCTCGGACGGCTACTACGCAGCGGACGTCGACCTCTACACTGGCACCAACAACCCCATCACGGGTCTCTGCCCAACCATATCCATCAACTCTTTCGTCTCTCAGACCAAGGGTAAGGTGTGGGCCAATGCGCTGGGAACGTACCCTGGTCAGTGCGTCTCGCTGGTGAGCCAGTATCTCCTGCGCGTTCGGGGTATCAGCACGCGAGCCTGGCGAGGGAATGCAGTCGACTACCGCTCCGGGGGGATCGCTGGTAAGCGACTGAAGGCGCTGGGCTACACGTGGCACACCAACAAGTCGTTCAAGACCGGCGATATCTTGGTATGGGGACCGAGCACATCCAGCGTGATTGACGGAAACGGACACATCGCCATTTGGCACGCCGCCAAGCTCTACGACCAGAACAACAGGCGGCACAATCCGATTGCCTCCGCAAACTACTCGCCGTTCATGTCGGGGGGATATCTCGGCTATTGGAGGAAGTAGCCGAGCGCACAAGATGGCGGGTGGTGGGTTCCGGTGGTTCTGCGACTCGGCTCCAGTTCCCCTCTGGGGATAGGGGATAGGCCGCGTCAGCCCATCGGAGCATCGGAGGGGGGCAGGATCCCGAGGTTCGGACCTCGGGATCCTGCCCGTTCTCCTGGGTGTGACCGGCGCGGCACTGGCACGGCACTGGCGGGCCGATCGCGGAAGAGTTGGTGTCACCGGAGCACTGATGAGCCTCGGATCCGGGTCCATGGTCCCTGCCGTCCCACCGTCCGATCAACCATGGTGACGTTACCGAGGAGGTCATCATGAGCCAGGCAGACAAGACCGATCGATCGACCGCATCCGCAGGGATTCCCCCGGGGGCGCTCATCGGAGCGATCATCGACGCACACCGACCCGGCACGCCGGCGAGCCCTCGTCGGCGTGACGGTGACCGACCGACAAGCGGCACGCGTATGTAGCCGCACCGGCGGGGCACCGCTGAACCAGTCGGCCTGCCGAGCGCACTTGGCCTTACGACCCGAGAACCGGCCAGACTGTGCCCATGCCCGAGACGGTCATGCCCGCAAGCCCACTGCTCTTCAGCACCCGCGACCTGCTGATCGGCGTGGCCACCGCGGCCCTGCAGATCGAGGGCGGCGACCGCAACAACAACTGGTACGACTGGGCCAGCCTGCCGGGCACCATCGCCGACGGGTCCACGCCGTTGCGGGCGACCGACCACTGGCAGCGCTGGCGCGAGGACACCGCGCTGATGGCCGACCTGGGCCTGCAGACCTACCGGATGTCGGTCGAGTGGTCCCGGATCGAGCCCCGACCCGGCGAGGTCGACCAGGCCGCACTCGCCCACTACCGCGAGGAGCTCAGCGCCATCCGCGAGGCCGGCATCGTGCCGCTCGTCACGCTGCACCACTTCTCGCACCCGTCGTGGTTCCAGGGCCTCGGGGCGTTCACCAGCCCGGCCTCGCCCGAGCTGTTCCTGCGCCTGACCGAGGTGGTCGTCGGCACGCTCGGCGACCTCGTCACCGACTGGGTCACGATCAACGAGCCCAACGTGTATGCCGTCCAGGCTCACCTCTACAGCCAGGCGCCCCCGGCCCGGCACTCCTGGCCCGCGGTGCGAAGCACGTTGCGGCACATGGCGATCGCCCACTGCCGCGCCTACCACCGGATCCACGAGCTCCAGCCGGAAGCCCGGGTCGGGTTCGCCCACCACGCACGGGTCTTCGCCCCGCTCCACCCCGGCAACCCCTTCCACCGGGCATCGAGCGCCCTGGGCCGAGCCCTGTTCCAGGACCTGCTCGCCGACGCCATGCTTGGCGGTCGGTTCAGCCGGCTGCTGGGCCGTCAGCCCGCCGAGGTGACGCCCGGCCCGCACTACGACTACCTCGGGCTCAACTACTACAGCCGCAGCGCCGTACGGGGTCTGGCTGACGGCACGTTCCCCGGGGTGCCCGTGAACGATCTGGGCTGGGAGATCTACCCGGACGGCCTGGTCGAGGTCGCCAGAGATCTGTACCGCCGCTACCCCGGGCCGATCTGGGTGACCGAGAACGGCACGGCCGACGCCGCCGACGGGTTCCGCGCACGGTTCGTCCACGACCACCTGCGGGCCATCGCCGGCAGCGGGCTGCCCTTCGAGCGTTACTATCACTGGTGCTTCGTCGACAACTGGGAGTGGGCGCAGGGTGAGCGGCCCCGGTTCGGACTGGTCGCGTTGGACTATGCGATGCAGCAGCGGACCGTGCGCGACAGCGGCCGGTTCCTCTCCCAGGTGATCGCGGAGGGTGGGGTCACCCGCGCCAGCCATGACGAGTTCGTCGCCGCCCAGACCTACCCGCTCGGACCCTGAGCCGGTGCCGGCGCATCGGCCGGCACCGGACACGAACGCAGGCCCGCGAGCCGGGTGCGCACCGCCCAGACCAGACCCCCGATCGAGACGGCCGCGAGCCACGGTTGCACCGGAGCGAACCAGGTCACCGCCCCGCTGGTCCCGAGCGCGAGCAGGACGATCTTGTTGCAGACCGGGCAGCCGACCGCGAAGAACGACAGCATCCCGGCCACGAGCCCACGCCGCGGTGCCCGGTCGTCGCCGGCCGCGTCCGGCTCGGCCTCACGCTCGCGTACGTACGTCGCCAGCAGCACCCCGGACAGCACCGACACGACGGCCAGCACGGGGTAGCTCCACCACGTCACGGGAAGCTCGCGGCCGAACAGGGGGTTGGGGATGACCACGGTCGGCACCCCGACCACGAGCGCGGTCCCGATGGCCCCCGCTGCTGCCACGAGCAGCCGCCGAAGCGAGCAGAGGTCACGCACGACGGTCCCCGGCGCCGGTCCCATCCGCCCCAACCTCCGGTATGCCGCTCACCGCGGTGAGTGCCCCCGGGCGGTGCTCGTCGGGGTGGCGCCAATCATCGGGTCGGCTTGTCGAGGCGACCGGCGCACACGAGGTCGGCTGGGTCAGCCGGTGCGCCAGCGCCGCGCCGGCCAGGGCGAGCCCGAGCAGGGCGTTGCCCGTGCTCAGGGCCTCCGAGGCGAGCAGCCAGATCGCCGCGAGCGCCATGAGGCCGCCGGCCAGGGTGCAGGACCCGCATCCCGCCTCGAGCCGCGCCCCCTGCCCGGCCCCGGGGAGGTAGGTCGACAGCGCCATACCCGCCAGGCCCATGGAGACGAGAGACGTGGCGGCCCACACCGGGGCCACCCAGGGGTCCCAGCCGGTGCGGGCAAGCACGACGATCCCGAGTCCGGCCACCACGAGCAGGCCCGAGCCGATCCGGCGTCGGGACCAACTCTGCATACCCCAGAGGGTATCATCGTGTTCAGGCCACACCCTGAGGGGTATGCATCGCCAGCGATAGCCTCGAATCGAGCTCGGCATCCGGAGGACCCCATGATCTTCACGCAGTACTACCTCGACTGTCTCTCGCAGGCGTCCTACCTCATTGGCGACCCGAGCACAGGCCAGGCCGTCGTCGTCGACCCTCGGCGCGACGTCGCCGAGTACCTCGACGACGCGCAGGCGCACGGCCTGAGCATCGTCGGGGTCGTCAACACCCACTTCCACGCCGACTTCGTGTCCGGCCACCTCGAGCTCGCGCGCGCGACCGGCGCCTGGATCGGCTACGGCGAGGCGGCGAAGCCCGAGTTCGAGGTCCGCTCCCTGGTCGACGGCGAGCGGATCAGCCTCGGCGAGGTCACCCTGCAGGTCATGGCGACCCCCGGCCACACGCCCGAGTCGATCAGCGTCCTCGTCTTCGAGCATCCCGACGACCAGGTCGCCTACGGAGTCCTGACCGGCGACGCCCTCTTCATCGGTGACGTGGGCCGACCCGACCTGCTCGCCTCCGTCGGCGTCACCGCCGAGCAGCTCGGCCGGATGCTCTACGACTCGGTCCAGCACAAGCTCATGGCGCTGCCCGACGCCGTCCGGGTCTTCCCGGCCCACGGCGCCGGCTCGGCGTGCGGCAAGAACCTCTCGACCGAGCGACAGTCGACGATCGGCGAACAGCGCACCTTCAACTACGCCTGCCAGCCGATGTCGGAGGCCGAGTTCGTCGAGGTCGTCACGGCGGGACAGCCACCGGCCCCCGCCTACTTCGTCTACAACGCCACCCTGAACAAGCACGAGCGCACGGTGCGCGACGCCGACGCCACCGTCCCGGCCCTGACCGGCGAGCAGGTCGACGCGGCGCTCGCCGACGGCGGGGTCCTGCACGACGCCCGCGACCAGCAGGAGTTCGCCGCGGGCCACCTGCGTGGCGCGCTCAACGTCCCGTGGGACGGCCGGCTCGCCGAGACGGTCGGCACCGTGCTGACGCCGGACCAGCGGGTCGTGATCATGGCGCCCGAGGGCCAGGAGCAGCAGGTCGCGACGCGGTTCGCCCGGATCGGCTTCGACAACGTCCTCGGCTACGTCGCCAACCCCGAGGACTACCTGGTCGAGCACCAGGACGAGGTCGTGCCCGCGAGCCGGCTCACCGCCGGCCAGGCCCTCGACGCCGTGGCCTCGCCGGCCATCCAGCTCGTCGACATCCGCAACGCGGGCGAGCTCGAGGCGGGCATGCTCCCGGGTGCCCGGCACATCCCGCTCGCCGAGCTCGTCGCACGCGCCGACGAGCTCGACCCCGCCCGGCCGGTGCTGCTCTACTGCGCAGGTGGGTGGCGCAGCAGCGTCGGTGCGAGCTTCCTACGGGCGCGCGGCTTCGCCGACGTCAGCGACCTCCTCGGCGGTTACGGTGCCTGGGCGGCGCGCGCGCAGGCCACCACCGCCTGAGGGTTCGTGCCGCTGGAAAGAGGATGAGCGGCATACGATCGTATGCCGCTCACCCCGCGCCCGCGCTCAGGCGGGCTTCCCACGGTCTTCCCCCAGAACCGCGGCTGGCGCCGGGTCTACTCCTGCGCCAGGGTCGACAGGGCGCGCTCGAGGCGCTCGCCGGCTTCGGCTGCGACGCCCTCGAGGGCTGGGTTGGCGGTCAGCTGGACCATGACCCCGGGGTCCATGGCCTCGACGAGGGTGCGCTCGGCATCGAGGCTGCGCACGACGACGTTGCACGGCAGCAGCAGCCCGATCGAGGGCTCGGCCTGGAGCGCGGTGTGCGCGAGTGGGGGCCGGCAGGCTCCGAGGATCACCTGCGGCGGCAGGTCGACGTCGAGCTTGGCCTTGAGGGTGGCGGCGATGTCGATCTCGCTCAGCACGCCGAAACCCTCGGCGGCCAGGTGCTCGCGGGTCGCGGCGAGGGTCTGCTCGAAGCCCAGGTCGACGGTTGCGCTCAGTGCGTAGCCCATCACGGCCTCCTCAGGCGGTCGTCGTCGCCGGCTGCTGCTCGGCGAGCTGGCGGCGCACCTCGTCCATGTCGAGCCCGCGCACGCCGCTGATGACCTGCTCGAGGGCGGCGGCCGGCAGCGCGCCGGGCTGGCTGAAGACGAGGATCCCGTCGCGGAAGGCCATCAACGTCGGGATCGAGCTGATGTGGGCGGCACCGGCGAGGGCCTGCTCGGCCTCGGTGTCGACCTTGCCGAAGACGACGTCCTGGTGCTGCTCGGAGGCGGCCTCGTACACCGGCGCGAACATCCGGCACGGGCCGCACCACGAGGCCCAGAAGTCGACAAGGACGATGTCGTTGCTCGTGATGGTCGCCTCGAAGTCGGCGCTCGTCAGCTTTCGGGTGGTCATTGCTTCTCCTTCAGCACGGATGTCATGATCTTATACCCTTGGGGGTATCCGGTCCAACGCAGGCAGAGGCTCGTCCATTCCGCGGTCGGGCCGGAGCGCCGGCCCGGCCGGTGCTACCCGTCCGGGCCCCGCGATGGGCGCCGGGCGCTTAGCGAGGGCTGCTGTCGACGACCGATCAAGTCATACCCCTATGGGTATACTGTCCTGATGCGGAGGCCTCGAGGCCTCGGCATCCCAGACCGAGAAGGAGACCGTGATGTGCCGTGCCGTCACGTGCCGGACCTGTGGCAAGACGACGTGGGCCGGGTGCGGCCAGCACGTCGACCAGGTGATGCGGAATGTCCCGAGCAGCCAACGCTGCCGGGGACACGAGAAGGAGGCCGCGCCGGCTGCGACCGCGGGCGGCGGCCTGCTGGCCCGTCTCTTCGGGCGAGGCTGACCACGGTCCGCACCGAGGGGTCAGTGGCGCCGAGCGTGACCCACGACCCAGCGCAGCTCGCTGCGATGCTCGAGGCCGAGCTTGTCGAGCAGCGATGACATGTGCGTCTTCACCGTCGCCGGACTGATCCCGAGGGCCGCGGCAATGCCGGCGTTGCCGGGGTCGCCGTCGGGCCCGGTCACCAGCTCGGCGACGGCGCGCTCCCGGGGGGAGAGGCCTTGGAGTGGGTCGACCGGTGCGTCGTGCTTCGGGCCGAGCCTGGTCACGAGCTGGGCCTGGACGCCGAAGCAGCGACGCGACAGCTCGGCGAGCCGCTCGGCGAGGTGCTCGTCCGTTGCCGCCTCGGCGAGTGCGGTCAGCTCCTGCGCCATCCTGGTCAGGGCGTTACCGGCGGTGTTGAGCGCCATCAGCGTGCCGGAGCGGCCGGCGTCGTCGAGCTCGGGGTAGACGAGCGGCAGGTTGAGGCCGCGGGTGGGATGGTTCGCGCGGAGCCGATCGACGACCAGTCCCGCGAGCCACTCCATGGCCCGGACCGTCTCGTCCGTGAAGGCGTCCGCGGTGTCCGACAGGGCGCTCATCAGCCCGATGACCGCACCGTCCCCGGAACCGAGCAATGGGACGACGACCGTGTCGGCCGACGGCTCGCCGTCGCCGAAGCGGTACCCGCGGTTCAGCAAGGCCCCCTCGTCGTCCGCGTAGCGGTAGGGTCGCCGACTCGCGATGACCCACGCCGTCAGGCCGTTGGGCGCGTAGGTGACCGTCCCGCCCTCCTCGTACCGGCCGTTCGAGAACAGGTACGGGTACGAGATCCGCCGGTCGGCCTCGTTGATGAGGGCGACGTAGAAGTCGTCGAGGGCCGCGATCGACCCGAGGGTGGCCCGGCACGTGTCGTACACCGCGAACACGTCGCCGCGGTCGGCCTCCTGGATGAGCTGGTCGGCATGGCGCAGGGCTCGCAGCGCCGCCTCGGACAGCATCGAGGTCATCGCGGGCTCACCCGCTCCCCTGACTCATGGGCCCCATCCTCCCCGCCCGGCAGCGTCGCCGCCACCGGGACCCGCTCGATCGGCCCGTGCTCGGGCCTCGGCCGGAGGATGGGGTCCGCAACCCCTCCACGGCCGATGCTGCCGGCGTCGACGGGCTGGCAAGGTGTAATCCGGTGCCAGTCCCTGGCAGAGGAGGGAATGTCAGGGACCGGCATCCGCCGGTTTGGCGCAAGGGGTCAAGATGGACGTATGCCAACGATTGACGCGTTCAGCCATGTGACCCTGACCGTGACCGATGTCGAGACGAGTGTGGCCTGGTACGAGCGGTCCCTGGGGATGCGACGCGGCCCCGACATGACCGGCCCCGGCTGGCGGCGCACCCTCATGCTGGCGGGCCCCGGCGTCGTCCTGGGCCTGCAGGCCCACGAGCGCACACCGGAGGGTGACCGGTTCGACGAGACCCGGGTCGGTCTCGACCACGTGTCGATCGCCTGCACCGACCGGGCCGAGGTGCAGGCCTGGCTCGTCCGGCTCGACGACGCCGGCGTGCCGCACAGCACGATCAGTGCCGAGCCGGCGAACGTCGCGACCTGCCGCGACCCGGACGGCATCCCGATCGAGTTCTTCGCGCCCCGCACCGCCTGATCGAGAGTGCGCCTCTCCTCATCGAGAGTGCACTTCTCCTGATCGACAGTGCAGTTCTCCTCATCGACAGTGCAGCAATCCTGATCGACAGTGCAGTTCTCCTCATCGACAGTGCAGCAATCCTGATCGACAGTGCAGTTCTCCTCATCGACAGTGCAGCAATCCTGATCGACAG
>NZ_JAKDLO010000183.1 GCF_030452765.1 Intrasporangium sp.
GGCGTGCACGGAGTACTGGCAGGGGGTCGACTTCGCCCGCGCGAACCCGGCCGGCACCGCCTATGCCGGGACCAGCTCCGCCGAGGCCGCCGGCGCAGCCGACTACCGGGCCGGCGCCGACCAGGCACACCGAGACCTCGCGTCGCTGACCGGGCCGGCCCCGGCCGCCGGAGGCAGCGACGAAGGGTTCACCGACTACCGGGCCGGGGTCGACGCGGCCAAGGCCGGCACCGCGGCCGACGCGACCCGGTCGGCGCACACCGGCGGCTGGCAGGACACCACGGCCGGGCTGCTGGCCGGTGCGGCGCTGATCCCGGGTCAGCCGGCACGCAGCGACGGCGGGTTCATCAGCGGCTTCCTGCACGCGCACGGGTCGGCGCTGGCCCAGGGTGGGCAGGCGGCACCGACCGGCGGGCTGCAGCAGAGCGTCGCGTCCGGTGGGCACGCGGGCTACCTCGCCGGGATGGCCACGGCTCGGGCGGCCCTGACCTCCCTGACCCCGCCGGAGACGGCCAACGCGCTCGGGCACGGCGACTTCGTCGCCGGGGTGGCCCATGCCCGGGCCTCGGCGCGTGGCGTGGCCCCGGCCGCCGGCAGCGCGGCCCGCAGCCAGGCGTGCACGGAGTACTGGCAGGGGGTCGACTTCGCCCGCGCGAACCCGGCCGGCGCGGCCTACGCCGGGACCAGCTCGGCCGAGGCCGCCGGCGCAGCCGACTACCGGACCGGGCTGTCGCACGCCCTTGCACACCCGGCCGGGACCGCCCTTGCCTCGAACGAACCCGCAGCGCTCGAGGGTGCCACGGACTACTGGCAGGGGGAAGCCCAGGCGCCGACGAGTGCGGTGGCTCCTGGCGGGCCGGTCGTGGCGACGACCGCCGCGCACACCGACTACTGGAACGGTGCCGCCCACGCCCAGGCCAGCCTCGTCAACCTGCAGGGCGCGTCACCTGCCGGCCGGGTCGAGGCACTCGGTTTCGGGGCCTACCGAAGCGGCGCCTACGGCGCACATCACGCACAGCCCGACGTCCCAGCAGCCCTCGCCTACACCAACGCGTGGCATGCCTACACAGACGCGGCGGCGCATGTCCGCGCCGCGGCCGTCAACCCTGCGCGAACCGACTCCGCATATCTCTACGGCGTGCTCCACACGAACCCACCCGTGCCGAAGCGGCCGGGTGATGACCCGGGCCGGGCGGGCAAGCGCGTGCGCCACTCCTGACTGAGGCCGGCGCACACGTAGCCTGGTTCCATGCCCCTCTCCCTCGAGGACCGGGATCGGGAGCGCTTCGCGGCGGCTCCGGTCGCACGGCTCGCAACGGTGCGGCCCGACGGTTCGCCGCACGTCGTGCCGATCGTGTTCGCGCTCGTCGACGAGGTCGTCTGGACGGGAGTCGACGCCAAGCCGAAGTCGACGGTAGCGCTCCAGCGCCTGACCAACATCGCCGCCGAGCCTCGAGTCAGCCTGCTCGTGGACGAGTACGACGAGGACTGGTCCCGGCTCTGGTGGGTCCGGGCCGATGGCCGCGCGCGCGTCGTGTCGGACCGCCGCGATGTCGAGGAAGCCATCACCGCTCTCGTGTCGAAGTACTCGCAGTACCAAGAGGTTTCGCTGTCAGGGCCCTTCGTCCGGGTGGGGGTCGAGTCGTGGCGCTCCTGGGCTTCTCGTGGGCGGCCTGAGTGAGTGACAACTCGACCTCGGCCCACGCCGAAAGATCACCTTGCGGCGCCACTACAGTACGTGCCAACCGCCTTTCATCAGAGCGCTGACAAGATTCGGATCCACTCGCTCGATCTCTTGACGAATCTCCACGAACACTACTGGCCGTCCCTGATCGTGAGATTCATCCCCGCCTAGCACTGGGCTGTGCAGCACGGCCGAGACCACCATTGGCCTCGTCATGTGGCTGGTGACAGCCTCGCCGACCGTTCGAGAAGATATCGCATCGCCGGGCCGAGGGAGGAATGCCGCAGAATAGCCCGGTTTCCAGGCTCGCAGTAGCGCATCGGAGATAGCGCGGCCCCACTCATCGAGTCGTGCATCATCAGGCTCGGGACGCCCTTCAGATGGTCCGACGAACCAGATGAGTAGAGCGAAACGTCCCATGCGGTCGTCCCTCATTTTCGAATGTTCGGAACGGGCTTGGTCTCATACGGAGAGCACGTAGCCCAGGTCTCGCCGAGGAGCGTTCCATCACCGTTGTGCTGGTAGAGCCTTGATTCGAGTTTGACAGTCGTGAAACTTGGCTGCAGCCCGTCCATGTGTTGGAAGTCCAAGTGCTAGACGTGACGTTGAAGCTCTCATCCGCCCTCGTTACCCAGTCACCGTCGATATAGATATCCGTGTATGGGTCCACTTGGCCCTGAAAACCCCAGCCATTACCACCGAAACTGTAGCCATACATTTGCGTAACGGGACTTGGTGGATCACCCCAAGGGATGTTGCAGCCCACGAAAATGCGGGTTTCGTAAAGCCCTGCTGCCTCCGCAGAGGAAGAAGTGGGCACGAGGCTGGCAAAGAAGGAACAACGTGACAAGGAAGACACGCCCTTTCCTTCGATGCGAGGTGCTTGCATATCCCCATCTCGGTGATAGATCCATCCCTCAACGGTAGATCCGCATCATGGACATCTCTAGGGCAGCGGCCGTTGAAATGCAGCCGACGTTCGTGATAAGAACGCAAAGGTACGGGTGCCAACGGGTGCCAGGGGTTGAGTTGGCATCGGGTGGCGACACTTGGATGTTGACCGGGAAGCGAGATGGCCAGACTCTGACTTACAGCCGGTGAATCGGTGGACGTGCACGCTCGATCACGACTGCTGCACTGTCGATGAGGACTACTGCACTGTCGATGAGGACTACTGCACTGTCGATTATGTGGTGGGGTCGAGGAAGGCGTGGGCGAGCGCGGCGAGCTCCTTCGGCGACGAGTCGTTGAGCATCGAGCTCCCCCGGGCGACCAGCTCGAGCCGGGCGTTCGGCAGACCCCGGGCCAACACCTCGGCCGCCGCCCGGCCGAGCCGGTCACCGGACCCCGCCACGACGAGCGCCGGCGCCTGCACCTGAGCCAGGCTGCTCGTCGCGTCGAGCGTACGCAGCGCGTCGAAGACGGCGAGCATTCGCGCCCGCGACACCCCCGCGTCCACGAGCCTCCCCTCCGGGACGATCCGCAGGGCGAGCTTCTGCATCCGCAGCTGCGCCTTCGTCGGTCGCACGAGCGCACCGGCAAGGACGAGCCGGCGCGCGAGCTCGGGCCGCTCCACGGCGAGCCGCAGCGCGACGTTGCCGCCGACCGAGACGCCGAGCAGGTCCACCTGCTTCATCCCTTGCAGCTCGAGCTGGTTCGCGACGTCGACTGCCGCGGCATCGAGGTCGAACCCCACTGCATCACTCGGGCGCAGGCCGCGCATCCACGGAGCGTGCATCACGCGCCCGGCCCCGAACGCGGACACGAACTCCTGCCACGCGATCGGGGACTGCCCGATGCCGTGCAGGAGGACGAGCGGGCGGGGGCGTGGCTGCGGGTCGGAGGTGGGCGGCATACGCAATCGTCCTTCAGCTCCAGTCGAGCACGACCTTGCCGCACTGACCCGAACGAGCCGTCGCGAAGGCCTGCTCCCACTGCTCGGCGGGGAAACGGTGGGTGATGACCTGGCTGACCGCCGCCCGGAAGACCTCGGACGTGGCGATCATCTGCGACATGGCGTACCACGTGTCGTACATCTCGCGGCCGTAGATGCCCTTGAGCGTGACCATGTGGGTGATGACCTTGCCCCAGTCGAGCTCGTAGGGCTGGTGCGGGAGCCCGAGCAGGGCGATCCGCCCGCCGTGGTTCATGTTCGCGATCAGGTCGGTGACCGCCGGGGCGGCCCCTGACATCTCGAGGCCGATGTCGAAACCCTCCTTCATCCCCAGATGCGTCTGCGCATCGGCCAGCGACTCGCGAGCGACGTTGACCGTGACGTCCGCCCCGGCGGAGCGAGCCAGCTCCAACCGGTAGTCACTCGCGTCCGACACGACGACGTAGCGCGCCCCGGCGTGCCGGGCGATGGCGGCGGCCATCACCCCGATCGGCCCCGCTCCGGTGATGACGACGTCTTCGCCGACCATGGGCCACTGGAGCGCGGTGTGGGTCGCATTCCCGAGGGGGTCGAAGACGGCACCGAGGTCGGGGTCGAGGCCGGACGGCTGCACCCAGACGTTGCTCGCCGGGATCACGACGAAGTCGGCGAAGGCCCCGTCCCGGTTGACACCTATCCCCTGGGTGCGGATGCACAGGTGGCGTCGGCCCGCCCGGCAGTTGCGGCACGTCCCGCAGACGATGTGGCCCTCGCCGGAGGCTCGGTCGCCCACCCTGACGCTCGTCACATCCGCACCGACCTCGACGACCTCGCCGTAGAACTCGTGCCCGATGACGAGCGGCGGCTGGACCGTCGCGGCGGCCCAGTCGTCCCACTGCTGCAGGTGCAGGTCGGTGCCGCAGAGGCCGGCACGCAGGACGCGGATGGTGACATCGGTCGGCCCGCAGGTGGGCTCGGGACGGTCGGTGAGGGCAAGGCCCGGCCCGGCGGTCAGCTTGGTCAGTGCACGCACGAGTGCAGTCTCCCACCCTCGGCGCGCCGCTGATCATCCGGCTCACGTCGTCAGAATGGTAAAGAGACCGTAAGAATTGTGCGGAATCGTCCTGATCCCACGATTTCTCCGTGAAAGACTCTCGGCGTCAGGGGCCAGGCTCGCTCACCCGGGAGGCGGTCGCCCGTGGCCGACACGGTCCAGTGTGCCGGCTGGCAACAGCGCAACCCTCGAGATGCGCCGGTGCTGCGCCGTGAGCGACTCCACCACGCCCTCGACCGGGCCATGGATGTCGGCTTCGCCCTCGTGGTCTCCCCGATCGGCACCGGCAAGACCACCCTCCTCGAGGACTGGGTCGCCCACCGAGAGCTGCGGGTGCGTTGGGTCCGCGGGTCTGCCCCCCATGAGGTCGGCTGGCTCTCCCAGCCGCCGCAGAGCGCGAACCCACCAGAAGGCCGCCGAGTCCTGGTGCTCGACGACGCGCAGGCGATCGACACCGTTGAGCTGCTCGCGGTCCAGCGGTACATCGAGCGGGCCACCCCACGGGTCGGCGTCGTGGTCGTCTCCCGGACCCTGCCAGCCTTCAACCTCGCTCGACGCGAGATGCCCATGCCGGTCCTGCTCACCGAGGACGACCTGCGGTTCCGCCCCTGGGAGATCGCCACGCTGTTCGCCGATGTCTACCAGATGCCGATCTCGCAGGCTGCCGCGCTCGACCTCACGACCCGTACCGATGGCTGGGCGGCAGCTCTCCAGTTCCATCGGCTCGGGCGGGACGCCGGGCACGTGGCTCCGGTGCCCAACCCGGCAGCGCCGAACCGTCGCGGGGCGAGCCGCACATGGGCCGGGCAAGGGACAGCCGGTGGCGACCGGCTCCTTGGCGGCTACGTCGACCGTGAGGTGCTCGACCGGCTGCCGTCGGCCCTGGTGCGCTTCCTCACCGCGACCAGCGTCTTCGACACCGTGACCGTCGACCGCGCGAACGCGCTCCTCGGCACGGGCACCGCCGGCGAGACGTTGCGCGCCCTGTCCCATCGTGAGGGTCTTATCCGGGCCGATCCTGCGGACGGGTGCGCCTACCACTACCACCCGGTCCTGCGCGCGCACCTACGCAGCCGGCTCACCTCCGAGCTCGGTCACCGGCCGGTCCGTGAGCTGTTCGATCGTGCCGCCACCATCGTGGGCGATACCGACGACGTCGTCGAGGAGGCGGTGGCCCGCGCCCGCGCCGGCAACTGGGCAGCCCTGTCGAGGCTGCTGCGCCGCCACGGGTCCTTGCTGACCAACCCGGCGGGCTCGGGTTGGCTCGACGCCCTTCCGGTCGGGCTCTCGAACGACGACCCATGGGCCGGGCTCGCGCTGGCGCGCAGGCAGCTGAGCTCCGGCCAGCTCGAGGCGGCCGCCCGGACCGCGAGCCACGCCTGGGATGCCTTCGAAGCCGGATCATCCGGCGATGAGTCCGCCGCGGAGGGCGCCGCGGAGGGCGCCGCGCTGTGCGCCGAGGTGGTCGACGCCGGGGTGGAGAGAATGATCAACCGCCTCGAGGACTCCCGGCTCGTCACGGCGGCTGTCTCCGTCCTTGTCGATGCCGAGGACGCGACGTC
Organism: Intrasporangium sp.; assembly: GCF_030452765.1. GTDB lineage: Bacteria > Actinomycetota > Actinomycetes > Actinomycetales > Dermatophilaceae > Intrasporangium_A. Next base: position 6,174 of record NZ_JAKDLO010000183.1, read on the forward strand.
GCGCTTGGACGACCTGTTCGTCGACGCCAGGGCCACCGGGCAGGTCTGGCTCGCCCGGGCCGTTCTGGCGATCGCCCTGAGCCGGGAGCCGCGGGAGTGGACCCTGACGACGGTCCGCCAGGCGGCGCTGGCGCGGGACGCCGCGGGCGACGAGGTCGGGGCGTTCCTGCTCGAGTGCGCGGTAGCGGTGGGTTCCCTGCGCGTCGGTTCGCCCGACGTCGACCTGCTCGACCGTCTGGTCGACCGCGCTCGCCACCTGCGGTGGGCCGCGGCGGAGGCCTGGCTGCGCGCCGGGCTGGCCCTCACGGGCGCCTGCCTCGATCTGCCCGAAGCGGTCGTCTCTGCCCAGACGGCTGCCGCGGTGGCCCGGTCGGCCGGTAGTGACGGGGCGCTCGCGACCGCCTATGCGGCCCTCGCGATCCTCCGCCCGGAGTCACGCGCCGACCTGCTGGCCCAGGCGGAACGGCTCACCGAACCCACCACCGGTGGCCACCGGCCGATGCGCCCCTGGACCTGGCTGGCTGCCGACCTCCTCGAGGTCGAGGCCCCGCCGCAGAACCCGGGCCCCCGCACAGGTGCGGCAAGGACGACCGGGCGCGAGTCCGTTGGACGGGCCGGTGACCTCGCAAGTCTCGACGTACGCTGCTTCGGAGACCTGCGCATCCGCCTCGGCGCGGCGGAGCTCGACCTGACCCGGGTGCGCCCGGTGGTGCGCGCGGTGCTGTCCGCGCTCATCGTGCGGGCCGGCAGGCCGGTCCACCGCGACGAGCTCATCGAGTGGTTCTGGCCGGCGCGCACGGAGGAGCCGTCGGTCCACAGCCTGCACGTCGCGATCTCGGCCGCGCGCCGAGCCATCGAAACCGCTGCACCGGGACAGTCGCGAGCCGTCCTGGCCCGCAGGGGTGAGTCCTACGCCTTCGCACCCGGCCGCGGCGACGTCAGCGACGTGCAGCGGTTCCGCACCCAGCTCAGCCTCGCTGACGCTGCTGGCGCATCGCACAACGCCGAGGCCGAGCGCGCGGCCCTCACGCGCGCCGTCGAGCTGTATGCCGCCCACCTGCTACCGCACGAGGGCGCCGTCGAGTGGGTGGTCGCCCTCCGAGCGGAGCTGTGCCTGCTCGCGGCCGGAGCGGCCACCCGGCTCGCTGTCCTGCACGTGGAGGCATCGGACGCGACGGCGGCCATCACCGCAGCGTCTCGGGCCGTCGAGCTCGACCCATGGAACGACGCCGGCTGGCGGGCCTTGATCGCGGCGCATGGAATGGCCGGCTCACCAGCAGCGGCGTCACTGGCGCAGGAGGGCTACCAGCGCATGCTGCGATCCCTTGGGGTCGACTCGGCGAGTCATGGACCCGCTGGCAGACCAGCGCGACGCCGGCCCCCGACGCCTCAGGAGCGCTTGTAGAAGGCCACCTCGCCCAGAGCCACGCGCACCTTGGGGCTCGCGGCGTAGGCCGACTTCACCGTCAGGCGCACCCGGGTGACATCGCTGACGCCGATCTCGAAGTCCTGTTGGCCCGGGGCGTCGGCCAAGGTGATCGACTTGGTCTCGGCGCTGCCGTCGGGATGGGTCAGGCGCAGGTCGAGCGTCTGCACCCTCGCTGTGTGCAGGTAGTCCTCCGGCTTCTCCGACGAACCGTTGAAGACCTGCATCCGGACAAGGCGGATCGCCTGCGGGAGGGTCACGTCGACGTACTGCCCCACGGCGGCACCGGTTCTCGCCGGCGCCCAGTACTTGTTCGTCGTGCCGTCCCGCAGCTCGTCGGGCCCGTGACCCTTGGCCGAGCTCGACGCGGTGATCTTGGAGGGGTTGATGATCTGGGCACCGAGCACCCGGTCCCGGACGGTCTGCCCCACCGGGCCGACGAAGGGCAGTGCGAACCAGGCGGCCGCGCCCAGGACCCCAAGCACGACGAGGGTCCCGACGAGCTTGCGCACGAAGCGACGGCGCCCACGGTGCACGGCCGGTCGGTCTCCCGCGATGGGAGCTCGGGGAGAGCGCCGGAAGATCCTGCGATACCAGGGCAGCTCAGGGACGATCGACGCATCGATGAGGTCGGACCCGCACCGCCGGCAGAAGCGCCGGGTGGCCACGTTGCCGGCTCCGCACGCGGGGCACACCGTCTCGCCCGGCAGGGGACGTCGGTCCTCGGGGGGCAGCTCCCGGCGGCGACGCGGTGCAGCGGTGGCGGCACCCGGCAGGACCGGGGCTGCCGCAGCCGGTTTGGCCGGGGCCGGCGGCGACGGGTCAGCCGATGGTGCCTGGGGCGAGCCCGCATCCGAGGCGGCGCGGGCCCCCGCCGCTGCGGAACTGTCGGCCGCAGGGCTGCGGCCCGGCGCCGTGCCCTCTGCTGCCGGGTCGGGACCTGCCAGACCGGCAACGTGCTTGACCCGGTCG
>NZ_JAKDLO010000042.1 GCF_030452765.1 Intrasporangium sp.
TCAGCCCCACTCGCCGACGGCGACGTCGTCCACCCGCTGCGCGGGGCACCGGCACGCGTCGTGACGAACATGAACGCCTCCCTGGAGGTGCCCACCGCGACGAGCGTGCGTAGCGTGCCGGCCAAGCTGCTCATCGACAACCGGGTCGTCGTCAACAACCACCTTGCGCGCAGCCGTGGCGGCAAGGTCTCCTTCACGCACTTCATCGGCTACGCCATGGTCAAGGCCCTGGCCCAGATGCCGGTGATGAACCACAGCTTCACCGAGAAGGACGGCAGGCCGGCCGTCCTCGAGCCGGCCCATGTGAACTTCGGTCTCGCCATCGACATCAAGAAGGACGACGGCAGCCGCACGCTCGTCGTCCCCTCGATCAAGGGCGCCGAGAAGCTGGACTTCGTGCACTTCTGGGCCGCCTACGAGGACATCGTCCGCAAGGCCCGCGGCAACAAGCTGACGGTCGAGGACTTCCAGGGCACGACGATCTCGCTGACGAACCCGGGCGGGATCGGCACGGTTCACTCCGTGCCGCGGCTCATGCAGGGTCAGGGCACGATCATCGGCGTCGGCGCTCTCGAGTACCCTGCCGAGTGGCAAGGCGCGAGCAACGAGACGCTGAACCGCAACGCGGTCAGCAAGATCCTCACGCTGACCTCGACCTACGACCATCGGATCATCCAGGGCGCCCAGAGCGGGGACTTCCTGCGGATCATCCATCAGCTCCTCCTGGGCGCGGACGGCTTCTACGACGAGATCTTCGCCTCGCTGCGGATCCCGTACGAGCCGGTCCGCTGGATCCAGGACATCGACTCCTCGCACGACGACGACATCAACAAGGTCGCGCGTGTCCAGGAGCTCATCCACGCCTACCGTGTGCGCGGGCACCTCATGGCCGACACCGACCCGCTGGAGTACAAGCAGCGTCAGCACCCGGATCTCGACGTCACCACGCACGGCCTGACCCTGTGGGACCTCGACCGGACGTTCGCGACGGGGGGGTTCGGTGGGGCACCGTTCCTGAAGCTGCGCAAGATCCTCGGCATCCTGCGTGACTCGTACTGCCGCACCGTCGGCATCGAGTACATGCACATCCAGGACCCCGAGCAACGGCGGTGGATCCAGGACCAGGTCGAGGTCCCCTACAAGAAGGTCACGAGCGACGAGCAGATGCGCATCCTGCGTCGGCTCAACGCGGCCGAGGCGTTCGAGACGTTCCTGCAGACGAAGTTCGTCGGGCAGAAGCGTTTCTCGCTCGAAGGCGGCGAGTCGGTCATCGCCCTGCTCGACCGCGTCCTCTGCCGGGCCGCAGCCGACGGGCTCGACGAGGTCTGTGTCGGCATGCCGCACCGCGGGCGCCTCAACGTCCTGGCCAATCTCGCCGGCAAGTCCTACGGCCAGATCTTCCGGGAGTTCGAGGGCACCCAGGAGCCGGGGTCCGTCCAGGGATCGGGCGACGTGAAGTACCACCTCGGCACGGAGGGGAAGTTCGTCGCCGAGGACGGTTCGATGACGAAGGTCTACCTGGCGGCGAACCCGTCCCACCTCGAGGCGGTCAACCCCGTCCTCGAGGGCATCGTCCGGGCCAAGCAGGACCGGCTCAACCTTGCCGGTGAGGACTTCACAGTGCTGCCAGTGCTGCTCCACGGCGACGCAGCATTCGCGGGTCAGGGTGTCGTCGCGGAGACGCTGAACCTCTCGCAGCTACGTGGCTACCGCACGGGTGGCACGGTTCACGTCGTGATCAACAACCAGGTCGGCTTCACGACCTCACCGAGCTCGTCGCGCTCGTCGGTGTACTCGACCGACGTGGCTCGGATGATCCAGGCACCGATCTTCCACGTCAACGGTGACGACCCCGAGGCCTGCGTGCGGGTGGCCGAGCTCGCCTACGAGTTCCGGCAGACCTTCAACAAGGATGTCGTCGTCGACATGGTGTGCTACCGCCGTCGCGGCCACAACGAGGGCGACGACCCGTCGATGACCCAGCCGCTGATGTACCGCCTCATCGAGGCCAAGCGATCGGTCCGCAAGCTCTACACCGAGGCCCTCGTCGGTCGTGGCGACATCGGCGTCGAGGACGCCGCGGCCGCCCTACGGGACTACCAACAGCAGCTCGAGCGCGTGTTCGTCGAGACGCGCGAGGCGACGAAGCAGCAGCAACCGCTGTCCAAGGGCGACGACTCGGACGCGCCCGACAACGCGGGTCTCGAGAAGCCGACCGCCCAGGTGCTCGATGACCGTGCGCCGATGCGCTCCTCGACGCACACCGGCGTGCCGGTGGAGGAGATCGTCAAGATCGGCGAGGCCTTCAACCGCCCGCCTGCCGGCTTCACGATCCACCCGAAGCTCGGGCAGCTCATGGAGCGACGCGTGCGGATGGTCCACGAGGGCGGCATCGACTGGCCCATGGCCGAGCTGCTCGCCTTCGGCACCATGCTCAAGGAGGGCACCCCGGTCCGCCTCGCCGGACAGGACACCCGCCGCGGCACGTTCGTGCAGCGGCACGCGGTCCTGATCGACAAGAACACCGGAGACGAGTGGACGCCGCTGCTCTACCTGGGCGAGGGACAGGCTCGCTTCTGGATCTACGACTCCCTGCTGTCCGAGTATGCGGCCATGGGCTTCGAGTACGGCTACTCGGTCGAGCGCCCCGACGCCCTCGTACTGTGGGAGGCCCAGTTCGGAGACTTCGCCAACGGCGCCCAGACCATCGTCGACGAGTTCATCAGCAGCTCGGAGCAGAAGTGGGGCCAGCACTCCTCGGTGGTCCTGCTGCTGCCGCACGGCTACGAGGGGCAGGGACCGGACCACTCCTCGGCTCGGATCGAGCGCTACCTGCAGATGTGCGCCGAGAACAACATGACGGTCGCCTACCCGTCGACGGCGGCGTCATACTTCCACCTGCTGCGTCGGCAGGCCTACGCCCGCCCACGGGTGCCTCTCATCGTCTTCACCCCGAAGTCGATGCTGCGCAGCCACGCGGCGGCGAGCCCCGTCGAGGCCTTCACGCAGGGCGGGTTCCAACCGGTCCTGCCCGATAGCCGACCGGCCTCCGAGCAGGTCGACCGGGTCCTGCTGTGCTCCGGCAAGATCGTGCACGAGCTCGACTCAGAGCGTGAGAAGCGCGGCGATGACAAGCTCGCGATCATCAGGGTCGAACGTCTCTACCCGATCCCCCTCGAGGAGATCCGGGACGCCGTGTCCGGCTACCCCAACGCTGAGCTGGTCTGGGTGCAGGACGAGCCACGCAACCAGGGCGCCTGGCCGCTCATGGCCCAGTGGCTCCACGAGGACCTCAGCCTGCTCGGGGAGAGCCGTCTCGTCCAGATCGTGGCCCGCAGGGCCTCGGCGTCGCCGGCGACGGGTTCCTCGAAGCAGCACAAGGCTGAGCAGGCCGAGCTGATGGACCGGGCCTTCACTCGCTGACGAGGACGTGTCGTGCTGTCGAAGGCTCCGGTGCGCCGCCGCGCGTCGGACCTCCCGCGGGCCGTCGGGCGCACGCGATAGCCTCCAGTCGTGTACTTCACCGATCGTGGCATCGAGGAGCTCACAGCCCGGCGTGGCGAGGAAGAGGTCACCCTCGTGTGGCTCGCCGACCAGCTTCGCACGTTCGTCGACCTCAACCCCGAGTTCGAGGTGCCGGTCGACCGCCTCGCCACGTGGCTGGCCCGACTGGACGAGGACGAGGACTGAGCAGTGACGAGCGAGCAGACACCCCATCCCGACGGTCCGTCGTTCGGGGTCGGCCCGGCGTACCCGTCCCAGCACGTGCAGTTCACGGACAGCAACCGCCGTCAGACGCCCGCCGAACGGACTGCCCCGCCCGCAGAGAAGACGTTCTTCAACCCCAGCGTCGACGCCACGGTGTCGGATGGAGTGCGTGATGTCGGGATCGTCTTCCTGGGCGCCTCGCAGACTGCTGGTTACGGCGACCCGAAGGGCCTCGGCTGGGTGGGCCGGGTCGTGGCCCGGACGCAACATCCCGACCTCGACCTCACGGCCTACAACCTGGGCGTACGGGGCGATACATCGGCCGACGTGGTGGCACGCTGGGCGGCCGAGTGCCACCCACGTTGGAGAGGCCGCACCGAGAAGCGGCTCGTGCTGTCCGTGGGGCTGAACGACCTGGTCACCGGCGTCACGATGGCTCGGTCACGGCTCAACTTGGCCAATATCCTCGATGAGGCGAAGAGTGCCGGCATCGCGGTCTTCGTGGTGGGGCTCACCCCGACCCTCGACCCCGAGGTCAACCGCAAGGTCGAGGCCCTGGCCCTGGCCCAGGCCGACGTCTGTGGCCGCCGCAGCGTGACCTACGTCGACTGCTTCCGCCCCCTCGTCGGCCACGACCAGTGGACGGCCGACCTCGCCGCCAGCCCCGATCTCGCGCATCCCGGCCAGGCCGGCTACGGGCTCATCGCATGGCTCGTCCTGCACAACGGATGGAACGACTGGCTGCAGATCAGCTGACCTCGTCAGCGTCCCGACCGACCGAGCCGGGCTGACCGGCCTTGACCGCCCCGACCAGCCCGGCCAGAGCCAGCGCCGCCACCAGCGCACCGATCGCGTTGCGGCCCGCATCGTGGAGGGACCACGCGACCGGGACGAGCAGGGCGTTCCACAGGATCGTCGGAGTACGCGGCCATCCGGCACCGCGCAACCAGGCACGGCCGAGCAGGGTGCCGGCGATCGCGAAGACGAGGATCAGCCCACCGAGAGTGCCGGCCCTCACCATGTCGTCGGTGGCACCACTGGTCATCTCGTAGAGAAAGAAGGCGAAGAACCCCAGCAGTGTGAGGCCCTGCACGATCATCACGAGAGCGGCCACCCGACGTGCCGTGACGGCCGAGCCGCCGTGCTGGTCCAGGTCCTCGGCTTCCACGCCCCCAGCGTACGTCGTGGCCGGTGGACGGCCCGAACCGTGCAGGCCGTACCGCCTGTGGCTGGCACCGGCGGCCTGGTCGGTGTGAGTTGCCTCCCACCTACTGGCTGCACCGACATACCGAGTTCTCCCACCTGTTGACTCCCCTATTGAGTATGGCCCGATCTGGCGGCACACTTGGTTCTCGGAACGCGTACGGAGGCTTCGTGCGCGTTTGCGTTGGGCAGGGACAGGCCCCGCTCGACGACGATCTCGGCTCCGACAACGACGCTGGCGCCCCAACTGCACCTCCTCGGCCCGATGGTGCCCACACTGACGAAGGAGCACGATCCATATGGACTGGCGCGACCGCGCTGCCTGCCTCGATGTCGACCCGGAGCTGTTCTTCCCGATCGGGAACACGGGTCCGGCGCTCGCTCAGATCGAGGAGGCCAAGGCGGTCTGCCGAACGTGCCCGGTCATCGACATCTGCCTCAAGTTCGCGTTGGAGACTGGTCAGGACGCCGGAGTCTGGGGCGGTCTGTCCGAAGACGAGCGGCGTGCGCTGAAGCGGCGCAACGCCCGGGCACGACGCGCCGGCTGACCGTCGCGAAACGAGTCCGGCGAGCCCCTCTTGCCGAGTTCCCTGTGCCTCAGTCCAGGGCCCGCAGGCTCGCGGTGAACTGGACCTTGGTGCCATGGGGTCGGGCGGGCTCCCAGGTGATCCTGCCCTGCAGATCAGCCACGAGCGACTGGACGATCTGGGTCCCGAGGCCGGAGCCGGGCGGCCGTGCCCGGTCGATACCCTGACCGTCGTCCTCGACGGCGACCGCGACCATCGGCCGACCCCGGTCGTCGCAGGTTCGCTCCGCCCGCACCGTGACCAGACCGCCACGATCTCCCAGACCGTGCTCGACCGCATTCTGGACGAGCTCACTGACGATCATCGCCAGCGACGTGGCGTCTTCGGCGCGGAGCCGCCCGAAGCTGCCGCGGAGCTCAGCCCTGACATCAGCCCCGTTCGCTGCGACGTCGACGACCGCGCGCAGCCCACGCTCGGCCACGGGGTCGAAGTCGACGGTCTCGTCGAACCCCTGGCTCAGCTGGTCGTGCACCATCGCTATCGTCCCGACCCGCCGTTCGGCCTCCTCCAGGGCCGCCTTGGCCGGACCCTCCTGAACCCGTCTCGCCTGCAGGCGCAGCAGTGCCGCGACCGACTGCAGGTTGTTCTTGACGCGATGGTGTATCTCGCGGATCGTCGCATCCTTCGTCATGAGCTCGCGCTCGCGCCGCCGCAGCTCTCCCACATCCCGCAGCAGCACGATCGCACCGAACCGTTGTCCGGACTCGGTGAGGGGAATCGCCCGCATCGAGACAGCCGTGCCGCCGGCCACGACCTCGGTGCGCCACGGTTGCCGGCCCGTCACGACCAGCGCAAGACCTTCGTCGACGAGGTAGGTCTCGCGGAGGTTGTCGGTCACGATCTGGGCGAGGCTTGCGCCGACAACCTCACCGTGGTGCCCGATGCGATGAAGCGCCGAGACAGCGTTCGGACTCGCATAGGTCACCACACCGTCGACATCGAGGCGCAGCACACCATCGCCCACCCGCGGTGCGCCCCGCCGGCCGCCCGTCGGCGCTCCGGCATGTGGGAACTCGCCCCCCGCGACCATCCGGCACAGCGCATCCGCCGTGGCGAGGTAGGTGATCTCGAGCCTGCTCGGGGTGCGCGTCGTCCAGAGGTTGGTGTGCCTGGTCATGACGGCAACGACGTGGCCATCTCGGACCACGGGGATGAACTCCTCGCGGATCGTCACATCTGGACCGTCGGATGGCTGACGGGCGCGGACGATCCGACGGTTTGCCGCGGCGTCGCCCAGCAGCTGGCTCACCCGTCCGGGGTCGGCGACCCGGCTGACCTGGTCCTCGACGAAGACGAGCTGGCCGGTGGTGGGTCGAACATGGGCGACGGTCTCCCATGCCGCATCGACCGAGCGGACCCAGAGCACGAGGTCAGCGAAGGAGAGGTCCGCGATCAGCTGCCAGTCACCAACGAGCAGGTGCAGCCACTCGACGTCCGTGTCGGGCAGGACGGTCCTGGCGCGCAGGAGCTCGGACAGCGTGGCCACACCCAGAGCCTAGGTGCTGGGCCTAGGTGCTGGCCGGTGCCACCCCCTTCGCCGCCCCTTGCCCCGAGTCGCTCTCGGCGCCACCGGCCGCGTCCGCGGTGGTCGCCGCGGCACTACCCGCCGCGGAGACACCACCAGCGGGACGGGTCACGGTGCGCAGGGTGCGCAGCGCCACCGAAAGGGCGGCGATACCCGGGTGGGACATGCGGTGGATTGCGGCCAGGGACGTCTGCGCACGGCGTAGCACCTCGTCGTTGAGCTCGAACCACTGTTGGACCCGATGATCGGGCGAAGCCCCCTTGTGGCTGACGTCGAGCGCCGCCTGAGTCAGAGCGCCGAGCACCGAGTAGAGGTCATCCCGCAGCGCGCCGCGGGCCAGCGCATCCCAACGGTTCTCGCGCGGCAGGTTCGAGACGCGGGACAGCATCTCGTCGATCGAGAACCGCTCCGAGAGCCGGAAGTAGGTCCCGACGACATCACCGAGTTCGTTGCCGGTCTGCGCGGCCATCTCGATGCAGTCGAGCAACGAGTAACGATCGAGCAGCGACGCCGCATACAGGGCCAGGTCCGCGGGGACACCCATGGCTTCGAACTCGGCGGCCCGGCGCAGCAACCGCTCGCGCTCGCTGCCCTGGAGCAGCTCGGACATCCGGGCTCCGTACTCCTGCACTCCCGGCCTGAACCGATCAACCTGGGTGGCGATGTTGAACTGACCCGGCCGGTTCGTCAGGAACCAGCGAACGGCCCGGTCGAGCAGGCGGCGGAACTCGAGGTACAGCACGGTCTGCGCCGAGGTCGACACGGCGTTGTCGGTCGCCTCGACCGCTCGGACGAAGGCGGGAAGGTCGAAGATCTCGCGACAGACCACGTACGCTCGCGCGACATCGTCAGCGCTGGCGCCGGTCTCCTCGGCGGCACGGAAGGCAAACGTGATCCCGCCACGGTTGACCATGGAGTTGACCACGGAGTTGGTGATGATCTCGCGGCGCAGGGGATGCACGTCGATGGCCGCCGCGTACTGCTGGCGCAGCGGAGGCGGGAAGTAGTCGTGCAGCGTCTCGGCGAAGAACGGGTCGTCGGGCAGCGACGAGGCGCCCACCTCGCCCTTCAGGTAGAGCTTCGTATAGGCCACGAGGACCGCGAACTCGGGCGACACGAGACCGAGCCCAGCCTTCTGGCGCCGCGCGATCTCGACATCCGTCGGGAGGAACTCGAGCGCGCGGTCGAGGTCGCCGTGCTCGGTGAGGAACTGGATGAGCCGCTCGTGCACGGTCAACATCACATGCTGCTGCGCTCGGGCGTTGCCGAGCAGGACGTTCTGCTCGTAGTTGTCACGCAGGACCCGCGCCGCGACCTCGTCGGTCATCGACGCGAGCAGCTCGTTGCGTCGCTCCAGTGAGAGCTCGCCACTGCGGATGGGACCGCCCAGGGCGATCTTGATGTTGACCTCGTGGTCCGAGGTGTCGACCCCGGCCGAGTTGTCGATGGCGTCGGTGTTGACGCGGATCCCCGCGAGGTCCGCCTCGATCCGTCCGAGCTGGCTCATGCCCAGGTTGCCACCCTCACCGACCACCTTGCAGCGCAGGTCGGCACCGTTGATGCGGATGCTGTCGTTGGCCCGGTCGCCGATCTGGCCATTGGTTTCCGAAGACGACTTGACGTAGGTGCCGATGCCGCCGTTCCAGAGCAGGTCGACGGGGGCGGAGAGAACCGCCTGCATGAGCTCGGCGGGGGTGAGAGCGGTCGTGTCCTCGGGCAGCCCCAAGGCCGTCGCCATCTGGCTCGAGACGGGCACGGACTTGGCTGACCGCTCGAAGACGCCACCGCCCTCGGAGATCAGGTCACGGTTGTAGTCGCGCCAGGACGAGCCGGCGAGCTCGAACAGCCGGCGCCGCTCGGGGAACGAGCTCGCCGCATCGGGCTGCGGATCGACAAAGATGTTGCGGTGGTCGAACGCGGCAACGAGCCGGATGTGCTCGGACAGCAGCATCCCGTTGCCGAAGACGTCACCGCTCATGTCACCGACGCCGACGACGGTGAAGTCCTCGGTCTGGGTGTCGTGGCCCATCTCACGGAAGTGCCGCTTCACCGACTCCCAGGCACCTCGCGCGGTGATGCCCATCCCCTTGTGGTCATAACCGGCCGACCCTCCCGAAGCGAAGGCGTCGTGGAGCCAGTAGCCGTAGTCGGCAGACCTGCCGTTGGCGATGTCGGAGAACTTGGCCGTGCCTTTGTCGGCGGCGACGACGAGGTAGGTGTCATCCTCGTCGTGCCGGACGACCAGTGGTGGTGGCACTGGCGACCCGTCGACGAGGTTGTCCGTGACGTCGAGCATGCCGGAGATGAACACCTTGTAGGACGCGATGCCCTCCTGGAGCCAGGCCGCCCGGTCCGCCGTGGGGTTGGGCAGCTGTTTGGCGTAGAAACCGCCCTTGGAGCCGGTCGGCACGATGACCGCGTTCTTGACCATCTGGGCCTTGACGAGGCCGAGGACCTCGGTGCGGAAATCCTCGCGGCGGTCGGACCAGCGGAGCCCGCCTCGGGCGACCTTGCCGAACCGCAGGTGCACACCCTCGACCTGCGGGCTGTAGACCCAGATCTCGAACATCGGCCGCGGTGCCGGCAGGCCTGAGATCGCCTTCGGGTTGAGCTTGAGGGAAACGTACGGCTTGGGCTGGCCGTCCTCGTCGACCTGGAAGTAGTTCGTGCGAAGGCTGCCAAGGATGATGCCCAGGAACGCTCGGATGATGCGGTCCTGATCGAGGCTCGCGACGTCCGTCAGCCCCTCCTTGATCCGGGCGACGATGGCGTCCTCGCGCTCTTCGCGCTGCTCACGCCCCTGCTCGTCATCGCCGAAGGCCTCGGGGTCGAAGCGAGTCTCGAAGAGCTCGACCAGGTCTCGGGCGATGCCGGCATTGGCCACCAGCGCGGCCTCGACATAGTCCTGCGAGAAAGTCGACCCGGTCTGGCGTTGGTACTTGGCCAAGGTGCGGATGACGACGACCTGTCGCCACGTGAGGTCACCGGCCAGCACGAGGGCATTGAACCCATCGGACTCGACGACGCCGTCCCACACCGCTCGTACGGCCGACTCGAAGTGGGCGCTGATCTCGTCGCGCCGCGCCCCGGTGCCCCAGAGCGCCTCGTCGGTTGCCCGCAAACCGAAGTCGTAGATGTACAGGCGCGGCTCGTTCGCAAAGCGGAGCTGGTAGGGCCGTTCGTCGGTAACCTCGAGGCCCAGGTCGGTGAACATGGGCAGGGCGTCGGTCAGCGACAGCTCCGCTCGGCGATAAAGCTTGAAGCGGCGCTCGGTCGAGGCGCACGAGGCATCGTCGTAGAGATGGAGTGCGGTCGCCTCCACTGCCTCGCCGAGGGCGTCGATGCGTTCGAGGTCGCGCGCAGCCGTGACCACGTCGAAGTCTTCCTTGTATGCCTCGGGCAGCGCCTTGGCGTAGGTGGCCATGGTTTGCGCGCTGCCCTCAGGCCCCCGCTCAGCGAGGAGCACCTCGGACAGGTCCTCGTCCCAGGTGCGGGTCGCGTCGATGACGCGCTGTTCGACGGCGGCCACGTCGACGTCCGGGATCTCCTGGTCGGGCGACATCCGGACGACATAGTGCAACTGCGCCAGGCTCGACTCCGTCACCCTGGTTGTGAAGTCGATCGTCTGACCATCGAGGGCCCGGAGGAGGATCGCTTCGATCCGGAGCCGGACCGCGGTGTTGTAGCGGTCGCGGGGCAGGTAGACGAGGCATGAGACGAACCGGCCGAAGTCGTCACGCCGCAGGAACAGCTTGGTCTTGCGGCGTTCCTGCAGGTGCACGACGGTTGTGGCGATGTCGGCCAGCTGATCTGCGCTGGTCTGGAACAGCTCGTCGCGCGGGTAGGTCTCGAGGATCTGCACGACGTCCTTGCCGCTGTGGCTGTCCGCCGCCAGTCCGGTCAGGCGGAGCACCTCCCGGGACCGGGTGTCGAGGAGGGGGATGTCCTGGATCGTGTCGTGATAGGCCGCGGACGCGTACAGCCCGAGGAACCGCTGCTCACCGATGCAGGTCCCCGAGTCGTCGAACCGCTTGATGGAGACGTAGTCGAGGTAGGCGTCCCGGTGAACGGTGGCGCGCGAATTGGCCTTGGTGATGATCAGGATCGTCGAGTCTCGGGCCAGCCGGCTCGCCGTCGACGTCAGCACGTGACCCGCCGCCCCGGGTCGGTCGTAGCGCAGGACGCCGAGCCCGGTGCCCGGGACCGAGCGGGACACGTCCCGTCCGTCCTCGTGGTGGAGCGAGTACTCCCGGTAGCCGAGGAAGGTGAAGTTGTTGTTGGCGAGCCACTTCAGGAAGCGGCCCGTCTCAGGCGCCTCCTGTGGGTCGGTCCCCGCGGGTGGGGACGCCTCGAGCTCGGCCGCGATGCCCAGCGCGTGGGCCTGCATCTTGGGCCAGTCCTCGACGACCTCCCGCACCTCGTCGAGAACCTCGCGCAGTCGCGTCTCGACCTCCGCCAGAGCAGCCTTCGGCAGTCGGTCGATCTCAAGGTACATCCACGACTCGTGCGTCACGGCGGCCGCGGCGGTCTCCCGCTCGAGGGTGTCGGTCAGGACGTCCTCCAGCTGGCCGGTCACCGATCGCCGGACCGAGATCTGGGGGTGCATGATGATGTGCACACCCCGGTCGAAGCCGCCGAGAGCGATGAGCACCGAGTCGACGAGGAAGGGCATGTCGTCGGTGACGATCTGGATGACGGTCAGCGCGCTGTCCCACCCGTCGCGCGCCGCCTCGGGGTTGAGGACTCTCACGTTGGTCGTTCCGAGCGTGCGATCAGCCGCCAGTCGGCGCTGAGATGCGGCGATCGCCGACAGCTCCGCCGGCGGGCGGGTCAGCAGGTCCTCGGTGGCGACGTGTCGGTAGAAGGCCTTGAGATAGTCGCCGCGGTCCGACACCTGGGCTCCCCCCTCGCCGGGGGCGGAGCGGCCGTTACTCGGCAGGGGCGAGGCCGCAGCGGCCTCGAGGATGTCTTTACGAGAGCTGTCGAGTGACACTGACATGTCGGCGATCGATTCCTTCGCGAGCTAGCCGTGCCGGCACGTCCTTGTGCCCGGCATCATCGCGAGCCTAGCCCTGACTGAACAGAATGTCGGAATCGACCTCGGTGGAGAACTTCTCGGTGGCCCGCGCCGACCCGTCTAGAGTGGAGGGCATGGGCAGTGCAGGCGGTGCGCGGCAGGTGCCGCCACGAGCTGCTCGGGCTCTCGCCGACGGCCGGTCCCTGACCCGTGATCTGGCCGCGGACCTGCTCACACACCTTCCGGAGCTCGGCAGCGCGAAGGCGCAGCGCCACCTCGACACCTGGGTCGAGCAGGCGGCTGAGACCCTGCTCGCGCTGTCTGAGGTGCTCGAGGAGAGGCTCCTGGACCTCGGCAGCACCGTCGACACCGGGGGTCGGCCGGTGGTGCACCGATGACGTCCCAGACCGCTGACCCCGCGTCCACATCAGCGTTGGGTGGGGCACTGCGAGCCCAAGCCCTGGCCCTCGCGGACCTGCTCGAGCGGCTGGGCGAGCCGGCCACCCACCGCCGTAACACGTCCGGGTACGCGACTGGCTTCGAACGCGACCTGGTCGCGGCCGCCGCGGCTCAGCTCGACCGGATCGGGGCGGTCCTCCAGGGCCTCGCCACGAGCGACGTCGAACGCGCGGCGCGCCGTCGCGGCCTGCACGAGGAGGCCGGACGCCACGAGCTCGACATCGAGGGGCCACGCGTGTACGAGCGCCCGGGCCCCAGCAGGGTCGACCCCAGCGTCCGGACCCGCGCGCGCCCGCGGGTCCAGGAGCTGCTGAACCGTGTCGCGGCGTCTCAGGGCCGCGATCTCGCCTCTTTCTGTCGCGAGCTCGAGGCTTCCACAGCCGCGCTGCGGTCGATCTCCGAACGGGCCCGCCGAGGCACCGACTGAGCTGAGCCAGTCCTTCCGATCGAGCGTGCACTACTTCCCATCGAGCGTGCACTACTTCCCATCGACCGTGCACTCCTTCCGATCGACCGTGCACTACTTCCGATCGACCGTGCACTCCTTCCCATCGACCGTGCACTCCTTCCCATCGACCGTGCACTCCTTCCCATCGACCGTGCACTGGTTCTGCACTGTCGATCCATACAGCTGCACTGTCGATCGAGGCAGAAGACCCAGAACGCATATGGGCACCGTCGCCCCCACGGCCCCGCAAACCTGCCCGGGGTGCCCCGGTGCTGTGCAATAGCGTGTCCCCATGAAAATCTCCGAGACCCTCGACTACCCTGCGGAGCCAGATGTGGTGTTCGCGATGCTCACCGACGAGCGCTTCCAGGCGCGCAAGTGCGAGGAAGCCGGAGCGCTGGCGCATGACGTCGCCGTGACCCAGGTCGGCGGGGGGAGCCGGGTCGTGACGCGCCGAGAGCTGCCCACGGAGAACCTGCCCGACTTCGCCAAGTCGCTGATCGGTCCGCGTCTGGTGATCACGGAGACCTATGAGTGGGAGGCCCTGAACGGCGACGGCTCACGCCCCGGCGACCTCACGATCGAGCTTGGCGGAGCACCGGTCACCATGAGGGCTGGGATCGTCCTCGCACCCGTTGGGACTGGCACGCAGCTGCACATCGACGGCACGCTCAAGGCGTCGGTGCCCCTGATCGGCCGCAAGATCGAGAAGAGCGCGGCGCCGGCCATCATCGACGGCATCCGTAGTGACGGGACCCTGGGACGCGTCTGGTTGTCCGAACAGCGCTAAGCCCCCTACCCGGACGCCCTCGGTCGCTGCCTCAGCCCATCACCCCCGGCTGAGCCGGCGGCCTCTCCGGTCCTCCTGGCCTGCCGGGGCTCCGGTGATCCCGGCGCGCCGAGGTCAGCGCAGCAGGCCGATCGTCCACGGGTACCGGTAGAGCTCACCTTTCCAGGCACGTACCGCGCCGAGCAGGTGGAACACGATGCTGCCGACGAAGACCGCGAGCCAAAGAAGCAGGGCGACGGGGATGCCGAGGACGGTGATGAAGAAGATCCAGCCCACGATGGTCGCGACCCAGAGCAGGATGTTGAAGTTGAAGGCATTTGCCGCTGACCGGCGCACGAAGTCGCTTCGACCCCGACCGTAGAGGTAGACGACTAGTGGGCCGAGGAAGGAGAGCCATCCGGCGGACAGGATGGCAGCGATGAAGGCTGAGGCGTGTGCCAGGGCCGCCCAGGTCCGCTCGTCCTCGGCGCGCATGACGGGGCCGACGTGGGTGCTGGGCCGAGACAGTGGGTTAGAGGTCATGTCTCGATTCTCGGCCGCCGACCTCCGCGGCGCCATCATGGTCGACCCTGACCGCGCCCTGATCCACCCCTGAGCCGGCACCCGGGCGAGGCGTTCATCGGTCAGGGTGCGGAGGCGACAGCGCCTTCGAGGCGCAGCGAGCACACTGCGCTGTCGGGGTCGAGGACGCCGAGCCGCTCGAACAACGCCAGCGCGAGCGCATGCTGGCCCCGGGCGTTGGGATGGACCGTGTCGTCGAGCCACTCGGCCATGACCGGCTCTCGTGTGGTCGCCTCGCGCCATACCTCAGCGTGGTCGACCAGAGGGACGCCGAGCTCTCTGGCGACTGACCGCACTTCGGCCGCGTAGACGGCGACCGTCTCGGGGTCGCGCTGGTCTCCCGCATCGACCGGCGGTGGGGTCTGGAGAATGACCGTCGCACCGAGGTCCCGAGACCGTCCCACGAGTTGGCCAAGGTCGTACCGGAAGGCACGGGACCCGCCCTCACGCTCGACGAGAGCGTCGTTCGTGCCGTACATGGCGAGAACGACGTCGGGAGCGAATCTGCCTATCCGCCAGTGGAACTCATCGAGCACATCGGCAACCGTGGCCCCGTCGACAGCTGAGTTGATGATGGCGTCCCGATCTCGGCCCAGCTCACCGCACAGCCGCTCGGCGAAGTGTTCGACGAAGTTGCGTCGACCGCGCGTATGGCCAACTCCCCGCGTGATGCTGTCGCCCACAAAGACCCACGTCAGGGGCGGGCCAGCCAGCATCCCGGCCAACCGTGCGGCATCGCGCTGCTCGTACTGCTCGGCGGTGAAGTCCATGGCCAGAAACGTAACAAGGGGTCGAGGGGTCGCGGGGGATCTTGATCAGGGGATGGGACGGTACTGCATCGGGCCCTTCCGGTGCTACCGAGTGTGGTCCGGCCCGGGGAAGAACCGGACGACTTCACGCAGCTCGGTGACGTCATACCAGAGCAGAGAGCCGGCCTCGTCGGGTGCGGCTGCCGGGTGCTGGCCGGCCTCATCGACGTGAAGGGAGGCAATCCTCGAGACGGGCAGGTCCGCCACGAGGAGTATGGCGCTCAGCGGCGTGCCATCACCCGGCTGCAGGGCCTCGGGGTCGACGTCGGCCGCGATGACGAGGCGCCGGTCACGGCGATGCAGGCGCAGGCCGCCGGCGGCCGCGACGGCGTCGACGAAAGCGGCGTACTCCAAGCCCTCCTCATCGAGCCCGGGGGACTGCGCCGTCAGTTCGTCGGTCACCGCGAAGGCCTCGACGGGTGCGTCGAGGCTCGCGGGGAGCGCCCCTCTGCCGGCGAGGTCACCCAGCCTCGCGCCTCCAAGCGGCACATAGACTCGCACGACGGGCATCACGTCTCCGGCCCGCTCACCAGCTCGGCCAGCGAGTCCACGATCGACTGCGCCAGCACATCGACGTCGGGCATCGCATCGCGGTCAGCATTGAGACCGTAGTACACGCCGCCGTTGTACGAGGTGATGCCGATGGAAAGGGCCTGTCCCTTCGCAAGCGGCATGACCGGATAGGTCGAGAGCATCTCGGCCTCTCCCGCGTAGAGCGGGCTCTGCGGCCCCGGGACATTGGTGATCATGACGTTGTAGATCCGGCGGGACATGGCCGAGCCCAGCCGAGCACCGAGGGCGTGCAAGGTGGGCGGCGCAAAGCCCGCGAGATTCGCCAGCGCGGTGGCACCCACGGCTTGGCCGGCCTCCATCTGCTGGCGCATCGCGAAGGCGATCTGGTGCAGGCGCATCGATGCGCCCGGCTCGCCCACCGGCAGGTTGACGACGCAGGCCATGACCTGGTTGGCGTACATCCCGCTCGGGTCGTCACCGTAGATGCTCACCGGGACCATGGCTCGCACGACAGTGGCAGTGCCCACCGCCTCGCCGCGGTTGAGCAGCCACGTGCGGAAACCACCAGCGATGGTTGCGAGGACGACGTCGTTGATGCTGACGTCCTCGGTGTAGGCACCGCGACCGAGTCTGGTCCGCACGCGCCGGTAGTCCGCGAGGTCGGTCGCAACGTCGACCCACCGCCGGGCCGTCCCGATCTCCGCGTTCAGCGGTGACTCCGGAGCCGGGCGGGCGGCCGTCCGAGCCACGGTCGAGACCAGCGAGCCGGCCGACTCTGCGGCCCGCATGCCGACGGCGAGCGCATCCTGTACGCCACCCCGGACGAGGTCGACGACCTGCGCCGGACGTCGCACGGCATCCACGACCGCCTCCGCGACAAGCTCCACGCTGCCCGGGGACCGACGTGCCTCCCAGGTCTCCACGTCATCCTCGGCGCCGGTCCCCGACGTCGAGTCGACGATCAGGTGGGCGATGTCGAGCGCGTGGACGCCGTCGATGATGGCCTGATGGGTCTTTGTGACGACGGCGAACCGGTTCCGTTCGAGTCCCTCGACCAGGTAGACCTCCCAGAGGGGACGCGACCGGTCGAGCCTGCGCGGCTGGACCCGCGCCACGAAGTCCTGCAGCTGGCGTTCGGTGCCCGGGCGCGGTAGGCCGGTGCGCCGTACGTGATAGCCGATGTCGAAGTGCTCGTCGTCGACCCAGACCGGATTGGCGATCCGACCCGGCACGTCACGCACCTTCTGCCGGAAGCGTGGGATGGCACCGATCCGACGCCCGATGATGCCGACGAGCTGGTCGTAGTCGAAGCCCTCCGCAGGGGGCTGGAAGACCATGACGGAGCCGACGTGCATCGCCGTGGTGCCCTCCTCGAGATAGAGGAACGAGGCGTCGAGCGAGGTCAGCCGGTCAGACATGTTCTCACTGTGCCAGAGCCAACGCACCGAGCAGACCGATCCGACCCCCTTGCCCCGCCGGGAACCCGTCGCGGCCCGATCGGCACAGTCAGCTACCCATCGCAGGTACCCGGCGGCGGAAAGGCCAGGTGGACTGCTGCGCGGATCGTCGGGCCGTGCTCGGCGCAACGGCGGAGGCCATTTCGCCAACGGCCCGCCTGAGCGCGGACTCGGGAGAGTGCTCCACGATGGTCCTTCCGGCGAGCAGGGCACCGTCGGCCGCGGCCGGGTCGTCCGGGAGGAAGAAGACGTCTGCCAGGCCCGCGAAGCGCTCGAGCGAGGCACTGATGCGCGATCGCGGGTCGGTCCCGACGGCGGAGGCCCGGACCCGGTTGATGACGGGTCGCGGGGCACCCGAGGGCACGCTGCCGAGCTCCTGAATGCCGCGAACGAATCGCTGCAGTCCGACGGGGTCGGCCCCACCGACGGCGAGCACCTCGTCGGAGGCGGCCAGTGCGGTCAACGTGGCCTCGTTACGGCGCGGTGCCTGGGTGTCGTAGCTGAGCTCCTCGTCATCCTCGAGACAGAACCCACAGTCGACGATGACGTACTCCGCGAGGGAGCGGCTCACGGTCAGGACCCGATCGAGCGCCGCCGACCGGATCTCGGGCCAGCGGTCGGCCCTCGGCAGCCCGGTGAGCACCCGGAGTCCCGGCATCACCTCCGGTGCCACACGAGCCAACGCCACGAGGTCGAGGTCGCCATGTTCGGCGGCCCGGCATGCAGCGGCGATTCCGGGGGCCTCGTCGAGCAGCCCGAGGACCTGCGCGATGCAGCCACCGTAGGTGTCGGCGTCCACCAGGAGCACCGAACGCCCACGGCTCGCGAGCTCGGCACCCAGGGTTACGGCTACGGTGGTCCGTCCCGGCGAACCATGCGGACCCCATGCCGCGAGGATCCGGCCCGAGACCCGGTCATCGACACCGATCCCCGCTGCGGCACGGTCGGCGTCGCTGGTGGGCGCAGGGGTGGCGTCCGGTGAGCCGTCGGGGCGCCATCCGAGGCGGACAGCCTCCTGCGACAGCTGCTCGCAGTCGCCTGGGTCGTCCATCGCTGGAATCGCCGCGGCAGCGCTCCGGTCTCGCACGGCGTCCGCGAGAACCGGTCCCGAGGCGTCGGCGGGCAGCACGGTATCAACGCCGAGCTGGTGCAGCCGACGCTCGTCAGCATCGTCGCCGGACTGGTACAGCCCGACCACCCAGACGCCCTGTGCGTGCAAAGAGTCGATGACGCCGAGATCGAGGCCACGCAGGTCCGCCGAGACGATGGCGCAGTCACCGAGGCCAGCCGCAGTGACCGAGACGAGCTCGGCGACGTCGGCACATCGTCGTACGACCTTGATGTCCGTCAACGGCTCGAGCGTAGCCGCGACCGCTGCCTCCCACCGGTGGCTGAGCGCCGTGACGACCGAGCTCATGACCGGGCCCCCGCCTCCGTGCCGGGGACCGGCACGAGTGTGACCTTCGCACCACCATCGACCGCCTCGATCAGGTCCTGGACCTTGGCGCGGGGCACGAAGAGCTGCACCGATGTCGTCGCGGCGCTCCCAAAGCTGCCCGACGCTCCGAGCACGGCTGAGACCCCGACGCCCTCGAGGGCCCGGCGGGCCGTCGGCTTCGCCCCGTGCTCGCTGCCTGCTGCTACGTCGCTGAGGAAGACGTCGACGAGGCTGCCGCCCTTGAGGGTCGTCGCCGAGACCGCATCCACGTTCACCGTCACGAGCTGGACCTCGAGGTCCGTGCCGGGGCCGACCGAGCCTCGGGGTACGAGTTCCCCGGCGCGGATGTCGCGCAGCACGTACTGGTCGGGCCCGAGCTCGGCCCGAGCCGACAGGTATGGCGCCACGCCATCATCGAGCCGCACGTCCACGCGGGTGAGCGCGGACTCGTCCACCGGGTCGCCCGCCACGAGGTCGCGTGCCGCGACGTAGACGGGAACCCGGTCATCCATGCTGGCGACAAGACGCGCCCCGAGGGTGGCCGCAAGAAGCACGAGCAGAACGCCCACGACGAGACGGCTGTCGCGCCAGGAGGGTCGCCGAAGTCGCGCAGCGGTTGGTGTCGGTAACTTGTGCATCGTGCTCCCAGGAAAGTCCGGGCGGGTGACTCCCGCCCTGTCCGCGGGACACATCCTGCCTGAAATGACCCCAAACTGTCGCCCCGGTGGTCGTCCTGTGGACAACCGCCGTTCCAGGAGGCACCTCCCCTAGGATCGGAGCAGGTGAGAGCCACGGGGGATTCTGACCGCGTCGTGCAAAACGCAGACAATAGGTAAAGAGATGGTCAAGAATGTCCCAAGACACCGTCAAGATCCCTCCAGACACAGGAGCAGCAGTCGTGGCCCAGCGCTTCCTCCAACTCGCCGAGGTCTCCGAGATCCTCAACATCTCGTCAGCTCAGGCGTACGCCCTTGTCCGCTCAGGTGAGCTTCCCGCGATCAAGGTCGGCGGCCGGGGCCAATGGCGCGTCGAGGCGACGGAGTTGGAGAACTACATCCAGCGGATGTACACAGAGACCCGCACCTTCGTGAAGGCCCACCCTTTCGGAGTCGGTGCCGACGAGGAATGATGCCGCGGGACGTGACTCCGTTCACGGGCGCACGCGGCGCACCCACTCGATCGCCCGGAAGGGTACGACGTGAACGGCCGTCACATTTCGAGCACGCCTTGGCATGTCCGGGGCGTGCTCTGCCATCTCCAGATGATCAGAGCCCACCACGTCGATCGTGCCGACGAGCGGGACGCCGGCCGCCACGAGTTCCACCGCTGACCTGTCCCGGCTCACTGCCCTCAGGGCCGACCCCAGCCCGAAGCGCCTCGCGACGACGGAGGGCTCTACGACACCGCGAGCGGCTCCGACGATGGAAGCCACCGCCGCGGTGGCAACGAGGGCCGATCGCCGACCGGCGGTTTCGAGCAGCATCCAGTCCGGGCCGACGTCCCGAACGACACCGGTCAGGCTCCGGCTGACGAAACGGACCGTGACAGGGGATGTGCCCACCGATGCGAGCAATCGGGACTGGATGTCGATCTGGGCCCGTTCGTGGCGAGTCCGATCGGCCACCTCGGCCTCGCGCTGACGAATCACATCTGACTCCACCTGGGCGTCGAGGTCCTCGAAGAGCCGGTCCCACCGCATGTCAAGGCCTCCTTCGCAGTGCCTCCTTCGGCTCCGCTCTACCCCAGACAACCACATTCGTCCGTCGATGGTGTTGTCAAACGTAAGCAAACGATATTGAATAGCGTCATGTTCATGACGACCGGCTCATCCGCGGCAAGGCGCAGCCTCCTCCAGGGCGCGGCGATGATGACCCTGCTCACCAGCACCGGGGTGTTTCTGATCCATATCGTGCTCCTTCCGCTTGCGGGATCATCATGGCCGCTTGCCAACGGGCCGCGCCCCCGGCTTGAGGACGTGATCACCGGCCTGCTCGTGTGGGCATCTGTCGGGACGACTGCATGGCTGACACTGGGTACGCTGCTCGCGGCCCTGGCACTCGTGCCGGGCGTCGCTGGCCGCGGCGCCGGGCGCTGCGTCGATGCGCTGACTCCTGCCCTGCTGCGCCGCCTGCTCGCGTTCCTGCTGGGTACCGGACTCGGCACCGTGAGCCTGCCTTCGGGCCCGGCCACCGGCGCAGCATCAGCCGTCACGATCGCACAGGTTCAGGCCGGCCCGAACGACCGGGCCACGACGGACGGGTCCAGCTCACCGGATCCCGGCTTCGCGCCCAGTCCCGCTGCCACCATCCCCGTCGTTGCCAGCCCTCGTCGAACGAGCCCAGATCCTCTCTCACCCCGCTTCGCCCCGACCCGAGGCACCGCTGCAGAGCGGATGGCGCCATCCGACCCTCGATGGCGTCCATCGCGCCCCGTACGGGTCACCGACACCGGCGCGACCGGTCTGCTCGTCCCAACCCCCCGGGCTGCGCACTTCCCCGATGACGTCGTGACCGTCCGGCAGGGTGACTCGCTGTGGTCGCTGGCCGCGCGACAGCTCGGCCGCGACGCGAGCGACCGACAGATCGCCCTCGCCTGGCCTGAGTGGTACGCGCTCAACGTCCAGGTGATCGGCCCCGACCCGGACCTGATCCATCCCGGGCAGCAACTGCGCATCCCGACCCTTGGAGAGCACCGATGACGACCCGCCCCGTCCTCGTTCGTCCCGTCCCGGCCACCGAGCCACCCGTCATCTCGGCAGAAGAGGCCTACCGTCCCGTGGTTGCACAGCCCTACACGCAGGCGGCCCTCGCCCTCGACTTCACCTACAGCCCGGGCGATGACAGTGCACGACGCCTGACCCGGCGGAGCAAGCTACCGGACCCGCTCCCCTTCGTGGCGAAGATCGCCCAGGCCATCGTCGAGGTCATCACCGCACAACGGCCGGCGCCGCAGCTCATCCGACACACGTCACCAGCCATCTACTCCGGGCTGGCCCGGCGAGCGCTCGTGGCCGCGAAACGCCGACCAGGCGGTGCCCGGCGCCCGGCCATGGTCCGCCGAGTCCGGATCTGCGAGCCTGCAGACGGCATCGTTGAGGCGTGCGCCGTCGTCGTCGTGCACGGCAGGGTGCGGGCCCTTGCGCTCCGCCTCGAGGGTCTCGACGGCCGCTGGCTCGTCACGCAGCTCACCGTCGGCTGAGCACGCTTGTTCGACCACAGGGTGAGAATCGACCTAGCGAGTCCGGACGACGACGGGGTGAGGATCGACCGAGCGCCAGCGAGGGAGGACCGGAGCCCCGAGGAGTCCGGACAGAAGGCACAGCGAGGGAGGACCGGAGCCCCGAGGAGAACAAGCCATCGGAAGGCGTGAGGACACGAGCCGGGTCCCACGCTCCGCGTGGGCGGAACGAGCGTGGCCCGGAGCGCCGACTCGGCTCAGCGGCGCTTGCGCTTCACCTTCTTGCCGCGACGGTTGGCGGGCCGCTCGACGGGACGCTGCCCGCCACCACCGGACCGCACGACCGAGCCGTCCTCACCAGGCGCCGAGTAGCTCAACACCCGGTCCGTGTCGACGCCCGTGCGCAGGTCGAGCCCCGAGACACTGACCCCCGCCGGCACCGGTTCCCCGTCGACCTCGGGGGACGTCTCGGCGTCGGCGTCGACCGTGGACGCCGCCTCGGCAAGGCCGGCGACCATCTCGGACACCGACTGCGGTGCGACGGCGCCGACCGGCGGGGTGGTCGGGGCCACCTGGACCTCGACGCTGAACAGGTTCGAGACGGACTCCTCCTTGATGGAGTCCATCATGGCCTCGAAGAGCTGGAAGCCCTCGCGCTGGTACTCGATCAGCGGGTCGCGCTGTGCCATCGCGCGCAGGCCGATCCCGTCCTGCAGGTAGTCCATCTCGTACAGGTGCTCGCGCCACTTGCGATCGAGCACCGACAGCACGACCCGCCGCTCGACCTCGCGCATCGTGTCAGGGGTGAGCTGCTCCTCGCGTCGGTCATAGGCCTCGTGCGCGTCGGTGAGCAGCTGTTCGTGGAGCAGCTCGTTGGTGACGAGCTGGCGGCCGCCGGCCATGTCCTCGATCTGCTCGATCGTGATCGACACCGGGAAGATCTGACGCAGGGCGTCCCACAGGTGTTCCAGGTTCCAGTCGGCGGCAAAGCCCTCGTCTGTCGCCGCGTCGATGTAGCCACCCACCGCGTCGTTGACGAACATCCGCATCTGCTCTTGGAGGTCCACCCCCTCCAGGACCGACCGCCGCTCCTCGTAGATCACCTGGCGTTGCCGGTTCATGACGTCGTCGTACTTGAGGACGTTCTTGCGGATCTCGTAGTTCTGGGCCTCGACGGCGCCCTGGGCCTTCTGGATCGAGTTCGTGACCATCTTGCTCTCGATCGGCACGTCGTCCTCCATGCCGGCCGTCTGCATGAAGCGGTCGACCATGCCCGAGTTGAACAGGCGCATGAGGTCGTCGTTGAGGGAGAGGTAGAACCGCGACTCGCCGGGGTCGCCCTGACGGCCCGAGCGACCACGCAACTGGTTGTCGATGCGCCGCGACTCGTGACGCTCGGTGCCGAGCACGTAGAGACCACCGAGCTCGGTGACCTCCTCGTGCTCGGTCTTGACGGCGTGCTCGGCCTTGGCGAGCGCGTCGTCCCAGGCGTTCTCGTACTCGTCGGGCGTCTCCTGGGGGTCCAGGCCCTTCTGCTTGAGCTCGGCCACGGCACGGAACTCGGAGTTGCCCCCGAGCATGATGTCGGTGCCTCGACCGGCCATGTTGGTGGCGACGGTGACCGCGCCCCGTCGGCCGGCCTCGGCCACGATCGCGGCCTCACGCTCGTGCTGCTTGGCGTTGAGCACCTCGTGCTTGATGCCACGCTTCTTCAGCTGCTGCGAGAGGTACTCGCTCTTCTCCACCGACACGGTGCCGACGAGCACCGGCTGCCCGGCATCGTGGCGGTCGGCGATGTCGTCGACCACGGCCACGTACTTGGCCGCCTCGGTGCGGTAGATGAGGTCGCGCTGGTCCTGGCGGATCATCGGCATGTTCGTGGGGATCGGGATGACGCCGAGCTTGTAGATGGAGTTCAGCTCGGCCGCCTCAGTCTGGGCGGTGCCCGTCATGCCCGAGAGCTTGTCGTACATGCGGAAGTAGTTCTGCAAGGTGATGGTGGCGAGCGTCTGGTTCTCGTTCTTGATCTCGACGCCCTCCTTCGCCTCGATGGCCTGGTGCATGCCCTCGTTGTAGCGCCGACCCGCGAGCATGCGGCCGGTGTGCTCGTCGACGATGAGGATCTCGCCGTTCAGCACGACGTAGTCCTTGTCCTTCTTGAACAGCTCCTTGGCCTTGATGCTGTTGTTGAGGTAGCCGATGAGAGGGGTGTTGACCATGTCGTAGAGGTTGTCGATGCCGAGCAGGTCCTCGACCCGGGCGATCCCCGACTCGAGCACGCCGACGGTCTTCTTCTTCTCGTCGACCTCGTAGTCGCCCTCGCCGTCCTCGCCCCGGGTCAGACGGGCCGCGATGCGAGCGAACTCGACGTACCACTTGGTCGCGAGGTCGGCCGGCCCGGAGATGATGAGCGGGGTGCGGGCCTCGTCGATGAGGATCGAGTCGACCTCGTCGACGATGCAGAAGTGGTGACCTCGCTGCACGAGCTCGGAGGGTTCCCAGGCCATGTTGTCGCGCAGGTAGTCGAAGCCGAACTCGTTGTTCGTGCCGTAGGTGATGTCCTTGGCGTACTCGACCCGGCGCTGGTCAGGCGTCATCGAAGCGAGGATGCACCCGGTCTCCACGCCGAGGGCCCGATGGACACGGCCCATCAGCTCGGACTGGTACTCGGCGAGGTAGTCGTTGACGGTGATGACGTGCACGCCCTTGCCAGTAAGGGCGTTGAGATAGCAGGGCAGGGTCGCGACGAGGGTCTTGCCCTCACCGGTCTTCATCTCGGCGACGTTGCCCTGGTGCAGCGCGGCACCACCCATGATCTGCACGTCGAAGTGCCGCTTGCCGATCGTTCGCTTGCTCGCCTCGCGCACCGCAGCGAACGCCTCGGGCAGCAGGGCGTCGAGCGTCTCGCCCTCCTCGAGCCGCGTCCGGAAGTTCGGTGTCTCCTCCCGCAGCTCCTCGTCGGTGAGCTTCTCGAAGTCGGCCTCGAGGGCGTTCACCTGCTTCGCGATGCCGTACAGCTTCTTCAAGGCCCGGCCCTCACCGGCGCGCAGCAGCTTCTCGATCACCATGGCCTTGTTCTCTCCCGACTGACTCGTGTGCCGCCCGCGGCGCGCGACAGCCCCCGTGTCTGCAGGGGACCCGCCTAGGCTAACCGCCGATCTGTCCCCTCGACCAACGGATGAGCCCCCAGGCTGTGTTCCGGTGCCCGCCGATCGCGCGCTGCCCGCACATCAGGTATGCCGCTCACTGACCTCCCAGCGCATCTGCCGCGCCCGACGGGGCGGGCCCGCCCATCCGGACCGACCCGAGGCCGAGCCAGGTCGCCATCGAGCCGAGCTGGCGCTGCAGCGCCTCGGCCGCCCCGGCCGGGGCCCCTGGCTCCCACGTGACGGAGTGGCACCGGAGCACCCCCGCCGGCCGGTCGGCCTTGAGGTCGCACCGCGCGACGAGGCGCTCGCCGTAGAGGAAGGGCAGGACGTAGTACCCGTGGACCCGCCGGTGGCGCGGGGTGTAGATCTCGATCCGGTAGTGGAAGTCCCACAGGACGTCGACCCGGTGGCGCTGCCAGACGAGCGAGTCGAAGGGGCTCAGCAGCGCCTCGACGTGCACCCGGCGCGGCACTCGCGCCGCCGTGTGGAGCCACGCCTGCCGCCAGCCGGGCACGGACACCGGGACGATCTCCCCGTCGGCCACGAGCCGCTCGATGGCCGGCCGCACCTGCTCACGGGTCAGGCGGAAGTAGTCGGCCAGGCAACGCTCCGAGCCGACGCCGTGCGCACGGGCTGCGACCCGGACCAGCTCGAGGAAACGGTCCGGGTCGGCACCGGGACCGGCCCGGTTGAGCCATGCGCCGCGCAGGGTCGGGGGCGCGGTCACGTCGAGAGCGGCATACCGGCGCTCGAACTGGGCGGTCCGGCCGGCGGAGCTGATGCGCCCCGCCCAGAAGAGGAACTCGAGCGCCTGCTTCACCTCGGACCAGTTCCACCCCCAGCTGTCGGTGCGCTGTGGCTGGTCGTGCTCGAGGGCCGCCTCGACCTCGCGAGCCGTCAGCGGGCCCCGTCGGCGCACCTCGTCCTCGACGAGGTCGACGAACTCGGGGCGCTCGGCGAGGATACGGCGCATCGAGCCCCACGCCTTCTCGGCGGCCACCCGCATCCGCGGGTCGAGCAGCGGCCAGGTCTGCGGCGGGATGAGGCTTGCCTCGTGCGCCCAGTACTCGACCAGGCGCCGCGGTGCCCGGTCGCGGGCGCGGTCGAGCAGGGCGGTGTCATACGGCCCGAGCCGGGAGAAGAAGGGCAGGTAGTGGCTGCGGACGAGCACGTTGACACTGTCGATCTGCACCACGCCGAGCCGGTCGACGACTCGCTGCAGGTGGCGCATCGTCGCCCCGAACGGCTCAGGGCGAGGGTCGAGGAACCCCTGCGCCGCGATGGCGATCCGGCGGGCCTGCTCGCGGCTGATCCGTCGCGTGCCAGAGGTCATGGCTGTAGTCGCGCCTCGTCCCGGCGCTCATTCGTCGGGGTCGATGAGCCGCTGACGCACGGCATACATCGCCGCCTCCATGCGGGAGTGCATCTGCAGCTTGTCGAGGATGTTGCGGATGTGGTTGCGGACCGTGTTCTCCGAGATGAACAGCTCCCGTGCGATCTCACGGTTGAGCCGGCCCCGGGCGACGCGCCCGAGAATGTCGAGCTCACGTTTCGTCAGGCGGGGCACCTCGAGACCCGGCGTCGGCGCGGGGACGACGTCGGGCTCGCTGAGGCTCGCGAACTCGGTCAGCAGCTTGGCCGCCATCATGGGCGAGATGAGCGCCTGGCCGTGGTGCACCCCCCGGATCCCGTCGGCGACCTCCTCGGGAGGCACGTCCTTGAGCAGGTAGCCGTTCGCTCCCGCCCGGACCGCGTCGAACAGGTGTGCTTCGTCGTCTGAGCTGGTGAGCATGAGGATCCGCGCCGAGGGAACTCGGTCCCGGATGGCGCGACACGCCTCGATGCCACCCCGCCTCGGCATACCTACGTCCATGAGGACGACGTCCGGCAGGGTCTCCTCGGCCATCTCCACGGCCTCGACCCCGTCGGCCGCCTCACCGACGACCTCGATGCCGTCCTCGGTACCGAGGATGGTCTGTAGGCCCCGACGGTAGAGGGCGTGGTCGTCGACGATGAGAACGCGGATGCACTCAGAACTCGTGGCCTGCACAGGGGTCATCATCGCAAATGCCGCGCTGCATGATCCCGAGGCCCGCGTGCTCCCCCGATCACGGTCACGGTCAGCCGACTGCGGCGGTCGGGCCGGGGACGCCCGCCGTCTCGGCGGTGTCGAGGTGGATCACGCCGTAGCTCCACCCCCGCCGCCGGTAGACCACGCTCGGCTGGTCGGTGTCGAGGTCGTGGTAGAGGAAGAAGTCGTGTCCGACGAGCTCCATCTGGTTGACGGCATCCTCGAGGGTCATCGGCG
Source organism: Intrasporangium sp. (assembly GCF_030452765.1). GTDB lineage: Bacteria > Actinomycetota > Actinomycetes > Actinomycetales > Dermatophilaceae > Intrasporangium_A. Next base: position 27,150 of record NZ_JAKDLO010000042.1, read on the forward strand.
CCGCCGAGTGGACCTTCTCGCGGACCTCGATCGGCGAGTTGCCCACCGCCCCGAAGCGGTCGAGGTCGTCGGTCCCGCCGTCCTGCGCGGATGGTGACTCGCCACCCTCCGCGTCCACGGGCGCCACGCGTGCGGTCGCCTGGCCCACCGACTCGGGAAGCCGGCGTCCGCGACTCACCCGTCGCTTGTCGTTGCTGCGACGGAGCCGCTCGAGCAGTTTGTCGACAGCGGCGTCGAGGGCCACGAACTTGTCGTCCCGGCAGGCTTCGGCTCGGATCACAGGACCCTTCGCCCGGCACGTGATCTCCACTCGCTGTGAGGCCCGGCTCACCCGTTCGTTCGTGACAACCACGTCGATCCGGTGCACCTTTGGGACGAGGGTCGGCACCTTGGCCAGACGCTCCTCGAGCTGCTCACGGAAACGGTCGGGGATCTGGACGTGACGTCCAGTGACCACGATCTCCACGGTTCCTCCTTGATCGCGCGTTCGGTGTTGTAGCGTCCAGGCCCGGGTGAGGCCCCAAAGGCTGCCGCGGCACCACCCCTTTCGCTCGACCACAGCGTGGGCGCCCCTGACGGCGCCCACGGGAACTGGGGGCTGCTGATACTCCGACCCTAACCGTCGATCCGATCCGGCGGAAGGGACCACGACACCGGGTGACCCGTGATGCCGACCGGAGGCGCGGCCGGCGCAGGCATCCGTCGCGACCCGCCCCGGCGCCGCCGGGCAGCCGCGATCGTCACGCCCAACACGTCTGCGGCGCCTGCCTCACCCAGGGCCCTGGCACACTCGGCGAGCGTTGCTCCGGTCGTCATCAGGTCGTCCACCACAACGCAGTCGCGACCGGCGACCAGCGGGCGGCACCGACGGCGCACCGTGAAGGCGCCGCTGACGTTGGCGAGCCGGGCGGAGGTTCCGAGCCCGGCCTGGTCGCGCACGTGCCGGCCCTCGTCGAGGGCGGGAGCGAGCAGGACAGCGCGCGCTGCAAGTCCGGCGACGGACCGTGTGACGAGTGCGTTCAGGGGGATGTCCCCCCGCACACGTCGGGAACGCGCGGACGAGGGAGCCGGCACGACGAGCGGCGCCATACCGGAGTCCCCGATCCCACGGAGCGCGACGGTGAGTGCTTCGGCGAGGGCGGGGGCCAGCACGGCGACGAGGTCGCGACGCCCCTCGTCCTTCCAGGCAGTGACGGCGGCGCGGAGGGGGTCGCCGTACCCTCCCCACGCGTAGAC
>NZ_JAKDLO010000006.1 GCF_030452765.1 Intrasporangium sp.
CCAGCCGAAGATCAACCCGGCGGGGGATCCGGGGGAGGTGGGCCGCATACCAGACTGGAAGATCTACGAACGACACCATCACTGACGACACCATCACACACGCACCACCGGAAGGGGTTCCCGTGCTCGAGGTGAAGGACCTGACCAGACGCTTCGGCGACCACGTCGCCGTCGACGGCGTGAGCTTCGACGTCGCGGACGGCCGGCTCACCGGCTTCGTCGGCGGCAACGGCGCCGGCAAGACAACGACGATGCGAATGATCATGGGCGTCCTCGCGATCCATGGCGGCGAGGTCCGCTGGGACGGGCGGCCCATCACCACCGAGGACCGCCGCTCCTTCGGCTACATGCCCGAAGAGCGCGGGCTCTACCCCAAGCAGCCCGTCCTGGAGCAGCTCGTCTACCTGGGCCGGTTGCACGGCAGGTCGACTGCTGCGGCACGTGCCGCCGCGACGGCCCTGCTCGAGCGGTTCGGGCTCGCCGACCGCGCCAAGGACAAGGTCGAGTCGCTCTCGCTCGGCAACCAGCAGCGGGTCCAGATCGCGGCGGCCGTCATCGCCGACCCGATCGCGCTCGTGCTCGACGAACCCTTCTCGGGCCTCGACCCGCTCGCGGTCGACTCGATGGCCGACCTGCTGCGCGAGTACGCACACCGCGGCGTCCCGGTCCTGTTCTCCTCGCACCAGCTCGACCTCGTCGAGCGGCTCTGCGACTCTCTCGTCATCCTGTCCGCCGGTCGCGTCGTCGCGAGCGGCACGGCCGAGCAGCTACGGCGGTCCGGGCGCATCCGGCACCGGCTCGTCGTCGGCGGCGACGCCGGCTGGGTCCGCGACCTGAGCGAGGTCACCGTCGTCGACGTCGACGGGTCGACCGCCCTGCTCGAGCTGCCGGACGAGTCCGTCGGCACCAGGCTGCTCACCGAGGCACTGCGCCGCGGGACCGTCCAGGAGTTCGCACCCGTCATCCCAACCGTGTCCGAGATCTACCGCGAGGTGACCGCATGACCCTCACGCCCGACACCAGCACACCTACCAAGAGCCCCGCTCCGGGACCGGAGTCCGCCCAGCACGTCGACCGGGCCTGGCAGACCGTGGCGGCCCGCGAGATCTGGGTCAAGCTGCACGACAAGAACTTCCTCATGTCGACCTTCTTCACGATGGTCATCATCGCGGCGGTCTTCGGAGTGCAGGCCTTCTTCGCCAGCAAGCCCCACGAGGCCACGATCGCGGTGACCAGCCGGGCCGGGGCCGCGGTCGTCACCCAGGCCGAAGACGCCGGGGCGGCCGCCGACGCCAACCTCGAGTGGACGACGAGGACCGTCGCCGACGACTCCGCGGCCCTCGGGCTGGTCCGATCCGGTGACGCGGACGTCGCACTCCTCGCGGCGTCGGACGGCGACGGCTGGCGGCTGGTCAGCAACCGGGACAAGGACGACACCGTCGCGACGTGGGTCGGCGAGGCCGTCACCCACCACGTGCTGGCCGAGCACGCCGCCTCGCTCGGCACGACGGTCGACCAGCTCAAGGCCGGATCGGCGGTGAACTACGACCTGCTCGACACGGACGCCGGCAGTCCCGGGTTCGTCAAGGCCGTCGGACTCATCTTCGCCTTCCTCTTCTACATGGCTGCGCTCATCTTCGGCATGCAGATCGCGCAGAGCGTCGTGGAGGAGAAGCAGTCGCGCATCGTCGAGATCCTCTCTGCCGCGATCCCGATCAGACACCTGCTCCTCGGCAAGATCGTCGGCAACGTCGTCATGGCGCTCACCCAGCTGGCCCTCTTCATCGGCGTCGGGATGGTCGGGCTCTCGCTGAGCCCGTGGTCGTCCATGCTCGGGCCGATCGCCGGCGCAGCCGGGTGGTTCCTCGTCTTCTTCCTCGTCGGCTTCGCCGTCCTCGCCGCACTGTGGGCCGTGGCCGGCTCGCTCGCGACCCGGCACGAGGACCTCCAGTCGACCTCGACGCCGGTGACGACACTGACCATGGTCATCCTCTTCGGTGGCATCTTCCTGACCGGCACCTGGCAGGTCATCGCCTCTTACCTGCCGCTCATGTCGGTCGTCGCGATGCCGATCCGGCTCGCGTCGGGCACGGCAGCATGGTGGGAGCCTGTCCTCTCGATCGGCATCACCGTCGCGCTCGCGGCCGTCCTCGTCCGCCTCGCGGCCCGCATCTACAGCCGCTCCGTCATGCAGACCGGCTCCCGGCTGACGTTGCGTCAGGCGATGAAGCTGCAGGGGTGAGCGCAGGTACGGTAGCCCGCATGACCAAGCGGATGCTCTGCCTCGACCTCGACGGCACGACCCTGCTGCACACGGGCGAGCTCACCGAGCCCGTCCGTGCCGCAGTCCGGGCACTGCCGGACGAGGTCGAGGTGGTCGTCGCGACGGGCCGGTCGATCATCGCGACGACGCCGATCATCGAGCAGCTCGGGCTCCGGAGTGGTTTCGCGGTCTGTTCCAACGGCGCCGTGACGTTGGAGGTCAACCCCGACCCTCCGGGCGGCTACTCGGTCGCCGACACGGTGACGTTCGACCCCCGCCCCGTCCTCGAGCGGCTGCGCGAGGCCCTACCGGAAGCCCTGATAGCCGTCGAGGACCTGGGTGTCGGCTTCAAGGTCTCCCGCCAGTTTCCGGACGGCGAGCTCATGGGACTCACCCGAGAGGTGTCCTGGGAGGAGCTCGTCAGCGATCCGGTCACCCGCGTCACCCTGCGCCAGCCGGAGTCGACTCCCGAGGAGTTCATGGCGATGGTCGAGCGGGCCGGCCTGCACGGCGTTGCGTATGCCGTCGGCTGGTCGGCGTGGCTCGACATCAACCCCGAGGGAGTCTCGAAGGCCTCGGCGCTCGAGCTGGTCCGCCGCCGGATCGGGGTCGAGCCACGACACACCGTCGCCTGCGGTGACCAACGCAACGATCTCGAGATGCTCTACTGGGCCGCCTGGGGGGTCGCCATGGGCAACGCCCCCGACGAGGTGAAGGCCGTGGCCGACGAGGTCGGCGGCGACGTCGACGACGACGGGCTCGTACCGATCCTCGAGGGGCTCGCCGACTCGATCCGTGCCGGGGTGCCGTTCCGTGAGGGGACCAAGTCCCAAGCCACCCACCGATTCTCCGCCTGAGCCGAGGTCGAGGCATGCCGATCGTCTACATCCACGGGGTCGCCATCCGGGAGGACGACGAGACCTTGGCCAAGGCTGCCAAGCGGTTCCGTGAGGTGCCATGGCCGACGATCGCGAGCCTGCTGCGTGAGTATGTCGCCCCGGTCCTGGCGGACGACGCCGCAGGAGTGCCGATCATGCGGGTCTACTGGGGCGATCTCGGTGCCCGGTTCGCCTGGGGTGGCCGCTCGCTCGTCTCGCGACCCCTCGACGAGGAGCTGGCCGCGACTCCCGAGCTGTCAAGGGGGATGCGGTCCCGAGCGACGCGGGTGCTGCGTGAGACGAGCCGCCGCACGATTCGCGGGACGGTCGCGGCGATCCGCCGGCCGGTCGAGGACTTCCTGCCGACGTTCATCGGCGACGTGCTCACCTATGTCGCGGGCCGAGGAACCGCCGCGGCTCCGGGGTCGATCCCACAGCGGGTCCTCGCGGGCCTCGAGGCCGCCGCCGCAACCGCGGCATCCCGCGAGGAACCGCTGGTCGTCGTGACGCACAGCATGGGCGGCCAGATCCTCTACGACGCGCTGACCCACTTCATCCCGAGGACGCCGCGGCTGCGGCACATCAGGGTCGACTTCTGGTGCGCGCTCGGCTCGCAGGTGGGCTTCTTCGAGGAGCTCGGGCTCTTCCTCGAGAGCGGCCCCAGCCACGGCGAGGAGGCGGGTCTGCTCACGCCGTGCCCCTCACCCGAGCAGCTCGGCGGCTGGTGGAACGTCTGGGACTATGCCGACCTGCTCAGCTTCCGAGCCGGGGGCATCTTCGACGGCGTCGACGACACCCCGTTCTTCGCGGCCGGCACCCTGGCCACCGACCACAACCACTACCTCGACCACCCCGAGGTCTACCGGACGCTCGCCGAGAAGGTCCGCGTCAGCCTCGAGTCCGACCCGGGGGCACGGTGGTGGCGGACCAATGTCGAAGACCGGCAGCCCCGTTCGACGCAGGAGTGAGGCGCCACCACGGGCGTCCACAACACCCAGGAGATCACCATGCGATTCATGATCATCGTCCCCGGCGGGGCCGAGACCGAAGGCGGCGCCATGCCTACCGAGCGGCAGCTCGCCGACATGACTGCCTACAACGAGGCGATGCTGGCGGCGGGCGTCTTCGTCACCGGCGAGGGCCTGCACCCGACGAGCCGTGGCGCCCGGGTGCACTACACACCGGACGGCGCCGTCACGGTCACCGACGGTCCGTTCACCGAGGCGAAGGAGATCGTCGCCGGCTTCAGCATCATCGACGTCAGCTCGAAGGAGGAGGCCATCGAGTGGCTCAGGAAGTGGCCGCGGTCGACGGCCGACGACTTCACCCTCGAGCTGCGCCAGGTCTTCGACGACGCCGACTTCGGCGAGGCGTTCACCCCGGAGCTGCAGGAACGCGAGGCCCGGATGCGCGAGCAGGCCGCCCGTGCCGCAGCCCAGGGCTGAGCCCACCGCCCCAGCCGCACAGGCCCGGCGCACCGTCGAGGCGGTGTGGCGCATGGAGGCGGCCAAGGTCACCGCCGTCGTCGCCCGCCTCGTCGGTGACATCGGGCTGGCCGAGGACCTCGCCCAGGACGCCTTCGTCCAGGCCCTCGAGCAGTGGCCTCGCGACGGCGTGCCCGAGCGCCCCGGGGCCTGGCTCACCGCGACCGCCCGGCGCAGGGCCATCGACCGGATCCGTCGTGACATCAACCTCGCCGGCAAGCTCCAGCAGGTCGGGCACGCCGAGCAGCTACGAGCGGCCGAGACGACCGAGGACGACTTCGACCTGGCCCTGCGCGACGTCAAGGACGACGTCCTCGCGCTCATCTTCGCCACCTGCCATCCGGCTCTGCCCGCCGAGTCGCGAATCGCCCTGACCCTGAGGATGATCGGTGGCCTCACCACGCGTGAGATCGCGAGGGCCCTGATGGCGCAGGAGAGGACGGTCGGGCAGCGCATCTCCCGGGCGAAGCGGACCCTCGCTGCCGACGGCAACACACTGGAGATCCCCGCGGGCGCGGAGCTCGGCGTGCGGCTCGCCTCCGTGCTCGAGGTCGTCTACCTCATCTTCAACGAGGGGTACGCCGCCACCTCCGGGCGAGACTGGGTCCGCAGCGACCTCATGGAGGAGGCGATCCGGCTCGGTCGCGTGCTCGGTGCCCTCGCCCCGACCGAGCCGGAGGTGCTCGGTCTGCTGGCGCTCATGGAGATCCAGGCCTCGCGCACCCGGGCTCGCATCGCCGCCGACGGCTCGCCAGTCCTGCTGCTCGACCAGGACCGAACCCGCTGGGACTGGACGCTGATCCGCCACGCACTCGCCGCGCTCGAACGCGCGAGCCGGCTCAGCGGCATACGGGGCCCGTATGTCCTGCAGGCGCAGATCGCGGCGTGCCACGCGCGCGCCGCCCGCGCCGGCGAGACGGACTGGGCGCGAATCGTCTCGCTCTACGAGCGGCTCGGGGCCATCGCGCCGTCTCCCATCATCGACCTCAACCGCGCCGTCGCCCTGTCGTATGCCGCTGAGCCGGCTGCCGCTCTCGCCGTGGTCGACACGGTGGTCGAGTCGGGTGCCCTCTCGGACTACCACCTGCTGCCGAGCGTCCGCGGTGACCTGCTCGAGCGGCTGGGCCGGCGCGAGGAGGCCCGCGTCGAGTTCGCCCGGGCTGCCCAGTTGACCCAGAACGAGGCGGAGCAGGCGCTGCTGCGGCGCCGGGCTTCGGGACGGTAGCAGCCTGCCGGCGCATCGGTGCGTGTCGGGAGGTATCAGCGCGACCGGCTGGCACACTCTGCTACAGAGGCAGGAGGGCGGATGGTCATCCACGAGAGCTGTCCCGGCTACCCCAAGGAGCCGTTCGCGTCGCTCGTCGCGGGCTACCCGGGCGAGGACGCTTATGCACCAAGTGACTTCCGCGTCGAGTGGGGGCCGGTCTTCCACCGGGGACGCCTCGACAGGTCTGCCCGGGTGCTCCTGCTCGGACAGGACCCGGCCGCGCACGAGGCGATCGCCCGACGCATCCTCGTCGGCGAGGCCGGCCAGCGCGCCCAGGGGCTGCTGCGCAAGGTCGGCATCACGTCGAGCTACGTCATGGTCAACGTCTACCTCTACAGCGTCTACGGTCAGGCGGCCGGCAACCGGCACGTCGCCGACCCGGACATCGTCGGCTATCGCAACCAGTGGCTCGACGCACTGCTCGTCGACTCGGCGGTGACCGCGGTGGTCGCGTTCGGGCAGCTCGCCCAGCGTGCCTTCGGGCTCTGGGCGGCGGTGCGCCCCGAGGCGGCCGGCCGGCTCCATGTCGCCGCCGTCAAGCATCCGACGTACGCGGAGGGCGCCGCGAGGGGGAGCGGGCAGCCGCTCGCCGTGACGACGGCCAGGCAGCTGTCCGACTGGAACGCCCATCTCGACGGGCTGCGGTCCGCGGTCGAGCCCGAGGGTGACGTCGACGCCACGCCCTACGGGCAGACATGGTCCGAGACAGAGCTCGTCGAGATCCCGGAGCGCGACCTGCCGGCCGGCGTGCCGCCGTGGTGGCGATCGGTCGAGTCCTGGGCGGTGCGGGCCGGTGCTGACCCCGAGGAGAAGCGGGCGACGATCCGGGTCGCCGTACCGAAGGGGGCGAGACCATGGCAACAGACCTGATCCGCGACGGTGACCGCGACCTGGTCGAGGACCCGTTCGAGCGGGCCTACACCCGCGGCCTCACCGAGGAGCTGCCCCCACCGCCGGCCACGCGTGACCGTGCCCTGCCGCCAAGGCCTTTCGTGCTGCACGGCGCGGTCATCACCCCGGAGGGGGCGTGGTCGAGCGGCTATGTGACGGTGGCCAGTGGCCTGATCGACCGGGTCAGCCGACGCAAGCCGTCGTCGGGTGAGGTCCTCGAGACGGACGGGGTCATCCTGCCCGGGCTGCTCGACCTGCACGGTCACCCCGAGTTCAACGTCTTCGCCGCGTGGGAGCCGCCGAAGCGGTACACGAACCGTTACGCGTGGCGCCGGTCCAAGGAGTACCAAGCGCTCGTGCGTGACCCCCAGAACCGGCTGCTCAAGCAGCTGCCGACCCACACCCAGACCCGCTACGCCGAGGTGCGGGCGCTCGTGGGCGGTGTCACCGGGATCCAGGGTGCCTCCGAGGCCAGCACCTCGACGTCGGAGCCGCTGGTCCGCAACCTCGACAAATGGGTCTTCGGCGCCCACCGGGCCCGCTCGCTCATCGACCTGCCTTCCGGGTCGTTCGGGCTGCCCGGCTTCAACCGAATCCTCGAACGCATCACCGCCGGGGACGTCACCGCGTTCTACCTGCACCTGTCGGAAGGGGCCCGGGGAGACCGGGTCAGCACCAAGGAGTTCCGGCACTTCCTCGATCTCGGCGGCGCCACGCCGGCGACGAACCTCATCCACGCGACCTCCCTGACCGACGACGACCTGCACACCGTCGCAGAGGCCGGGTGCCGGCTCGTCTGGTCACCTCAGTCGAACCTGCGCCTCTACGGCGAGACGACGCTGGTCGGCGACGCGCTCGCGGCCGGGATGCCGGTCGCGCTCGGCGCCGACTGGCTGCCGTCCGGCTCGACGAGCCTGCTCGCCGAGATGAAGGTCGCCCGACGGCAGCTCGCCCTGCAGGGGCGCGAAGTTGCGGCGGCCGAGCTCGTGGCGATGGTGACCTCGGTCGCCGCCCAGGTCGCGGGTCTCGACGAGCACCTGGGCTCGGTCGCGGTGGGACGTCCCGCGGACCTGCTCGTGCTCGAGCGGCACCACAAGGACCCCTACGAGAACGTGTGCCTCGCGGACCCGTCGTGGGTCGAGCTCGTCACCATCGGCGGCGACATCACCTACGGACGGCCCGACTGGTTCGACCGGCTCTCTGCTGCCGCGGTCGGGCACACGATCGAGGACCTGGTGGCCTGGGGCAAGCCGATGCGGCTCGACACAGGGTTCCAGGGTGGGAGCGACGTGCCGGCTCTCAGCGAGGTGCGGGCCGCGCTCGTGCAGGCCTACCCGCCTGTCGGCCCGATCTTCGCGTAGCAAGCATCGTCATCGCGTCAGGTCCCTCCTCCTGCGGTCAGCCGACTGCTCACGAGAAGAGACACCGAATGCAGTTGCCGTGGTGCTCGCAGCCAGGCGGCCACGAGAACTGACACCGAATGCGGCTGTCGTGGTGGTCGGCCCTCGCTTTCCCGCGCGCAATGCACAATCCGCTATACGCGCCATACTCTGCACATGGATCGGATGCCGAACCCGTACCGTCCCGGCTTCAACGCGCCACCGCCGATCTTCGTCGGGCGCGACGGCGTGCTGGCCTCCGTCTCCGAGGGACTCGACGTAGCCGCCCTCGACGGCCGCACCCCACGCCCGCTCATCCTCACCGGCACGCGAGGTGTCGGCAAGACGGTCGCGCTCGGCGAGGCCGCCGCGCTCGCGGCCGAGCGGCTCGGCTGGCCGACGGTGCACGTCGAGGTCCGGCCCAAACGGCCCTTCACCCCGCTGCTCGTCGAACGGTTGGCAGCAGCCCGGGACGCTCTCGAGCACACGACGAGGAAGGCCGGCCGGAGCACGCACGTCACCGGCGGCAAGCTCTCCGCCACGGCCCTCGGAGTCGGAGCGGAGGTCATGATCGAGCGGGGCGCCGACCCGGTCAGCACCATCCCGGCCGACCCGATCGGGCGGGCGCTCACGGCGACGATGCTCGCCGCGATGCGTGCCGGCGCGGGTCTCGTCCTCACGCTCGACGAGGCACAGCTGGCCACCCGGGGCGAGCTCGCCGCCTTCACTGCGGTCCTGCAGGAGCACATGGGTGACGACTGGCCCCTCGTCGTGCTCGTCGCTGGCCTCCCGTCGCTACGCGACCCGAACCGCTCGGTCACCTACCTCGAGCGCGGCGAATGGCAGGAGCTCGGCCTGCTCGACCCGGACGACGTGCGGCAGGCTTTGGTCGAGCCCGCTGCCACGGCCGGACGTCCCATGGACGACGCGGCGGCCGACATCCTCGTCGGGGCGTCTGGGGGCTACCCGTATGCCGTCCAGCTCTACGGCCACCACGCGTGGCGGGCATCGGACGGGAGCCGACACATTACCACCGACCACGCCCGCACGGCGCTCGACGCGGCCCGTCGTGAGCTCGAGGAGGGCCTCTACGCCTCGCGTTGGAACGACGCCTCGCCGAAGGAACAGGAGTACCTCGCAGCGGTCGCGGCGCTCATCGTCCGAACGGGTGAGGCGACGGGACCACTGGCGGCGGCCGAGCTGGGCGCAGCGCAGAGCAGGGTCTCCTACCTGCGTGACCGGCTCCTCAAGAAGGGCACCCTCTATGCCGAGGGCCCCCGCCTGCTCTTCCTCACGCCGGGCATGGCCGAGTGGGTCATGAAGCACTGATCAAGGGAGCCGGCTCCGGCAGCATGCCCGGGCCGGCCGTTCCACCTCAGTCGAGGAACCCGTTGTCCTCCAGCCATTTCTGCGCGACCTGCTTGGCGGGCAAGCCCTCGGCGTCCACCTGGGCGTTCAGCTTCTGCATCGTCTCGGTCGTGAGCTTCTCGGCGAGCGGGGTGAAGAGCTTCTCCAGCTGGGGATACTTGTCGAACACCTCTTCCCTGGTGGTCATCGCCAGGTTGTACTTCACGAAGAAGTCCTTGTCGTCCTCCAGCACCAACATGTCGTTGGCGGCGATCCGACCGTCGGTGCTGAACACCTCGCCGAACTTGCATCGGTCACCGGAGGGCACCTGGGTGAAGATGATGCCGAGGTCGACCTCGGAGACGTACTGCTTCGGCAGCGTGAAGCCGTAGGCCTTCTCGACGCCGGGCCAACCGTCTGACCGGGTGAGGAACTCGGTCGCGGCACACAGCGAGGCGTCTTGAGGCTTCGTCTTGGCCAGCTCGGCATAGTCGGACAGGGTGGCGATGCCCAGCTGCTTCGCACGGTCGGCGGTGGTGGCGATCGCGTAGCTGTTGTTCACCGGCGAGAGCGCGAACCACTTGATCTTGTTCTTCGCCAGGTCCTCCTGTGCCACCTTCTGGAAGAGCTCCTGCGGGTCGGACGGTGCACCTGTCGCCTTGTGGTCGAGGAAGCTGGTCCAGCCGGTCCCGGTGTAGTCCCAGTACAGGTCGATCTGGCCGGACGTGAGGGCGGTGCGGACCGTGTCGGTGCCCACGATTCCGGTCTCGTCCTTGACCTGTGCGCCAGCGTTCTCCAGGACCTGGATGGCCATCTGGCCGAGGATGAGCTGCTCGGTGAACTCCTTCGAGCCCACAGTCAGCGTGGCGTCCTGCAACTCGACGTTCCCGGTCGCGCCGGCGCCGTCGCCCCCACCTTCGCCTCCGCCGCCGCCGCAGGCAGATACTGACAGCGTCGTCGCCAATAGAGCTGCCAGCAGGGCAATTCTTCTCTTCACAATTCGCATGACAGTGTCACCTTTCCTGGGTTGTCTTTCCCGAATGTCACCTTGGTGGCTGGGGAGCTGCTCATCACATGCCTCGCGGGCGGAGCAGATCCTCGGCGATGCCGCCGAGGTAGTCGATGAGGAGAGCCAGGACGGCCACCAGCACGCTGCCGGTGACGGTGATCAGCTCGTCGGAGCGGGTGATCCCCGTGTTGATGATGTCGCCCAGCCCGCCGGCTGCGAAGAAAGTGCCCAGCGTGGCGGTGCCGACGTTGATCACGAGAGCCGTGCGAACGCCGGCCATCATCACCGGCACCGCCAGTGGCAGTTCTATCCGGGCCAACACTCCGAACTTGGTCATCCCCATGCCTCGGGCGGACTCGATCACCGAGGTATCCACCTGCTGCAACCCGACCATGGTGTTGCGCAGCACCGGCAGCACCGTGTACACGACCAAGCCGACCACCACCGGCCAGAACCCGATCGCCCAGGCCAGTGCGAACAGGGCGAGCAGGCCGATCGACGGGATCCCCTGCCCGACGTTGAACACCGCGATCGTGGCCGGAGTGATCCGACGCGCGAACGACCTGGTGAGGATGACGCCCAGCGGAATCGCGATCAGCAGCACGAGCACCGTCGACACCACGGTCAGGACGAGGTGGTCCATCGTGCTGGCGAGGATGAAGTTCAGGTGCACCCGCTGACGCGCGGTGGAACTGAGGTCTTCTCCGCGCAGCCACCAGAAGAGCGCGAGCAGCACCGCCCCCAGCAGCAGCGGCATGAACAGATAGCTGCCGATCGACCGCCCGGCGGAGCCCTGGTCCCGCCCGGCGTCGTCCGGTGAAGGAGTTGGTGCTGAAGGGTGTTCCGGCTCTGCCACCGTCGTCATGTCGGGGACGCCCCCTCGACCACGGCGCCTTCGCGGAGTCGGCCCTGTTCGGCCCGCCGCATGGTGCGCAGCGCCTCGTTGATGGTGTCGATGTCGACGACACCCTGGTATCGATGTGCGGAGTCGACGACGATCGCCACGCTGTACCTGGCCGTGAGCATCTCGTTGAGGGTGTCGCTGAGGGTCGCGTTCGGCTGGACCACTGCGTCGGCCGGCAGGCCGGTCCCGGTCAGCGACCGACTGGCCTCGAGTCGCCGCAAGTGGTCGGAGTTGACCCACCGTTGGGGCTGCTGGCGATCATCGAGCACCAAGAGGGCGCTTCGGTCGCTCTCTGCCAGGATCCGTTGCGCGTCGTCACGGGTGGTCTGTTCGGTGACAGTGGGCCACTGCTGCAACTCGATGTCGCGCACGCGGCTCAGTCCGATCCGCTTCAGGGAGGCCCCACGACCGATGAAGTCGGAGACGAAGTCGTCGGCGGGAGCGACCAGAATCCGCTCCGGGGTGTCGTACTGGGCAATCTTCGACCCGACCCGGAGGATTGCGATCCGATCCCCCATCTTGATGGCCTCGTCGATGTCGTGGGTGACGAAGACGATGGTCTTCTTCATCTGCTCCTGGAGGCGCAGAAACTCGTTCTGCAGCCGGTCGCGCGTGATGGGGTCGATCGCACCGAACGGCTCGTCCATCAGCATCACCTCTGGGTCGGCGCTCATCGCCCGGGCCACCCCGACCCGCTGGCGCTGGCCTCCGGACAGTTCTTTCGGGTACCTATTGCGGTAGGTGTCAGGGTCCATCCCGACCGTCTCCAGTAGCTCGTCCACGCGGGCCGCGATCCGCTTCCTGTCCCAGCCGAGCAGCTTGGGAACGGTGGCGATGTTCTCCGCGATCGTGTGGTGTGGGAAGAGTCCGATCTGCTGGATCACGTAGCCCATCCGGCGCCGCAGCCGGTCGGCGTTGACGTCGGTCACGTCGTCGTCATCAAGGAAGATGCGACCCGAGGTCGGCTCGATCAGGCGGTTGACCATCTTCATGGTGGTGGTCTTGCCACAGCCGGAGGGCCCCACGAAGATGACGATCTCGCCCTCGGGAATCTCCAGGGACAGGTCGTCGACCGCGGGCTGGTCCTGCCCGGGGAAGCGTTTGGTGAGGCCTTCCAAACGGATCTTGATCCGGCGATCGTTCGCCGTGCCGTCCTGGTGAGCTGCTGTCATCGGATACCTCGCGCGGTGGTCAGGCGGAAGAAGATGGCATAGGCCAAGTCGAACGCGATCGCCAGGACCACGATGCCCAGGGTCCCCCCGAGCACCAGGTTGAGGGCGCTGGCGCTACCGAACTGGGCCAGCCCACCGAAGATGAGGTTGCCCAGCCCGGGGCCGTTCACGTAGGCGCCGATGGCGGCGATGCCGACCAGGACGACGGTGGACACGCGCATCCCGGTGAGCACCACCGGCCAGGCCAGCGGCAGCTCGATCCGCAGCAGCACCTGGATGCGCCCCATGCCCATGCCGCGGGCCGATTCGATCACCGCCGGATCCACCTCACGCAGCCCCACGATCGTGTTGCGGACGATCGGCAGCAGCGCATACATGACCAGCCCCACGAGCACCGGGGTCCAGCCGAGCCCGAACACCGGGATGAACAATGGGAACAGGGCCAGGGAGGGGATGGTGAGGAACGCGCCGGTGGTCGCCAGCACGAGCTCGCGTGGTCGTTGCGTGTGATAGGTCGCCAAGCCCAGCACGATCCCCAGGACGGTGGCGATCGCCACCGCCTCGACGACGATGATGACGTGCTGGACGGCGAGCTCGAGGATGTCCTCCCAAGCGAACTGGAGGTAGCTCCAGAACTTGGACAGCCAGCTCACGAGGACGTGTAGGTCGACGGTTCGGACGTATGGGCGGCTGCTGGCGCAGTCATCGGTATCCCTCGGTCGGTCGAGTTCGGGCGGACGAGTTCGCAGCGCTGGCGTGTTCTATCAGTGTAGCGGCGCACCTTCCGGCCGCCCGGAGCCCCCCGTACGTCAGGTGGCGAGCCGATCCGGTTCGACGGTGCCGCCTTGCGCAGCCATGGGCTGGTCGATGCTGCCGTGGTCCATCAGGGGCGCAGGCCGCGCAGCCGCTTCGCGGACCTCGTCCGCGCTCACCGGGACGCGCACCGGTGACCCACCTGCTGATCGACACCTCGGTCGTGATCACGTGGTTCCACGCGGAGGGTGAATCGGCCGAACCCCCGGCCGCGGCGAGGTGGTGCCACGCCCGGACGACGAGGACGACACCGGCCCCGGGCAGCAGCGCGGCCTGCAGGGGCCGCCGAGCCGTGTGCACTATTCGTCGTCAGGACGACCAAGAGTGCACACAGCCGCCGACGGCGTGCGGCTGCCGGCCTTCGTCGCCACTCTGCGCGAGATGTGGCCCAGTGCCGGGTGCGGGAACATCGGGCCACCACCACGACGACCCCATCTGAGCGGGAACAAGGTGAGGCCGACCCTGCGCCTGCGCCGGAAGGCAGCTGAGCGGCATCCGAAACGCTATGGCAGCGACGGTTCCGTCTGCGGCCGAGCCAGCGGAACGGACGCGCGTCAGGCCGCCGTCAGAGCCGTGTCATCCCGGATTCCTAGCGTTGAGTCGCAGGAGCGGTAGAGGCCGTGAACGGTTCACATCGACTTGGACGGGAGGCTGCAGATGACATCCATCGCGGAGATCGCGACCTATTCGCCGGGGCAGACACGGCTGCGGGACCGACAGCATGAGTTCGGCCTGACCGATGTCGAGCTGCGCCGCTACGAGCGGGCGTTCGGCTACGACCGCATCGCCTTCGATCCTCGGCAGTCCGAGGCTGACCTCCTCGTCGGCGCTGCCTCGAAGCTCGTGACGCTGCGCGGCGCAGAGCAGCGGGTCCACTACGTGCTGCGGCCGCGTACGGTCCGCTGGCCGGAGCTGCATCCGGACAGTGCGCTGCGCACGGTACGCGAGACGTTCGGCCTGCAGCACGCGCAGTCCTTCGCCCTCGTCGACCAGGCTTGTGCTGGAGGCCTGCTGGCGATCGACATGGCGGGGGCGCTGCTGGCGCAGGACGGCAACCCGGATGCCCTCGCCCTGGTTCTCATCGGCGAGAAGGCCTCGTGCCGGATCAGCCAAGTCATCCCTGGCATGGCGGTCCTCGGAGAGGCGACGGTAGCGATCCTCGTGTCGCTCGACGACGAGCACGACCGGGTGCTCGGGTATGCCGCCGTCGTCGAGCCGATCCCCGGCGGGGGCCTCACGATGGAGCCCGATGCCGTCCGCGCCTTCGGTGCCGTCTATGGCCGAACGCTGGGACGGGTCATCACCGGCGCGCTGCAGGCGGCTCGCACGCGTCCCGAGGACCTGTGCCTCTACCTGCCGCACAACGTCAGCCAGCGGCTGTGTCTCGAGACCGGCGCGGCAATCGGGCTCGCGCCCGAGCAGGTCGTGACCGACACGATCGGCGAGATCGCGCACTGCTGGGGCGCGGATCCCTTCTACAACGCCCGCCACGCGATCGACCTTGGCCGCTTGCGCACCGGCGACCGCTACCTGATGACGTCGGTCGGCATGGGGGCGACCTTCGCGGCGATGGTGGTGGAGCACTGACATGGACTGCTCGTCGACGCTGGCCCACACCATCACCGCCGGCCGGGTCGCCTCCTCGCACGCCGGCACGGGTGAGGACACCCTGAGCCGACGCCTGCGACGGGCGACGACCGGCCGACCCGACAAGCCGCTGGTACTGGCCGGCTTTGTCCGGCACGTCGCCTCGCTCGTCCGCGACGTCCGCGACGTCCGCGACGTCCCGGCCGGGCACGTCGTGGCGTCACCCCAGCCCGACCGGTCGGTCACCACCGATGCCGCCGCGGACCCGCTGACCACGAATGCTCGACGGGGCCGGCCGCGGCACGCTCGACACGGGTCAAGATCGCCCTCACCGAGGGTGGCACGCCACGCGGCCACCGGATGCCAGACCGACTGGGATTCGGCCGGTACCTCGTGCGGCTATCAACTTCCTCAGCCACGGCGCCCCCGGCTAAGTCCTCGCCGATGGTGGCGTGGACCACCTCGTCCGGGCCCGGACCGGGTCGAGGACATCTTGCGTGGCCAGCAGCTGGTGCCACGTCCGACCCGCGACCGGCCCGCCGCCATCATCACCAGGAGTACGTCATGACCGAGCTCACCGCCGCTACGCACCGCACCGCCGTCGTCGAGGCGATCGCCGCCTCCCTGACCGAGGTCCTCGGTTGGGAGTCGGGGCCGATCGACGAGCAGACCTCGCTGGTCGCCGACATCGGTCTCGACTCGACCGGCGTCCTCGACCTGTTGATGGCCTTGGAGGACCGCCTCGGGGTGGAGTTCGACGCAGCCGAGCTCCGGGTCGAACACTTCGCCACCGTCGCCTCGCTGGCGGCACACATCGAGTCGCTGGATCAATGAGGGCTGACATGTATGCCATGTCGCCTGCCCGTGCCGCTCAAGCACCGGCCACACGGTCCTACCGGGTCGCACGTGCCGCCGGCGCCACCTTCAGCGGGCCGCTCCAGCCGCTCAGCCCGGACTCGCGGGAGTTCCTCAGCCACCAGCTCGCGGCGACCGGTCGCTCCACCCGCTGCCTCGACCAGGTCAGCGGGACCGGTTACGGGAGGATGGTCGAGCAGTTCGTCGCCGACCTCGCCGCGGGGACGCCAGTGGATCTGACCGTCCTCGCGCACGAGATGCCCGACTTCGTGCTCGAGCAGGTCGCCGGGATCACGGCCGCAGCGGCAACGGCCGGTGCGCCGACGATGTTCACCGTCACCGACGCCGGACCCGCGGCTCCCTTCGCTGCCCTGCGCCTCGCAACGCTCTTCGCGGACCGCCAGGACCTGGCGCACGTGGTCATCGTCGCCGTTGACCAGTTCCGACTGCCCTATCACCCGCTCGCGGCCGTCTCCGCTCAGCCGGCCGGCGCCGACTCCGCCCCCGCCACGTCGCTGCGGAGGCAGGACAACGTCGGCGTCGCCGCTGCGCTCCTGCTCCACAGGACCGACGACGGAACCGCCGAGCGCGCTGCGAGCCTGCCCGCGGTCCGCACCGTCTGGAGAGCGGCCTCGCCATCGCGCAGCACAGCGGAGGTACTCACGTCGGCTTACGAGGAGGCCGTGGGAGCCGAGCGACCGCCGTCGCTGGCGGTGCTCGGACCGGGCTGTGCAGGCTGGGTGCCGCCAGGTCCGACCGACGTGCGCCGTGTGGCTGTCGGGCGACCCGCGGCCGCGCTGTGGGCGGTGGTCGCCGCGGCCACGGCGGTGCCCGGGCGCGGAGCGATCCTCGTCCTCGATGTCGATCCCGGCACCGGCGACGTCGCCGGTGCCCTGCTCTGAGGCGTCGGCATGCCCGAGCGCACGGAGGCCGCGGAGCGGAGGTCCGCAGCGCGGGCGACCGCCCTACGGGACGGCCTGGATGCCGGCCTGGCGGCCGCGGGCGCGACCCGGGAGACGGCCGGGGAGCTGCCGCCCGCGCTGCTGCTGGCCGTGCGGCTCGGCGCCAGCGAATGGCTGTTGTCCGTGACGACCGCCCACGCGCGGTCTCGGCGCGTCGGGGACGGTCCGCTGCTGGCCAACCCACTCGTGCGCGGGCAGCTCGCCGAGATCCTCGTCGAGCAACGGATGGTCGAGGCCCACCTGGAGGGCATCGACGCAGCGGCGGAGCCGCCGACCTGGGTGCGTCTGCACCGCCGCATCACCGACGCTGATCGGGCCCTGCTGCGCTTGCTCGGGGCGCGAGGCTACCTGGAGGACGGTCCCGGTGGGCTGGCGATGGCCTCGGAGGCGATCGGGTTCGCCGGAGCGCCTCCGGCCGGAGCGCGAGCATGACCATGCTCGCACCGAAGCTCGCCTGCTGCGACGACCTGGGTGCGCACCTGGCGCCCCTGCGGGCTCAGGCACGCGGCTGGGCGGGCGAACTCGTCGACGCGAGCGCGCGGATCGAAGCCACCCCTGAGGACGTGTCGTCGCTGTTGGACCACGAGGCACCCCGCTGGCTCGCGACAGCAGGGATCCCGCAGGACGAGGGCGGACGACCGCTCGAGGTGGACGGCCATCGTTACGAGGCTGGACTCGCCGTCGAGCAGGTCGTGGTCATGGAGGAGCTGGCGCGGGTCAATCCCGCCCTGGTCGTCGCAAGCCCGGGACCGTCGATGGCCGGCGTGCTCGTGCGTCAACTCGGCTCGCGCGATCAGCGGCGGATCTTCCACGACCGGCTGCTGGCCGCGCCGACCTGGACCTTCTTCGCGCTCACCGAGCCCGGCCAGGGCTCCGATGCGAGCTCGATCCAGACCGCGGTCGAACGCCGCCCAGACGGCTCCCTGTCGATCTGCGGGACCAAACGCTACATCGGCAACGGGGCGCGCGCCCGTCTCGGCGTCGTCTTCGCCAGATCCTCCGCCGGCCCACTCGGCATCGGTGCCTACCTCGTGGACGCGCCCGCCCCGGGGCTGCGCGCCCGGACGCTCCAGACGGTCGGGATGCGCCCGGTGCAGCTCAGCGAGCTCGCCTTCGACCGCGTCATCATCGACCCGGACCGGCTCATCGGCGGGCACCTGCCGGCGTCACGACGTGGTGTCCGCGCGTTCCTGGGCGTCTTCAACCAGCTGCGCCCCGGCGTGGCCGCCCTCGCGCTGGGCATCGCTCGGGGGGCCCTGGCGATCGCCGGCGAGGTGGATGCCCGCCCGGGCGCCCCTGCCGCGGAGGTGCGGGAGCAATGGCACGCCGAGTGCGCCGCCACGGCCCGACTCGTGCACGACGCGGCGGCGGACGCGGACCTCGACGGCACCGGCTCCCTCGCCTCGATGGCCAAGCTGCGGGCCTGCTGGCTGGCCGAGCAGGTGACCCTCGACATCGCGGACCAGCTCGGCCCGACCGCGCGCACGGATGTGCCCGCACTCGACGTGCTCATCCGGGCGGCACGTGGAGTCGAGTTCATGGAGGGCACCCGCAACGTCCAGCTGCTCACCACCTTCCACCGGCTCGTCGACACTTCCGGCTCGCGGGGCGAGCGCCCGCCCCGGTGATCGGGCCACGGACAGCGGCCGCCCGTTGCCCGGGCGGCGGGGAGATCAGACCGTGGTCAGAGCAGGGTCAGGGCCCGATCAGTCGGCGGCGGCAGGCTGCTAATGGCCAGACGCGACACCCGACCGAGCGAGGCAAGGGGACCCCGTGACCATGTGTAGACCAACGACCAGTGCCACCCCACCGCGCTTCGCGGTGATCGGGCACGACGAGGTGATGCGCGTCCTGCGTGGGCGCGAGGCCGAGGTCATCAACGTGGTCCGGCGCACCTACCTCGAGCATGAGGACGGCCTGACGACGAACCCGCCGTCATCGTTCCTGCGCTTCGAGGACCGGCCCGAGAACCGCATCATCGCGCTGCCGGCGTCGTTGGCCGGGCGGGACGGGCAGCCGGGCGTCGACGGGATCAAGTGGATCTCGAGCGTGCCACGCAATCTCGACCGGGGTCTCCCGCGTGCCTCGGCGGTCGCCATCCTCAACGACCCCGAGACCGGGTACCCGTTCGCCTGCCTCGAGGCCGCCACGATCTCGGCCGTGCGGACCGCCGCATCGGCGGCCCTCGCGGCCACCGTGCTGACAGCAGGGCGGCCTCGTCCGAGGACGGTCGGCATCGTCGGTGCCGGTGTCATCGCCCGGGCGATCCTCGCTCACCTCCTCGGTAGCGGATGGACCTTCGAGCGAGTGGGTGTACACGACCTGATGAACGCTCGCGCCGCGAGGCTGGCCAGTGACGCGGGATGCCTCGACGCGGTGACCGAGTCGACCGTCCACGCAGACGCCGAGGACGCCGTGCGCTCGCATGACCTCGTGGTGCTCACGACGGCCGCGGCGTCGCCCTACCTGACCGACCCGGCTCTCGTCGGGCACGGACCTGTGGTGCTGAACGTCTCGTTGCGTGACCTCGGGCCGAAGGTCGTCCTGTCGAGCTTCAACGTGGTCGACGACATCGAGCACTGCCTCCGGGCCGGTACCTCCCCGCACCTGGCCGAGCAGCAGGTCGGCCACCGGGGTTTCGTCGCAGGCACGATCGGCCAGGTGCTGTCCGGTTCGCTGACCGTTCCCGAGCGCGGGACGGTGGTCTTCTCACCCTTCGGGCTCGGCGTGCTCGACCTCGCCGTGGCCCGGCACGTGCACGACACGCTGCAGGCGCAGGGCGCGCTGCGCCAGGTGGACGGCTTCTTCGGCCCGGACACCGCGGAGTTCCGGTCATGACCGTGGTGCGCAGGCTGGACGAGTTCAACGTCCCTGACCTGTTCATCGACCTCGACGGGGTCACCGGCGACCGTCTCCTGCTCAAGTGCGAGGCGTTGAACTTCGCCGGCTCGATCAAGCTCAAGACCGCCGTGGGGCTGCTCGATCGAGCCGAGCTGCGCGGCCAGGCGGTCCCCGGGGAGAGCCTGCTCGTGGAGAGCTCCTCCGGCAACCTCGGCATCGGCTTGGCCCTGGCGGCAGCCAGCCGCGGTTACGACTTCACCTGCGTCACCGACCTCCGGTGCAACCTTGCCTCGATCAGCCTGATGAGAGCGATGGGTGCGACGGTCGACGTCATCACCACGCCCCACCCCGAGCGCGGCCTGCTCGGGGCGCGCCTCGACCGGGTGGGCGCCATCGTGCGCACGAACCCGCGGGCGGTGTGGCTCAACCAGTACACCAACGGGGCGAACCCGCGTGCGCACTTCGACACCACGGGTCCGGAGATCCTGGCCGAGTTCTCCCGGGTCGACGTGGTCTTCCTCGGTGTCGGCACGTCGGGCACCGCGATGGGGGTCGCCCGATACTTCCGCCGGTACAGCCCGGCGACGACCCTCGTCGGCGTCGACGTCGCCGGGTCGGTGACCTTCGGTGGGTCGCCCGGGCCTCGGCACATTCCCGGCATCGGGTCGAGCGTGCGTCCACCCCTGCTCGACCTCACCATCCTCGACGATGTCATCGAGGTGACCGAGGTCGAGAGCGTCGCTGCGTGCCGATCCATGGCGCGAGGCGGACTGGTGGCGGGGGGTTCGACCGGGTCGATCGTGGCCGGCGCCCGACATTGGCTCGCGGATCATCCGCAGCCTTGTGGCGCGACCCTGATAGGGGTGTCGCCCGACCTCGGTGAGCGATACCTGTCGACCGTGTTCTGCGATGACTGGGTGCTCGCTCACTTCGGGGCCGAGTCGCTCGATCCGGGTCTCGGAGCGACCGTCCCGGCAGAGGCGACGGCATGACCGGCCACGGCCCGACCACACCCCTGCGAATCCCACCCACAGCGGCGCAGCTCAGCATCTACCACGACGAGGTGCTCGCGTCGGGACCTGTCCTGCACACGATGGGCGACTGTCTCGACATCAGCGGCGAGCTCGATCTCGAGCTGCTCGTCGAAGCGATGCACCAGCTCGTCGCGGAGGCCGAAGCGCTGCGGGCGAGGTTCGTCGAGCAGGACGGTGCGGTGGTCCAGGTCATCGAGGCGCCTGACCGCATCGACGTCGATGTCGTCGACCTGCGAGCCGCGGGCCGGTCGGACGGCGAACGCGCCGTAGGCCTGGCGATGGCCGCCATGGACGAGGACCAGCAGCAGCCGTTCGACGTCCACGCCCACCCCCTCGTCCGGATGCGCCTGTTCCGGATCAGTGACGCGCACACCCTGTGCTACCTCGCCATGCACCATGTCCTCGTCGACGGCTACAGCCGGGTCCCGCTCTACGAGCGGCTCTCCGCGCTCTATCGCGCCATGACGGCGGGCTCGGTCGACGGCGCGTGCGGCGGGCGCCTGCCCTCGCTCAGCGTCCTCACCGAGGCAGAGCTCGCCTACCGGTCCTCACCGGCCCACGAGCGGGACCGGCGCTACTGGAACGCGACCGTCGTCGCCCTGCCGGGCCCGCTCACCCTGACGGACCGCCCGGCCTGCCCCGCGTCGCGGCACCTGCGCCGTAGCCAGATCGTCGACGCGGACACGGCCCGCCGGTGGCGCCAGGCGGCCGCTGCGGCAGGGGTCAGCTGGGCGACGTTCGCGATCGCCGCGACGGCGACATACACCGCCCGGGCAGCCGGTCGCACCGACGCGGTCCTCACGATCCCGCTCACCGCGCGGACGACCGCCATCGAGCGGCGGGTGCCGGGCATGGTCGCGAACTACCTCCCGCTCTGTGTGTCCGTCGGGCCGTGGGTCACTCGGTCCGAGCTGCTTCGCGCCACTGGCTCCGCGCTCCTGCGCACGATGCGCCATCAGCGTTACCGGGGCGAGCTGGTGCGCCGCGCCGCGGGACTGGGTCGGCTGGACCGCTCTTCGTTCGGACCGTACGTCAACGTCCTCCCGCAGCCCGCGGCGATCGACCTCGGCACCGCTACGGCGACGCTCGTCAACCTGGCCACCGGAATCGTCGACGACCTCATGGTCACCGTCCTCGATGGTCCCGACGGCACTGTCGAGCTGCACCTGAACGGCAACCCGGCCCGATACCTGCCCGGGGAGCTCGATCGCCACCTCGCCGGCCTTCTCGAGGAGCTCGACTGGCTGGCGACTGCCACCCCCACCGCCCCGCTGGGCCGCCGAACGGCGCGACCGGAGCCCGGTACCGCCGACCCTGGTCGTGGCGCCGAGCGACCGAACGGCGAGGACGGCGTCGTGGAACGCATCACGGCGCAGGCCGAACGTGCGGGCAGCGCCATCGCGGTCGTCGACGAGCACGGCGCCACGACGTACACCGCCCTCGTGGCCGGTGCACGCGCACTGGACCGGCGTCTTCGAGCCAGTGCTGTCGTGGCCGTCCTCGCCGAACCGGGGTCGGCGTTCGTCACTGCGGTGCTCGCCGTCCTGGGTGCGGGAGGCGCCTTCGTGCCACTCGACGTGGACGCGCCGGCCGAACGCACCGCGCGCCTGCTGAGCGACTGCACGGCGGACATCGTCCTCGTCGACGCTCGCGGACGAGAGGTCGTCGCGGACCTGCTCGCGCGGCTGCCGGACCGGCCAGGGCCGCACGTCGTGGACATCGACCGGCCCAGCCAGGAGGCAGAGCTCCCGGCCACTCGGGACGAGCACATCGGACCGGGGTGGCCACGCGACCGCGCGGAGGACCCTGCCTACGTGCTGTTCACGTCCGGCTCGACCGGGCGACCCAAGGCTGCGGTCGTGCGACACGTGGGGCTGCTCAACCACCTGCTGTGCAAGGTCGAGCTGCTGGGCCTGGACCGTGATGCGGTCGTGGTCCAGAACGCGCCGGTGACCTTCGACGTGTCGATCTGGCAGATGCTGGCGCCGTTGATCGTCGGCGGCCGGGTCCGGGTGGTGACGCGGACTCAGGCAGCCGATCCGGATGCGCTCGCGCGCGTGGCCGCCGCCGCCGCCGTCACGGTGCTCGAGGTCGTCCCGTCGCTGCTCGGGGCGGCTCTCGCCCTCTGGGGTGACCAGGCGCACCGGTCGCTCGCCGGGCTACGGCACCTGATGGTGACCGGGGAGTCGTTGCCTGGCGCGCTCGTCGCCGACTGGCTGACCCGGCATCCGGCGATCCCGGTCGTCAACGCGTACGGCCCGACCGAGTGCTCCGACGATGTCGCCCACGCCGTGCTGACCACCGCCCCCCAGCCCGGCGCGGGTACACCCATCGGCGTCCCCATCCGCAACACTCGCCTGCGCGTGCTCGGCCCGGACCTGATGCCGGTGCCCTCCGGCGGCGTCGGTGAGCTGCACGTGGCCGGTACCTGCCTCGGGCTGGGCTACCTCGGTGCGCCCGGTCGCACCGCGACGACCTTCGTCGCGGACCCGTACGGTCCGCCCGGCGGCCGGATGTACCGTACCGGTGACCAGGTGCGCTGGCGTCCCGACGGCCAGCTGGAGTTCGTCGGCCGGCTCGACCACCAGGTCAAGATCCGCGGCCAGCGGGTCGAGCTCGGCGAGATCGAGTCCGCCCTGCGGAGCCTCCCGACGGTCGCCGAGGCCACGGTGACCGCGGGGGTCGCCGAGGGCCGAACGACCGTCTCCGCCCACCTGGTACGCAGCCCCCGCGTCTCCGAGGACACAGGCAGTGGGGGCGCAGACGACGTGGCCGTGGATGACGCCGGCGTGGACAGCGACGCCGCGGACGCCACGGCATGGCTGTTCGAGATCCGGAGGTCTGCCGCCAAGGTGCTGCCGGAGCACATGATCCCGACCCGGTGGGCGAGCGTGCCCGGCCTGCCGCTCACCGCGCACGGCAAGGTCGACCGGGCGGCGCTTGCGGCGGCGCCGACCATGCTGCTCGCCCGGGAAGCCCACACTCCCTCCCGGGACACCGGGCCCGATTCCTCGACCGCGGCCGGAGCCCGGACGGCGTCCGACGAACGACGCACCGTCCTGCAGGAAGAGTTCGCCGCCGTCCTCGGGATGGCCCAGGTCGCCGGGGACGACGACTTCTTCGGCCTCGGCGGCGACTCCATCAGTGCGATCCAGCTCGTCGCCAGGCTCCGCTCACGCGGCTGGGTCCTGCGCGCCAGTGACGTCCTCGCGCTCGGCACGCCGACGGCGCTGACGCCGGCGCTCGCGCCGGTGACGGCGGAACCCGCGGCCGGGCCGACGGCCGGCATCGCACGGAGCGGGCCAAGGCGCTCGCCCCCGGACCCGACACCGATCGCGCTGCAGCTCGCCGAGGACGAGGAGCAGCTCAGCGGTCCGGCGCGCTGCTACGCCCAGGCGGTGCGGCTGCGCGCCGGCCGACAGCTGGGGTCCGACGAGGTCCGCGACGCGCTGCGTGGCCTGGTCCAGGCGCACCCCTCGCTCGCCCTACGGTTCGGCCAGCTCGCCCCCGGCGTTTGGGCCCCATCCATCCCTGCCGACTCGTGCACCCCGCCGGCCGGTCCGACGCGGGGGGAGGACGGGTCCAGGACCGCCCAGCCGCCACTGGCCACAGTGGCCTCGGGCACCGACGTCGCGGAGTCCGTCCGGCACGCGGCGGTCCGGCTCTCGCCCGACGAGGGGCGACTGTGCGCAGCGGTGCTCGAGGAGGGCGACCCGTCGCACCTGATCATCGTCATCCATCACCTGGTCGTCGACGGGGTCTCCTGGCGGGTGATCGCGGACGACCTGCGCCTCCTGCTCGGCGACGCGCCGGTGCCGAGCGAGACGACCGGCTTCGCCGAGTGGAGCCACGAGCTCGGACGGTTCGCTCGACGTGCCGACGTGGTCCGAGACGAGCTCGCGGCGTGGCGCGCGCTACTCGCCCGTCCCACCTCCCGCCCGTTCGCCGAACCGCGAGCCGGGCGACACACGGTGGGAAGCTCGAGCCAGCTGACGCTCGAACTGCCCCCCGCCGCGACGAGCGCCCTGCTCTGCTGTCCCGCCGCCTACCGGGTCGAGCTGAACGACCTGCTCCTCGGCGCGCTCGGCCACTCCATGGGGCGTTGGCTCGCCGAGCCTGCGACGGAGGGCGGTGCCGGGCCCACGGAGCCCGAAGCCGTGATGGTCGAGCTCGAAGGACACGGTCGTGAGGCCCTCGACGGCGTGGATGGGCTGGACGTGTCGCGCACGGTGGGGTGGTTCACCTCGACGTTCCCCGTGCCCGTGCCGACCGGCTGCCATCGCGCCGGACCCACCGCGCTGCGGGCCGCGGTCAAGGACGTCCACGCGACGCTGCGCGCCCTGCCGCGCCACGGTCTGGGCTTCGGCCTGCTGACCCGTCTGCACCCCAGCGCCGACCGGCTGCTCGGGCCGGTGCAGAGGCCACTCGTGGGCGTCAACTACCTCGGCCGGTTCGCCGCCGACGCGGCCGACGGGTGGTCGTTCACCTCTCTGACCCCGTCAACCGGCTCATTCTCTCCGGGCCAGACCGAGACCACGCTCGTCGCGAGCCACGGCCCCATCGCGACCGTCTCGCACCCGCAGCTCAACCTGCGTCACCCGCTCGAGCTGACCGCGAGCATGCAGGACCGTCCGGACGGGCGGGTGCTCGTGACCCACTGGCTGTGGTCCGACGAACTCGTGGGCGGCCGTGACGTAGCGGCTCTCGCGCGTGGCTTCCTCGGGGCGCTCAACCGGCTCATCGAGGACGCTGCCGACCCGGACAACCTCGTCCCGACCAGCGCCGACCTCCCTCTGGTCGAGCTCACCGCCGACCAGTTGGCCGAGCTAGTCCGGTCCGCCGGGCCAGGCGTGCTCGACGTCCTCCCACTCACTCCGGTGCAGCGCGGGATGTACCTGCAGTCGCGCTTCGCGCCACCAGGCCGCGACCCTTACGTGTTGCAGGTCGTGGCGGACGTCGAGGGGAGCGTCGACGTCGAGCGGCTGCGGGCTGCCTTCGCGAGGGTGCTCGACGCGCACCCCCACCTCGGAGCACAGTTCCAGCTACCCCTGGACGGGGAGCCGGTGGCGGTCATCCGGAGGCATGACGGGGTGCCCATCGGCACCACCGACCTCAGCGCGCTGCCGCGCGAAGCCGCGGCGGCAGCGTCCGCGGACGCCGCCCGCGTCGAACGGGAAACCCCCTTCACCCTGGACGACGGCCCGCTCGTGCGGTGCCGGGTGGTGCTGGGTTGCGAGGGCGTGCCGACGAGGCTCGTCCTGACGATCCACCACATCCTCGTCGACGGCTGGTCAATGCCGTTGCTCGTCGACGAGCTGCTGACCGCCTACGCGACGCGGGCGCCGCGCCCTGCCACGGCGACACCGGACACCGCCTTCACGGGATACCTCGACTGGTTGCGCAGGCGGGACGACGAGAGCGCGCTGCGCACCTGGCACGACTACCTCGCCGACGTGCCGGGGCCGACCATCGTGGGCCGGCCCGCCAGGTCCTCGCGGTCCCTTCCGGCGCGAGTCGGTCCCGCCGGACGGGCGGCGTCGGTGGGCTCCGGGCCGGATCAGGCCTGGATCGATGTCGACGGTGCGGCCCTCGCCGAGACGGCACGCCGCCACCACGTGACCATTGCGACGGTCGTCGCCACTGTCTGGTCCGCCGTCCTGTCGGGTCTGGGACACGGGCCCACGCCCGTCTTCGGCCTCGTGGTCACGGTACGCCCGGACGAGGTCGACGGTATGGCGACCGTCATCGGCCCGATGCTCAACACCGTGCCGGTGCGCGTCCTGCGGCATCCCGGCGACGACGTGTCGACGACCCTGCGCCGCGCCCAGACGGAGCTCGCCGGACTTCGTGACGGCCTGCACCTCGGGCTGGCCCGGGTGCTCGACGTCGCCTCGCACCTACGCGACGGTGGTGAGCCGTTCGACTCGGTCGTCGTCGTCGAGAACTTCCCTCGCCAGGACTTCCGGTGGCGCGCCCGCGGTGGCCTCGTCATCGGCGCGAGCCGCGTTGTCGAGGCCCGCCACCAACCCGTCGGCCTCGTCGTCGACACGAGCGGCCGCACGGTGCGGCTGCGCCTCGAAACCGACCCCGAACGGGTGGACCCCGAGCTCGCGCACGGCATCGCCGCCGAGCTGGCCGCAGCCGTGCACCAGCTCGTTCGCGGCCGGCTGCCCACCGCGATGGCGGTCCACGCGCCGAAGGTGGCAAGGAGCCGGCAGGCGGCCCCAGGGCCCGCGACCGGGCCGGCGTGCGACGAGCTCGTCGAGCGAGCCGACCCCGCGCCGACGCCGGCGCAGCGCCTCGTCACGGACGTCTTCGAGCGAGTCCTCGGTGCTGGCCCCGTCGGGATCCACGAGAGCTTCTTCGCCCTGGGGGGCGACTCCGTCGCGGCGATCCACGCCGTCGCCAGGCTGCGCGACCAGGGCATGCACATCACCGCTCGTGACCTGTTCGAGGCGCCCAGTGCTGCGCAGCTCGCGCATCGCCGTGCCGCAGACCAGGACGGGTCGGCGGGAGCCGCCCCGGATGCAACCAGCGGTGCTGAGCTGCGCGCCTCCAACGGGCGGCCACCGGTCGATCCAGACCCGCCGAGGTCGATCGACCTGTCCCCCGAGGAGCTCGACCAGCTCGACGCCGAACTCGGCTACCAGGAGGGCCCGCCGTGAGCACGAGGAATGACTACCTGCCGTTGACCCCGCTCCAACAGGCGATCCTCATCGACGACATCGGCGGCGCGGCCTCCGATGCCTACGTCATGCAGGTCGTGGCCGACTTCGGGGCCGAGCTCGATCTGCCACGGCTGCGGCGGGCCTGCCAGCGACTGCTGCGACGCTTCCCGAACCTTCGCGCCTGCTTCCGTCAGCGGCCGAACGGCCAGTGGGTGCAGGTCGTGCCTGCCGACGCCCAGGTGCCATGGCAGGTCGTCGACATCGGCCTGCCGGCCGGGCCGGGCGGCGGAGCGGACGCATCGGCCTCGGACGCCTGCATCGACTCCCGGGTCGAGGAGCTCACCGAGGCCGACCGGACCACGCCGTTCGACCTCACGACGAGCCCTGCGGTGCGTGCCGCCGTGTTGCGGCGGCCCGACGGCACGAGCCGTCTGCTGCTGAGCCTGCACCACGTCGTCGTCGACGGCTGGTCGTTGCGCCTGCTCGTCAACGAGCTCGCGCAGGGCTACCTCCACCCGGACCAGCCCGTCACCGAGGACGGCACCCACCGCAGCTTCCTCGCCTGGCACGCCTCGATCGACCCGACCCAGGCCCGCAGCGCCTGGTCCGGCGCGCTCGGCGACGTGCCGGCCCGGACGATGCTCGCGTCCCTGCCTCGCCCGGAGCACCAACCGCGGCGGGGGACTGACGAGATCGAGGACGGCCTCTCACCCGAGGAGTTCGTCCGGGTGACCCGCTGGCTACGCGAGCGCGGCCGCACGCTCAGCGATCTCGTCCATCTCGCCTGGGCGATCGTGCTGGGCCGCGTCACCGGCGGTGACGACGTCGTGCTCGGCATGGTCGACTCCGGGCGCTCGGTACCGGTCGCCGGCATCGAGACGGCGGTCGGGCTCTTCGCGAACACGGTCCCCGTCCGGGTGCGGCTGCTCCCCGACCAGACCTGCGCCGAGCACCTCGACCGCGTGCACGCCGACCAGATCGCCCTGATGGAGCACCGTCACCTCAGCCTCGCCGACGTGCTGCACGCCGCTGGTGCGAGCGGCCTGTTCGACACGCTCGTCACCTCGCTCGGCTACTTCGAGTCGACCTCGGGAGAGTGGACGGGCGACCAGGTCGGGCTCCGGTCCGTGCAGGTACGCACCGGCACCGCATATGCCGCGACGCTCACCGTCGTGCCGTCCGACGGGCTTCGACTGCGACTGCACTATCAGACGGCCGTCGTCGCCGAGCAGGTCGCGCGTCACCTGCTGCACCAGGTCCTCGGCCTGGTCCGAGGCTGTGCCGAGATCGCCGGTCAGCCGGTCGGCGCGCTCGAGCTCACCACAGCGGAGCAGCGCCGCTTCGCCCAGTCGGCCGGCACCGGCGCCCCTGCCCTCGGGGCGGGGCTGACCTTTGCCGACGTGCTCGGCGAGAGCCTCGGCCGGCACGCCGCCAGGACCGTCCTCGCTGCCGGTGGCGAGCACCTGACCGGCGCCGACCTCGCCGCTCGGGTCAACCGGCTGGCTCGCCTGCTCCTCGCGCACGGGGTCGGTCCCGAGAGCGTCGTAGGCATCGCCTGCCTGCGCGCGAGCGACCTCGTCGTCGCTGCGGCCGCCGTGCTCACGGCCGGCGGCGCGTACCTCCCGCTCGACACGACCCAGCCCGCACTGCGCCTGGCGCACTGCCTCGCGGACGGCCGCCCGTCCGTCATTCTTGGCGTCGAGGAGACACTGGAGCGTCTCGCCCGGGCCGCCACGCTCGACGACACGGTCGTGGTCCGTCTCGAGGACCCGACGGTCCGTGCGTCGCTGGACGCGCTCGACCCTGCGCCGGTGACCGACACAGAACGGCTGGCGCCGCTGCGTCCGCAGCACCCGGCATACCTGCTCTTCACCTCCGGGTCGACGGGGCGGCCGAAGGTCGTCGTGGTGACGCACCGGTCCCTCGTCAATGTCGCTCTCGACTACGTCCACCGGATCGGGCTGAGACCGGACGACCGGCTGTGCGCCGTCACGTCGTTCGGGTTCGACATCGCCACCCTGGAGCTGCTCGCGCCACCGCTGGCCGGAGCCTGCACCGTGCTCGCCGACGAGGCGACGACCAAGGATGCCGAGGCGATCGACCGCCTGATCCGAGCCCAGGCGGTGACCCACCTGCAAGCGACCCCGGTGCACTGGCGGGCCCTCGAGCAGAGCCGGGCGACCTCGCTGCGCGGTCTCGTGGCGGTGACCGGCGGGGAGGCCTTGAGCCGCTCGCTCGCCGACCGGCTCCTCGGCCACGGCGTCACCCGACTGCTCAACCTCTACGGTCCGACCGAGACGACGATCTGGTCCACCCACGCCGACGTCCGGCCGGGGGACCGGGGCGCACCGCTCATCGGGCGCCCGATGGCGGGCAACGACCTTCGGGTGCTCGACGACGTCCTGCACCTGGTCCCGCCGGGAGTTCCCGGCGAGCTCTACATCGGCGGTGCGGCGCTGGCCCGCGGTTACCTCGGCCAGCCCGGACTGACCGCCACCCGGTTCGTCGCCGACCCGTTCAGTCCGGTCGGTACCCGGATGTACCGCACCGGGGATCTCGTGCGATGGGCCGACGACGGACAGCTGGAGTTCCTCGGCCGGGTCGACCACCAGATCAAGATCCGCGGCTTGCGGGTCGAGGTCGGCGAGATCGAGTCGGTACTCGCCGAGCACCCCGGGGTGCGGCTCGCCGCGGTGCTCCCGCATCGGCGCGGGCCGGACGCGGAGCCGACCCTCGTCGCGTATGTCGAGGGCGGCCCGGAGCCGATCGACCCGACCCGGCTCACGACGTTCGCGGCCGAACGACTGCCGGCTCACATGGTGCCTGCCGTCGTCGAAGTGCTCGACGCACTGCCGCTCACCGCGAGCGGGAAGATCGACCGGACCGCGCTGCCGGCCCCCCGCAGCTCGGTCCTCGCCCCATCGAGCGCCCTCGAGCGTCGGGTCGCCGCCATGTTCGCGGATGTGCTCGGTGTCCAGGTCGACTCCGTGCACGACGACTTCTTCCGCCTGGGCGGCCACTCGCTGCTGGCCGTGACTCTCATCAGTCGGCTGCGCAGGGACCTCGGGGTCTCGCTCGACCTGCGCGCGGTCTTCGCGGCACCGACGGTCGGCGCCCTCGCGGCGGCGTTGGAGGGCGCCCGCTCGGCGGGCGGTCCCGACCTCCCGCCTGCCGGTCCGGGTGCACGGATTCCTCGACTGGGTCTGGAGCTCGGGCCTCTGTCGGCTGCGCAGCGACGCATGTGGGTACTCGCCCATGTCCTGGCCAACAGCGCGTACAACGTGCCCGTCGTGGTGCGCCTGTCGGGCGATCTCGACGTCGCGGCACTCCGGCTCGCCCTGGGCGACCTGCTGGCCCGGCACGCCGTGCTGCGCACCCTGCACCCGAGCGTCGAGCACGTCCCGACGCAGGTCGTTCGGCCCACACAGGCGGTCACCTGGCCGCTGGAGATCGTCGACGTCGCCGGCATCGACGCTGCCGTCGAACTCCTCACCGACCGCGCCGCCGGCACCTTCGATCTCGAGACCGAGCTGCCGGTCCGGGCCGTGCTGGCCCGGTGGGCCGATGACGAACACGTCCTGGCGCTCGTCATCCACCACATCGCGGTTGACGGCTGGTCCCTCGGGGTGCTCGGGGACGAGCTGGGATTCGCCTACGCCGAGCGACACGCCGGCGAGACGCCCACCTGGCCGGGGACCAGCCTCGACTACCTCGACGTCACGTTCTGGCAGCGGGTCCGACTCGGCGAGGGACCGGGCAGCGCTCGGGAACGCGAGCGGGCGTTCTGGCGGGACGAGCTGGCAGACCTCCCCGTCGAGATCGAGCTGCCATGGGACCGCCCCCGCCCCGAGCAGTCGAGCGGCCGCGGCGCCTGTGTGAGCAGGTGCCTGCCGGACACGCTCGCCGCGCGCGTTCTCGAGCAGGCCCACCAGTACGGTGTGACGCCGTTCGTCGTGCTCCAGAGTGCGGTAGCCGCGACCCTGGCCCGGCACGGCGCCGGCTACGACATCGTGCTCGGCGCAGCCGTCGCGGGGCGGGACCACCCCGACCTCGAACAGGCCGTCGGCCTGCTCGCCAACACGGTCGTGCTGCGCACGGACTGCTCCGGGAACCCGACCTTCGCAACCCTGTTGCGGCGCACCCACGCACGGACCCTCGCGGCGCTGGAGCACCAGTGGCTCCCCTTCGACGAGGTCGTCGAGCTGGTGGCCCCGCCCCGCTCCGCCGGCCGGCACCCGCTCTTCCAGGTCGGCATCGTGCTGCAGAACGCCCGCGCCCCGCGGCTGACCATCGACGGAATCTCCACCGAGGCGGTACGCCTCGACACCCGCGCTGTCAAGCTCGACCTCGGCTTCGAGCTCGGTCCGCCACCGGGCAGGGACGACGGACTCGAGCTGGCGCTCGAGTACAACACCGACCTGCTCGACGCCGACTCCGCCGAAGGGCTCGTCGACCGTTTCGTCCGGCTGCTCGGGGCGGCCACGGACGCCCCGGACACCCGACTGGACGAGCTGGCCCTGCTCGCGGACGACGAGAGAGACCTACTGCGAGGGCGCTCCCGCTCGCAGGACCGGCGCGAGGACCCGCGCGGGGCGCGCACCCTGGTCGAGCGCTTCGACGCCGTCTCCGTGCCCCGCTCCGACCGGGCAGCGCTCAGGTGGCGAGACGACGCCGGCGATCGGGAGCTGTCCTACGGGCAGCTGCGGCAGCGCTCGGCAGCCCTGGCCCGCCGGCTGATCGCACACGGCATCGGTCCCGGTGACATCATCGGACTGGTCGCCCCACGCTCTGCGGAGTCGGTCGTCGCGATGCTCGCCATCCTGCGCGCAGGTGCCGCCTACCTGCCGGTCGACCCCGCCCACCCCCTCGACCGCGTCAAGGGGGCCTTCGACGAGGCGGGGGTCGCGCTCGTCGTCACGACTCGCGAGTCTCGCTCCGAGGTGGAGTCGCACCTCGACCTGCCGAGCGTCGTCACCGACATCGAGGATCCGGTGGCTTCGGGAACCGACCCCCGGGTCGAACTGCTCGAGCCCGCCGGACCAGACCATCCGGCCTACCTCATCCAGACCTCCGGGTCGACCGGTCTGCCGAAGTCGGTCGTCGTGTCACACCGCAGCGCGCTCGAGCTCGTCGTCAGCAGTGCCGAGCGGTTCGCCGTCGACGAGCGCACCCGAGCCCTCCACTTCGCCTCGATCGGCTTCGACGCGGCCTTCTGGGAGCTGGCCGTCTCGGTGCTCAGCGGTGCGAGCGCCGTCATCGCGGCCGAGGGGTCCCGTCTCGGTGCACCGCTCGCCGAGCTGCTCACGACCGCCGAGGTCGACCTCTGCGTTCTGCCGCCGGCCGCCCTGGCCACCCTGCCCGACGGCGCGCTCGAGGCGGTACCCGACGAACCGCGCGAAGGGGTCGCGCAGCCGACTGCGGCCGGGCCGGGCACCCTCATCGTGGCCGGCGAGGCGTGCCCCACGGCCTTGACCGAGCGGTTCGGTCGTGGCCGCACCATGGTCAACGCCTACGGACCGAGCGAGGCGACCGTGTGCGTCAGCTTCAGCGACCCACTCGTGCCGGGCGTCCGCCCACCGATCGGCCGGGCGTGCGCCGGTCACCGGCTCTACGTCCTCGACCGACACCTCACGCTCGCGGTGCCCGGCGCGATCGGAGAGCTCTACGTCGGCGGCAGCGGTCTCGCCGTCGGCTACCTGGGCCGCCCGGGACTCACGGCCGGCAGGTTCGTGGCGGACCCCTTCGCGAGCGACGGCAGCCGCATGTACCGCACCGGCGACCTCGTGCGCTGGCTCCCGGACGGGCAGCTGGCCTACGTGGGGCGCTGTGACCGCCAGGTGCAGATCAGAGGACATCGCGTCGAGCTGGGAGAGGTCGAGGCTGTGCTCGCCACACTGCCGGGCGTGCGCCAGGCGGTGGCCGTGGCACGCGAAGACATCCCGGGTCGGCCGGAACTGGTCGGCTATGTCGTAGCCGACCCCGGCGGTGAGGTCGGCAGCGCCCACCTCACCGCGCGGTTGCGCGACCGGCTCCCCAGTGCGATGGTTCCCGCCGCTGTCGTCGTCCTCGACAAGCTCCCGGTAACGGTCAACGGCAAGACGGACTTCGCCGCGCTACCCGCGCCGACCCGCCACTGCCCACAGGGCCGACCCGCATCCGCCGGTGTCGAGACCACGGTCTGTCACGCCTTCGCCGCGGCCCTCGCGTTCGACGGCGTCGACCCCGAGGCGGACTTCTTCGACCTCGGGGGTACGTCCATCCTCGCCGTCGAGCTGTCGGCTGCACTACGCAGTTCGGGAATGCACGTCTCGGTATCCGACATCGTGCAGCTGCGTACCGCGGCCGCAGTGAGCGCCCAGCTGTCCCGCACGGACGGGCCACCGGCTCCCCCGCCCACACCGGGGGCACCCTCGGCTGCCGAGACCACCGTCCGCGGCCGGCCGGCCCGTGACGCAACACGCGAGGAGGCGTTCGCGCCCGTCGTGGAACTCGGCGGCCCGCCCACCGGGCCGGCCCTGTTCTGCCTGCACAGCGGTTTCGGCACAGCGCTCCCGTATGTACGACTGGCCGCCCACCTGCGCGGCCGGGCCGGGCATCCGGAAGACCGCGATGCGGACCTTCGGGTCATCGGCATCCAGTCGCTGGCGCTTGACCCCGACCGCCCCCTTCCCGACTCCATCGAACAGGTCGCCGACGAGTGCGTCCGCCTGATGCGCGCTAACCAGCCACACGGTCCCTACCGCGTGGCTGGGTGGTCGTACGGAGGGCTGCTCGTGCACGCCGTGGTGGCCCAGCTCGAGGCCGAGGGTGAGCGGGTCTGCGCGGCGGTCGTCGTGGATGCCTTCCCGCCATTCCGCGAACCTGACCCCCACCCCGACCCCGACCGTGTCCCGGACCCTGCGGACGACCTGCAGCTCGAGGAGGCGTTGGACGCCGTGCCCGCCGAGGCCGACCTGCTCGCGTCGGCACTGGTCCACGCCGGCGTCACCGACCCTCCCGCCGTCGCTGACATCGCCGAGGCCGTGCAACTCGTGGTCAGCCGCGGACGACTTCCCGGCGGTGTCGACATACCCGCCGCTCGCCGCATCGTGGAGCTGATGCTGCGCCACGCCGAGCTCGTGCACCGCTACCGCCCGGTCCAGGTCAACGCGCCACTGACGGTCGTCGCCTCGATCAGCGAGGTCGGCGAGCACGGCGCGCAGCGCCGCGCGAGGCGATGGGCGCCCTACACGGCGGGAGGCACGAGCGTGCTCACGTCGCCGCTGGCGCACGACGACCTGCTCGACGACGAAGGGTCCACGACCGTAGCGGCCGCGGTCCGGGTGGCACTGGCCGACCCGCCTCCGACGCCGGAGCCGGGCCTCGGACAGCGGCCGCGCAGGGACCACCGCCCGCTCGGCCGCGCGACACCGCGCCGACCGATCAGGCTGCCGGAGCGCGGGCCTCGGCGAACGGGTGTCCTGGCCACCCTGGACCAGGTGAGCACACTCACCGGCAGAAGGCTGCATCACGTCCTGGCGGCACCCGGACGCCTCGTCGGCGTGCTGATGAACCCGCTCGTCATGCTCCTCGCCGTCGGATACCTCTTCCGCGACGCGGTGAAGCTCCCACCCGGCGCCACGGACTACCTCGCCTACCTCGTGCCGGGCGTGCTGCTGCAGGTCGGGCTGGCCAGCATCGGCCCGTCCGCGATCACGGTGAGCTCGGACGTGCGGCAGGGACTCATGGGCCGCCTCCGAACGATGCCGATCCGTCGTTCCGCGGTCGTCGTCTCCCACGTGATCGGCGACACCCTCATCGGCGTCGTGGTACTCGCCCTGGTCGCGCTCGTCGCCCTCGTCGTGGGGTGGGCGCCTGCGGCCGGCCCTGTCGGCGTCGCCGCCGTGCTCGCCGGACTGGCGATCATCACGCTCTTCGTCGCGTGCATGGTCCTCGTGGGCGTGCACCTGGGCCTGTCGATGGACCGCCCCGAGTCGATCGACGCCGTCGGTGCGCTACTGCTCGTCGTCTGCTCGTTCCTCTCCTCGCTCGTGCTGTCCCCTGCCGCACTGCCCTCGTGGATCCGACCGATCAGCCAATGGAACCCGATCTCCATCGTCGTCGACCAGTGTCGGCGGCTGTGGGGCATGCAGCTGCCCCCCGAGTACGCCGTGGACGTCCCGCCCGGGATGGTGGCGATCGTCCTGGGTGCCGTCCTCGTGCTGCTCTGCTGGTCGGCGACCCGCCGGTTCGCGGGGCTGCGCCTGACCCCCTGAGCCCGGCCCGCAGCCGGCAGCTCGGGGAAAAGAGTGGTACCTGCACCCCTGCGGCGACCCACCCGGGACGAACACGATTGACACACGGGGCAGAAGCCTCGTAAGACTCGAGGAGCGATCATGACGACGAACGTCACCAGGTCCGCGCGCCGTGCGGGTACCTCAGTCCCTCCACCTCGGTCCCCGCGACGGCTCACGACCCGGGTCGCCATCTGGAGCGCGCGACGTCCGGGACGGGCGATCGCCCTCTGGCTGCTCGCGATGACCCTGGCCGCGGCTCTCGGCGTCCTCGTCGCACCCCGCACGGCCAGCCAGCTCGACCTCGGCGTCGGTGAGTCCGGCCGCGCCGACCGGGTCGCGGCCAACGCCGGCTACGTCGACCGGGCCGTCGAGAACGTCCTGATCAGCGCAGGGAGCGGGACATTCGATCCTTCGAGCGCAACGGCGGTCGGGGTGGCGGCGGCGACGGCGCTACGCGCGGTGCCGGTCGTCGATACCGTGACCGGCCCGGTGGCCGCCGCGGACGGCAGCGCGGTGCTCGTGCGAGCCCAGCTGCGGGCGACGTCGGACGAGGCAGCGAGCCGGCTGGGCGACATCCGGGCTGTGGTTGCGACGGTGCAAGACGCGCACCCGGACCTGCGAGTGGAGCAGGTGGGCGACGCCTCGATCCACGCGGACTTCCAGGACTGGCTCGGCAAGGACCTGCAGCGGGCGACCATGCTCAGTCTCCCGGTGACGCTGGTGATCCTGCTCGTCGCCTTCGGCGCGCTCGCCATGGCGGCGACACCAGTCATCCTCGGCATCGCCGCCGTGGCAGCGACGTTCGGCCTGTGGTCCGTCGTCTCCCAGGCGATCCCCGATCCCGGCATGGTCGGCCACATCATCCTGCTCGTCGGCATGGCGGTCGGCGTCGACTACTCCCTCTTCTACATGAGGCGCTACCGCGAGGAGCGCCACCACGGCACCGCTCCCGTCGATGCGGTTCGAGTCGCCGCAGCCACCGCTGGGCACTCGGTGATCGTCTCCGGCGCCGCAGTCGTGTGCGCCATGGCCGGGCTGTTCATCACTCAGGACGCCGTCTTCGAAGCCATGGCCGCCGGGGCTGTGCTCGTCGTCATCGTCGCGCTCGGCTCGTCGCTGACAGTGCTTCCTGCCCTGCTGTCGGTGCTCGGCCGCTGGGTCGACCGGCCACGCGTGCCCATCGTCTGGAGGCTGTCGGCAGGGTCGCGGTCCCGCACCGTCGGCACCACTGTCGGGTGGGTCGTGCGGCATCCGGTGATCTCCTCGATCGCGTCCGCGCTCGTCGTCGCAGCCATGTCCT
Source organism: Intrasporangium sp. (assembly GCF_030452765.1). GTDB lineage: Bacteria > Actinomycetota > Actinomycetes > Actinomycetales > Dermatophilaceae > Intrasporangium_A. The sequence continues at coordinate 36,931 of NZ_JAKDLO010000006.1, forward strand.
TCCCGCTGCTGTCGATCAGCCTCAAGGCCACCCAGGTCGCCGACTTCCCGCGCAACCTCACCACGATGCAGACCTATGACCGCCTCGTCGCGGCCTTCCCCGGCGACACCAGCTCGGACGTCATCGTCACGCAGGTACCGGCAGGCTCCAGCGGCCAACTCGCGTCCGGGATCAAGCGGCTCACGGCCGACGTCGCGGCGCGACCCGACGTGTTCGCCGACGTGTCGCACGTCTGGACGTCGACGGACGGAACCACAGCCCGAATCGTCGCCTCCGTGCCCCACGCCGTTGACTCGGCATCCGGACGGGACTCGGTCGCGCTGTTGCGTGGCGGGATGGTCCAGGAGGCGTTCGGGTCCATCCCCGGGGCCACCTACGGCGTCAGCGGTGACATCGCCTCGGACCTCGACTACACGCGGAACCTGGAGCAGAAGCTGCCGATCGTCATCGCGATGGTGCTGCTGATGACCTTCGTCGTCATGTGGCGCTCCTACCGGTCGCTGGTCGTGGCGCTCGTCACGGTAGTGCTCAACGCGATGTCCTTGACCGCGACCTTCGGAGTGCTCGTCCTGATCTTCCAGAACACGTGGGCCGAAGGGCTGCTCGGCTTCACGTCGACCGGCCACGTCGTGTCGTGGGTGCCGATGCTGCTCATCGTGGTGCTCGCCGGGCTCTCGCTGGACTACCACGTCTTCGTCGTCAGCCGGATCCGCGAGAACGTCGCCAACGGTCAGACGATCCGGCAGGCGGTGCGCGACGGCATCGCGCGGACGGCTGGGGTCGTCGCCGGCGCCGCCGCCGTGATGATCGGCGTGTTCTCGATCTTCGGTGCGCTGACCTTCATCGAGCTCAAGCAGATCGGCGTCGGACTGGCCGTCGGAATCGTGATCGACGTGACCGTCATCCGGATCGTCACACTGCCCGCCTTCCTGGTCGTCTGTCGGCGCTGGCTGTGGCCGGCGCGATGACGAGGTGGGTCCGGGCCCTCGCCCCGGCCGAGCATGGTCACTCGCTGACTCGCTGACTTGCTGTCAGGTGCACGTCAGAGCCGGGTCAGCCCGGGTGGACACGCTTGTCGGACAGCACCCGATCGGAAGGCCAGAGGTCATGTCCAACCCCTTTGACGACGAGAACGGACGGTTCCACGTCCTGGTCAACGCCAGCGGCGAGTACAGCCTGTGGCCGGACTTCGCCACCGAGCCGGCCGGCTGGATCCGGGTGCTCGGCTCCGTGTCGCGCACCGAGGCGCTCGAGCACGTCGAAGCGCACTGGACTGCCCTGAGCCGGGACGGTCTCAAGGGCGCCCGGCGCGCCGCACGCCAAGCCGAGAGGGCAAGCGGATGACCGTCCGCCGCACCACCCGACCGGGGAGGCGACCGAAGGGCAGGCATCGGTCGAGTACGCGTCGACCATCGGGGAGGCTGACCGGTGCGGCGGTTCGTGCGGAGCGGGCGACCGTGCCCGAGCCGGGCCCGGGGGCCGATCGACACGCTGACCGGGATGCCGGCCGCCCGGTCGAGGTGCGGGGGCTGACCAAGCGCTACGGCGAGCATGAGGTGCTCCGCGGGGTCGACCTGTCGGTCGAGGCCGGGTCGGTGCTGGCCCTGCTCGGGCACAACGGTGCCGGCAAGACCACCCTCGTGCACGTGCTCAGTACGCTGCAACGCCTCGACGGGGGCATGGTGCGGGTGGGCGGACACGACGTCGTGGCTGCGCCGGAACGGGTCCGATCGGTGATCGCGCTGGTCGGTCAGTCCAGTGCCGTCGACGAGCTCCTCTCGGGGCGGGCCAACCTGGTCATGCTGGCCCGGCTCTCCGGCCTCACCCGGGCCGCGGCGACACGCCGCGCGGCCGAGCTGCTCGCCGACCTGGCGCTCGACGAGGCCGCCGACCGGCGAGTGGACACGTACTCGGGTGGTATGCGTCGACGTCTCGATCTTGCGGCCGCGCTCATCACCCGACCGGACGTGCTCTTCCTCGACGAACCCACGACGGGGGTCGACCCGACCACCCGCGCCGAGCTCTGGGATGCCGTCAGGTCCCTCACCGACCTGGGGGTCGCCGTGCTCCTGACGACGCAGTACCTCGACGAGGCCGAGGCGCTCGCCGATCATGTCGTCGTGCTTGATCACGGCCGGGTCATCGCCACCGGCGCGGCCCGCGACGTCGCCGCCCTCGCGGGCGGCAAGCGGCTGCTGGTGACCGTCAGCGACCCAGCCGAGACCGAGCGTGCTGCCGCTCTGCTCGGCCGCCTCGCCACGGAAGCACCCGTCGTCGACCCGCGGCGTGGCACGGTGTCATTCACGCCCGCCGACCCGTTGGCGGCGGTCGCCTCGGTGGCCTCCGCCCTCGACGCGGCCGACCTGGCGGTGCACGCGGTCACCCTGCGTGAGCCCTCCCTCGAGGAGGCGTTCGCCCACCTCACCTCGTCCGCTCCGGTGGGCGAGGAGCCGGCCGGGAGCAGGGCCGCCGAGCACCGCGCCGCCATCGGGGCGGGTCCGTGACGGCGGCCCTCGTTCCCTGCAAGGTCTGGGTGGCTCGTCCGGACCCGGACGATGTCCGCCATCTGCAGGGCCAGAGCCTCGCCCGCTGCCTGCGGCTGCGCCAGCCCGCGGACCGCGCCCGCATGGCTACCGGACAGCGCCTGCTCGCCCTCGTGGCTCGGGCTGTGAGCGGCGACCCGTCAGCCCGCGTCGTGCGTCGGTGCTCTACCTGCGGCTCGACGCAGCACGGTGCCCCCCGTATCGCTGCCCCGCACGACCGGTTCGGCATCTCGCTCTCGCACAGTCATGAGCTGGTCGTCGTCGCCGCGTCCGATCAGGCTCGGGTCGGTGTCGACGTCGAACGAGTGCGGCACCACGAGCCACGGGCCGCCGCACTGTTCTGCGCCCCCGGCGAGCTCGCGGCAGACCTGCGCAGCGCCCGTCCCGACCTCGCCCTGACGACCAGGTGGGTGCGCAAGGAGGCGGTGCTGAAGGCGGCCGGGTGGGGACTGGCGTCTCCGCCGGTGGACGTTCGGATCAGCGACGTCGGCGACCGCCCGGGGGTGCGGTCATGGTCCTGTGCCGCACCTGCCGGGATACGCCCCGAGCAGGTAGGCTGCGCCGATCTCCCGTCCGCGTTCGTCGGCGAGGACTATGTCGGCGCAGTAGCCGTCATCGGTGCCCAGCGGGTCGTCGTCGAGGTCATCCTCCAGCCTGATCCGTGGGAGAGCAGGCTCGGGGCGGGCCCTCGGCTCAGGAGCGCAGGTAGCTGAGCACGGCCGCGACACGCCGGGACGAGTCAACCGTCGGCGGCAGGTCGAGCTTGGTGAAGATGCTGTTGATGTGCTTGGCGACAGCCTTGTCGGTGATGAACAGCTTGCGGGCGACGACCGAGTTGGAGTCGCCCTCGGCCATCAGCGCGAGGACCTCGGTCTCGCGAGGGGACAGTCGCCCGGTCAGCCCGCGTTGACGTTGTCTGGCGATGAGCCTCCTGACGACGTCCGGGTCGACGACGGTGCCACCGGCACTCACCGAGCGCAGTGCGTCGACGAACTGCGCATCGTCGAGCACACGGTCCTTGAGCAGGTAGCCGACCCCACCGCGGTCATCCTCGAGCAGCTCGTCGAGATAGAGCAGCTCGACATACTGCGAAAGCAGCAGCACCGGCCGCCCCGGCGTGCGGCCGCGAAGCCCTCTGGCCAGGCGCAGGCCCTCGTCCGTGTAGGTCGGCGGCAGTCGGATGTCGAGGACCGTCACATCCGGCTCGAGCCGTTCGACCGTCTCGATCACCTGGGTACTGTCCGCGAGCGCCGCGACGACGTCGATGCCGTGGCCCTGCAACAGGCGCACCAGACCCTCCCGGAGCAGGTACTGGTCCTCCACGACAACGAGCCGCACGTGCTTCGATCCTCCTCGTCGGGCCGTTCCGTCGAGGAGAAGCACACTCGGCGGCAGCGGCAGGGTTCCCATTCTGTGCGTCAGACCCGAGGCCCGCCACTGGGAGTCGCGCACGGGAGGATACGCGGACGGAGAGGATACGCGGACAAGAGTGGTGCTGGCGCCCCTGCGCTACGGTGCCGACACGTCGACCATGGATGTCATGACCACCTCAGCCCTGCAGGATTCAAACATGGCCAATCAACCTCCCACGAGCGCAGCCGGCCGGTGGCGCGGCATGCGCCGGAGCGCCACCCTCCTCGCGTTGGCGCTCTGGGACGCCGTCCTCGCACTGTGGACGGCCCTGTGGGTCACCTTGGCCGTCACGGGCCTGGGACTCTGGCCGCTCCTCGGCAGCCTGCGGGTGGTGCGGACGGAGTCGCTGCGGCAGCGTCGCCTCGCCGTCGAGTACTCGGGTGTCCACACCCATCGCACCGATGTGCCGTGGCCGGATCGGCAGACCGGTGTGCGTGGCGTACTCAACATGGTGCGCACCGTGCTCTCCGACCGGCGGGCCTGGGCCGACCTGCTGTGGGTCGTCGTCAACCCCCTCGTCGGTGGCGCCATCGCAGCGGCACCGCTGGTGCTCGCGCTGCATGGCGTGTTCGGCATCCTCCTGCTCTGGCTGTGGCAGCCCGTCGTCCAGCACTGGGACAACAGCTGGTACACGGTCATCCCACTGACCGGCCTCCCCTCGGCCGTGATGGCGGCCGGCCTCGGGGTGGTCGAGGTGGTGCTCGCCTTCGTGCTGGCCGGCCGGTTCGTGGATCTGCATGCACGGTGGGTGCGTGCGGTCCTCGGCAGGGTGTCCGTCACGCAACTGCACGACCGGGTCGTCGCGCTGACCGACTCGCGTGCCGACGTCGTCGAGATGCAGGCGGCCGAGCTGCGCCGAATCGAACGTGACCTGCATGACGGCGCCCAGGCGAGGCTGGTGGCCATGGGGATGAACATCGGCGCGGCCGAGCAGCTCATCGGGAGCGACCCGGAGGCGGCTCGACGGATGCTGCGCGCCGCACGGGCCTCCTCGGCCGACGCCCTGGCCGAGCTGCGCGACCTGGTGCGGGGGGTCCACCCGCCAGTCCTCGCCGACCGAGGTCTGGCCGAAGCCATGAGGGCGTTGGCGCTCGAAGCCCCCGCCACCGTGGAGGTCATCGCCCACATGTCCGGGCGCGCTCCCCTGCCGATCGAGGCCGCCATGTATTTTGCGGGCTCCGAACTGCTCAGTAACGCTATGAAGCATTCGGGGGCAAACCACATCGAGGTCATGGTGACCGACGCTGATGGACTGTTGTCCCTGACGGTCAAGGACAACGGGCGAGGGGGCGTCGCGCCGTCGCACGGTTCTGGCCTTCGCGGTGTGGAACGACGACTAGCCGTCTTCGACGGCTCGCTGAGCATCCAGCAAACGCCGGGAGGTCCAACGGTGGTGACGGCCAGCGCGCCGTTGGCGCCACTCTCATAGTGCAGTGAGCCACGTCAAAGGCAGTCGATCATGCAGATCAACCTACTGGGGCCGATGGTCGTCCTCGGCAAGACGGGACCGTGTTACCTCAGGTCCAGACAGGTGGGCGCGCTCCTCGCGGTCCTGGCGCTCTCCTCGGGAGAGACGCGGTCTCCGGCTGCGCTCGAGCAGGAGTTCTGGCCGGACCAGGAGCTGAAGAATACGCGTAACGCGCTTCATGCCACCGTCTCTCGCCTGCGCCGCTTCCTGGCCGAGGTCGGGACCAAGGGCGAGGGCGTCACGCTGCACTCCAGCGGGGGACGGTACCGACTCGACGTGCCGCCCGGATGCGTCGACGCGCTCACCTTTCGCTCGTTGGTGCGTCAGGCCGAGACCACCTTGCCGTCCCATCCGCTCCAGTCGCTCGAGTACTTCGAGGCCGGGCTGGCCCTGTGGTCTGGGCCGGCCCTGGATGACGTGGCCTCGTGCACCGAGCTGCGCGCCGAGAAGGTGCGCCTCGACGAGCTGCGCCTCACCGCCCTCGAGGGGGTGGCGGAGGCCAGGCTGCGACTGGGCCACACGCGACGGGTCGTCGGCGACCTGCGCCACCTGGTCGAGATCCACGGGGACCGGGAGCGGCTCACCGAGCTGCTGATGCTTGCGCTCTATCGCTCAGGACAGCAGACCGAGGCCCTCGACGCCTTCGACCGGCTCCGCTCCAGGTTGAACACGGAGTTCGGCATGTATCCCTCGCGGTCTCTGCGGACGATCCAGCAGGCCATCCTCGAGCAGGACCGGACACTGGATCTGGCGGTCGCGTTCGGCCAGGCGACGGTGTCGGCGACTCGTCAGTAGCGTGTCAGTGTCCCGTCACGTGGCGCCCCTAGCGTGGGCATATCACGAGAACGGGGAGAACCACAGCCATGACACAGCAGATAGCGGCCGACCAGCTGACGACGAGTGCCGACGAGGACGGCGTACGAGCCCTGCGTGCTCCGCTCGTCGACTTCAACCGCATCCCGATGGGGATCCAGGGCGACGCGCTCGCCGTGCACAGCGCTCACGAGGTCTACGAGCTACTCGTGGGGCTCTGGGCGCCGGCGATCATCGAGGCGGCCCACGACCTCGGGGTCTTTGCCGAGCTGCGGCTGGGGGCTGCTGCCGCCACGGGGGTGAGCTCAGCGCTCGGCACGGACACACAGGCGACCCGGGTGCTGCTCGACGCCCTACACGTCTATGGCCTGCTCGACCGCACCGGGTCCGAGCGAACCGGGCACACCTACGCGCTGCCGAGTCACCTCGCGGAGGTGTCGACGAACGAGGGGGCCTTCAGCCTGGTGGGCAAGTTCCTCCACGACCGGCACGTCGCGTGGCCGGCTTGGCGTGGGCTCGCCGAGACGGTGCGTCACGGCGCGCATCGCGCCGACGGCGGATGGTCGGAGAACCAGATCAGCTCCCACGACTACCTCGCCCTCGCCAAGGGCATCAGCTTCTGGGCCCCGCCGGTCGTCGAGCTGTTGAGCCATGAGCTGCAGGTGCTCGGCTGGGACGTGGACGGCCCACGTCGCATGCTTGACGTGGGGTGCGGTACCGGTATCTACACACACCTGCTGCTGGGCCGCTTCCCGACGTGGCGCGGTCTCGGGTTCGACGTCGAGGACGTCGTCGGGCTCGCGTCGACAACAGCGCACGAGTACGGCGTCGCAGACCGCTTCAGTCCGATGAACGGTGACTTCTGGTCCACTCCATGGCCCGCCGAGCAGGACCTCGTCTTCTTCGGCAACATCTTCCACCTCGAGCCGCGTGGCCGCGCCCAGCAGCTCGCTCGCCTCGCCTCCGACGCGCTGGCCGACGACGGCCTCGTTGTCATCGTCGACCAGATCCGAGTCGGCGATACCGAGCGCGAGTCGGCCCAGGACCGCTTCGCGGTGCTCTTCGCGGCATCGATGCTCGCGACCGGCGGCGGGGACACCTACCGCTTGGCCGAGTACGACCGCTGGCTGCGCGACGCCGGCTTGGCCCGAGTGAGCCTGGTCGACGCGCCGATGCACCGGATCCTGATCGCCCGACACTCTCGTTGAGGGCACTGGATCGCGGCGCCCCCCCCCGAAGATGCCGTATGCCGCCCAGCTCGTACAGCGGGAAGCGACGGTTGCGTGCCACGGCAGCAACACACCAACCTCGATGGCGACGAGCCACGATGCCGCCGCGCAGACCGCAGCGAAGCCGACGTTCGACAGGACGGCGGACGCGCGGCTCAGCGACGTGGGCTGGCGTGGGTCGAGAGAACCCACCCGGCCCCGCTACCACTGGACTGTGTGCACTTTTCGTCGCCGTGACAGCCAAGAGTGCACACAGCCGCTCGATGCCGCGAGCGTTCCGGCGGCCCACACACCCCGACCGTCGTGCAGCATGCCGCTCACCCCGACTCGCCCTCCCGGCCGCGGCGACGGATCGCACCGTACATCCACACGAGCACGGCGACGAAGACGATGACGCCGAGCGCGTTGGCCCACGGCGCGAAGCCTTCGCCGACGATCGCCAGCGGCTCGCCGCTGCCGGAGGCGACGACGATGGCGGCGTAGGCGACGCCCCACAGGCTGTCGCCGACGATCAGGCCGGTCGCCATGAGCACCCCGAGCCGTTTGGCCCGGTCCGGGTTGGCCTGCTTGGCGGCCCACCCGTCGTAGAGGTGCCCGAGGACGGCGCCGACCGCGATCATGACGGTGAGGGACATCGGCAGGTAGATGCCCATCCCGACGGCGAGCGGCGGTAGCCGGCGGTGATGGCCGATGCGGCCGAGCCACTCGTCGACCCCGATGACGACCGCACCGATGAGGATGCCGAGGCCGACCATGCCCCAGTCGAGCTGGCCGCCGAAGACACCCACGGCGAGCGCCGAGATCAGGCCGGCCTGCGGGGCGGGCAACGCGTTCGGTCCGGCCCCGGGTCCGCCGACGAAGCCGAACGCCTCCTGCAGCAGGTCGAGCACCGGCGCGATGACGAGGGCGCCGAAGACGACGCCGATGACGAGCGAGACCTGCTGCTTCCACGGCGTGGCGCCGACGAGCTGCCCGGTCTTGAGGTCCTGCAGGTTGTCGTTGGAGATCGTCGCGATGGCGAAGATGATCGCCGTCGCGAAGAGGGTGTAGGCCACCAGCTCGGTGATCCGTTGCGGACTGCCCCCGGCACCGTGCAGGATGACCATGACCAGTGACAGCAGGAGCGTCACGAGGATCCCGACCCCGGAGATGGGGCTGTTCGAGGAGCCGATGAGCCCGGCCATGTAGCCGCAGATGGCGGCGACGATGGCCCCGATGACGACCGTGAAGACGACCGTGACGATGATCGTGCCGGCCTTGTCGTCCTGCAGGTGGGTGTCGTTGAGGAACGACCACAGCAGCGCGGCGATCGGCACGAGGGAGACGAGGATCCAGCCGCCCACGATGCTGATCGGCAGGTCCTGCTCCTGCAGGCTCACCGACTCGCCGGCGCGGCGGGACTTCGACGAGACGGCGGCGTCCTTGATGCCGCGCACGATCGGGCCGACGATCTTGACGAGGGCCCAGATCGCCGCGATCGCCATCGTGCCGGCCCCGACGAACCGCACGTCCGAGGTGAAGGTCGTGTCGACCAGGTCGGAGATGCTGGTGGCGCCACCGGCCTGGCCCCAGCTCATCACCGGCACGAGGACGCCCCAGCCGATCGCCAGCCCGACGAACATTGCGATGCCGACGGACAGGCCGACGAGGTGCCCGATGCCGACGAGCGCCAACGACAGGCTCACCGAGCCGCCGATGGCGCCCGAGCCGATGCGGGTGGCCGCGGACAGGCCGTCCGAGAGGACCTTGAGCTTGGTCAGGATCCCGAACGCGGCGGAGACGATGCCGCCCACGATGATCGTGCGCAGACTGCCCTTGTCGCTCTCGCCGCCCGACTTCACGCCGACCTTGAGCACCTCGGCGGCGGCTCGCCCCTCCGGGTAGGGCAGGTCGGAGGTGGTCACCAGCGCCCGCCGCAGCGGCACGGTGTACATGACCCCGAGCGCGCCGCCGATGACGCAGATGGCCAAGGTCGTCCAGTAGGGGAAGTTCTGCCACCAGCCGATGATGATGAGGCCGGGCAGCACGAAGATGATCGCCGCGAGCGTGCCTGCGGCCGAGGCGATCGTCTGGACGATGTTGTTCTCCTGCACGCTCGTGTCCCGTACCCGACGCAGGACCGCCATGGAGATGACGGCTGCGGGGATGGAGGTGGCGAACGTCAGGCCGACCTTGAGACCGAGGTAGACGTTGGCCGCCGTGAACACGAGCGTGATCACGCCGCCGATGATGATGCCCCGGATGGTCAGCTCGCGCGGAGTCGTGGCCTTGGTGGGGGTGACGCTCGACATCGCTGATACCTCCTGCCCGTGCGGTCAATCTGCCCGACCGCGGCAGTCGCGGTCGGGATACAACGCGGCAGTTCGGCAACGTGAAGCCTCTCCACGGTCGCACATCGGGGCAGCGTCCGCACGCGGGAGCGCGGGCCACTGTGCTAGAAACGGGCACAACCGAAGGGGGCCTCACCGTGGACCTGCTCAGCATCGGCATCGTCGCGACGTCGCGCAAACCCGACGAGCACCGCCTCCCCATCCACCCGGCGCAGGTCTCCCGGATAGACGCCGATCTGCAGCCCCAGGTCTGGCTCGAGACCGGCTATGGGGAGCCCTTCGGCGTCACCGACGCGGACCTCGCACCGTATGTGGCGGGGCTGTGCTCGCGTAACGAGCTCGCCGACCGGTGCGACGTCGTCATGCTGCCCAAGCCGCTTCCCGCCGACCTCGCCGACCTGCGCGACGGGCAGATCCTCTGGGGCTGGCCGCACTGCGTCCAGGACGCCGAGATCAGCCAGCTCGCCATCGACAAGCGGCTGACCCTCATCGCGTTCGAGGCGATGAACCACTGGAACGCCGACGGGTCCTACGGGCTGCACGTGCTGCACAAGAACAACGAGATCGCCGGCTACGCCTCGGTGCTGCACGCCCTCACGCTCGTCGGCTCGACCGGGCACTACGGCCGGCCGCTCACGGCGGCTGTCCTCGGCTTCGGGGCGACGTCACGCGGGGCGGTCACCGCGCTCGGTTCCCTCGGCATCACCGAGGTCGACGTGCTCACCCAGCGCGACCCGAGCGCGGTCGCGGCGCCGATCCACTCGGCGGTGATGAGCCGCTTCGAGCCGGGTCGGCGCGACGGTACCGAAGGCGTCGTGGTCCGGCCGCACGGTGAGGTCGCGCTGCCAGAGTTCCTCGCCGGCCACGACCTCATCGTCAACTGTGTCCTGCAGGACCCGAACAACCCGATGATGTTCCTCACCGATCAGGATCTGCCCAGCCTCGCTCCGGGCACCCTCGTCGTCGACGTCTCGTGCGACGCGGGGATGGGCTTCACGTGGGCACGGCCGACGAGCTTCGCCGAGCCCATGTTCACCGTCGGCGACCGCGTCCGGTACTACGCCGTCGACCACAGCCCCTCCTACCTGTGGAACTCCTCGACCTGGGAGATCAGCCAGGCCCTGCTGCCCTACCTGGGCACGGTGCTGGCCGGCCCCGACGCGTGGGCAGCCGACCCGACGGTCAGCCGTGCCATCGAGATCCAGGACGGCGTCATCCGCAACGCGGACATCCTTGCGTTCCAGTCCCGCTCGCCCGAGTACCCGCACCCGGTCACCCGATAGCCCGCGAACCCGACTGCGCCACCAGCCCAACAGCAGGTATGCCGCTCAGCCGGCTGAGCGGCATACCTTCAGGTGGATGGATGGCGGCGACGCAACTCGCTACAGCTCTCGTCGGCTCTGCACGTCGAGCTTCGTGAAGATGTTGTGCAGGTGGGAACCCCACCGTCTTGGGCGTGATGAACAGCTCTGCTCCCACGCGCCGCGCTCGGACCCGGTCCAGCCAACGCACGGGCCGCAAGCGGCCTCGACCGTGGCGCCGTCCCAGTCCCCCAGCAGGCCGCGCACCCGGGCGCGCAGGACGTGGGTGCGGCTCTCGAAGGTCGACGGTTGCCACACCGAGGCGAGCTGCACGCGGATGTCGAGATCGGCGAGGGCGTCACGGAGGTCGCCGGCGTAGAGACGCAGCATCCCGCGGACGGCGACCAGGTCTGCTCCCCACGGCGTCACCAGGTGGGCCGGCGCTCGGGCGGCCAGCAGGGCGGTCGCCTCGTCGATCCGGCCCGTCTGCCACAGGGAGAGGGCCGTGGTCGTGAGGATGTCGGTGGCGAGCTCCGGGTCGTCGCAGGACCGACTGTGGCCAGTACTTTCAGCGCCGGTGGCGGGATCCCCAAGGATCGACGGCACCGTGCACAGTGCTCCAGATGCTCGGGTGGCTGGCCGAGGTGGCACTGCCCCCTGCCGCCAGGGTGGTCCGGACCGTGGCGCTCTCGGCTGGGCAAGAAGATGAGCAAGCCGTTCTACGACATCGAGGGCAGCCTGTACTCGACCCGGGAGAACGCTACGGTCAGGTAGCGCCCACTCAGTCCCGCGCGAGGAACTCGACCGCGGCCTGCTTGAAGGCACGGGCCGACACCGCGTTGACGTGCGTGCGGCCGGGCAGGGTGAGTACCTCGACCGTCGGGACGAGCTTCTCGAGAAGAGGGAGCGAGTCCACCAGGTCGTCCTTCTCGCCCGACACCAGGAGCACGGGCTGGGACGGCACCGCGGTGGCCGCGTCGTACGGCTCCTGCTTGACCGCGGCGACCAGATGCAGCAGCGTCTGCGCGGGCGAGCCGGGCGAGGTCTGCATCATCGTGACGAGCGCTGCGGTGGAGGCATCCTCGACCGGCGTCCCGTCCGCGAGGAAGCGCTGCGCGGCGGCGAGGTCGAGCTGGGCGAGCGGGTCGTCGTGGCTCGGGCCGCCCAGCACGATGCGCCGTACAGTCTCCGGGTGGGCCGAGCCGAGCTCCCACGCCAGTCGCGAGCCCAGCGAGTAGCCGACGACGTCGAGGCCGCTCACCGGGTCACCGTTCGCGATCGGCCGGGCGCCCGCGTCGGTCGCGATGCGCAGCAGCGCGCTGCGGATCCGGCTCGGCGCGTAGGCCGCGACATCCTCGGGGGCCGGGCTCCGGCCGTGACCGGGCAGGTCGACGGCGATGACGCGACGGCCCGCCGAGAGCAGTGCCGTGAACCACCCGGTCTGCTCCCAGGTGAGCTTGACCGACGAGCCGAAGCCGTGGACGAGCAGGACCGGCGGCAGGGCAGCCGGGGTCTCGGGCTCGGCGACGACCACGACGAGGCCGTGCTCGACCCGCACCACGGATCGTCCTGTCGTCGCCGCGGCCTCAGTCATCGTCGAGGTTGGCACTCAGGCGGACCCGCCGCTTCGGTGCGCCCTCGGCCGGGACGGTCCCGACGATCCCGGCGGTGTCGTCGGCGACCTCGAAGACGACGAGCGGGTCGCCGACCTTGATGACCTCGCCGGGGGCGCCATACGTCTTCTTGACGACGCCGGCCTGCGGTGAGGGCAGCTCGAGGGTCGACTTCGTCGTCTCGACCTCGACCATCGGTTGGTTGCGTTCGACCTGGTCGCCCTCGGCGACGAGCCAGTCGAGGATGGTTGCCTCGATGAGGCCTTCGCCGAGATCGGGCAGGGGGAAGGACAGCTCAGCCACGCTGGTACTCCAATACTCGCTGGATGCCGAACAGGATGCGGTCGACGTTGGGGACGTACTCATCCTCCAGGTCACCGGAGGGGTACGGCACGTCGAAGCCAGTGACACGCTCGACCGGGGCCTTGAGGGTGCCGAAGCAGCGCTCGGTGATCAGCTGGGCGACCTCGGCGCCGAGGCCGGCGGTGAGCGGCGCCTCGTGCACGACGACGGCGCGGCGGGTCTTCGAGATGGATGCAGCGAGGGTGTCCGCGTCGATGGGCTTGAGCCAGCGCAGGTCGAGCACCTCGATGTCGACGCCGTCCTCGGCGGCGAGCTCGGCCACCTGGAGGCACCGTGCGACCATGGCGCCCCACGCGACGAGCGTCAGGTGGCGACCTTCGCGGGCGATCCGCGCTCCCCATGGGGTCGCGCCGTCCGCGGAGTCGGCAGGCTTGATGCCTTCGGACTCGGCGCCCTCGGACTCGGTGACGACCGGGCCCCTCTGCCAGTAGCGCGACTTGGGCTCCATGAAGATGACCGGGTCGTTCATCCGGACCGCAGTCTTGAGCAGCGTGTAGGCCTGCTGTGGGTCGGCAGGGGAGACGACCTTTAGCCCGGGGACGTGGGCGAACACCGCCTCGAGGCTCTCGCCGTGCATCTCCGGGGCCCGTATGCCGCCGAAGCTCGGGACGCGCAGCGTCACCGGCATCGGCAGCGCGCCGCGCGAGCGGTAGTGCATGCGGCCCAGCTGCGTGACGATCTGGTTCATGGCCGGGTAGCTGAAGCCGTCGAACTGGACCTCGGGGACGGGCCGGAAGCCGGCCATGGCGAGCCCGATCGACATCCCGAGGATGCCTGACTCGGCCAGCGGGGTGTCGAATACCCGGTCGGAACCATGGGCGGCGGCGAGGCCGTTCGTGACGCGGAAGACGCCGCCGAGGGTGCCCACGTCCTCACCGAGTGCGAGGACGTTCTCGTCCTCGGCGAGCAGCTCGTCGAGGGCGAGGTTGAGGGCGCCCTGCAGCGACAGGTTGCGCGCCTCGGCGGGCACGGCGTCGGTCGGGGAGGCCGAGGTGGCGGGGGTCATGGCTTCGGGGGTCACTGTGTCTGGTGTCATGGCCTTGGGTGTCATCGCGTCTGGTGTCATCGCGTCTGGGGTCAGGGTCTCAGGCATGCT